>PKTF01000148.1 GCA_002869275.1 Ignavibacteria bacterium | reverse complement strand
GTTCCCAGGGTGCTGCGCGCATCCGCAATATCGAAGAGCGATGCCACGCGATGCGCCTCCATGCCGACACCGCTGTCCTGCACACTGACGAACACAAGTCCATCTCTGACGCGCTTCTGATGCGTGACGCTGATACGCCCGCCTCTTGGGGTATACTTGACCGCATTCGAGACAAGGTTGCGTAGTACCGTCGAGATCATGTTTCTGTCCGCCCGCACTCGCACCCCCTCAGCCTCGATGCGCAGGTCGATATCCTTTCGCTCCGCCTGAACCCGAAGCAAATTGTACGTCTTTTCGAAAACGGTCTCGAGGTCGAATTCCTCTGGAGTAAAAGAGATCGTGCCCAGTTGAATCCGGGACCATTCCAGAAGATTTTCCAGCAGCGAGTAGACACCTTTGCCGGTGTTCTGCATTTCCTTGAAGAGCGGTTTGATATCCTCGATCTCCAATTCCTCGATATTCTCCGAAACATACTCGGAAATACTCATGAAGCTGCCGAGCGGTCCACGGAGGTCATGCGCGATGATGGAGAAAAACTTGTCCTTATCCCGGATGGTTTTCCAGAGCTCCTCATGTGATCGCTTCAACTCGAGGTGCGTTGCAACTCGAGCGATCAGTTCCTGCCGATGAAACGGTTTGGTGATATAGTCCACCGCTCCGAGGGAAAACCCCTTGATCAGATCTTCGGTCGATGTACGTGCTGTGAGGAAAATGACGGGAATGTCGCGTGTCGCCGGATCTTCTTTCAACCTCCGGCATGTCTCGAATCCGTCCAGCTCAGGCATCATGATATCGAGGAGAATCAGATCCGGACCGGTCTCCTTCGCGATGGTAATTGCCTGCTTTCCACTGATGGCGGCGGAAATATCGTAGTTCTCCTCACGCAGGAAATTTCCGAGAACCTGCAGGTTTCGAGAAACATCGTCGACGATCAGTAACAATGGACGCGCCGCTATCACGAAATGATCTCATCCGGACTGGTGTTCAGGCTTCGCTTTCCGTGATACGTTTGAGTTCGGAAAGCTTTTCAGAGAATTGCTGTAATGTAATCGGGATATGGTCCATATCAAAGTTTTTCGTCTGATTCTTGAGCATATCACTCCATAGAACAAGGGGAGAAAATCCCGCTTTTTCAGCATGGACATGCACACGCCCTGCCAGCTCTTCCATCTCCTGTATGTGATGGCTTTTCCTGACCTTTTTCCACAGAGGCATGCACTCCCGGTTCAGTTCTTGAAGCAAGAGACGAAGGACCTCCCTTCTATCTTCAGTGAGTGCTTCTTCAGTTTCTGCTGCTTTCGTGTTGGGGTGGCTGGCTTCGGGCATGCTGAGTGCAAGGTCTTCCAGTGCGACCTCTCTCGTGAACGCATCAACGGATGCCACACGTGTTCTCGGAATCCGAATGCGGAAAACACTGCCCTGGCCGAGTTTGCTGTCCACCTGAATCGTTCCGCCCATCGCCTCGACGAGTCGCTGCGTTATCGCAAGCCCAAGACCCGACCCCGCCCGTTCTCCCGTTCTCAACCGCGAGCCTCTGTGAAACGGCTCGAAGATCGAGGCGAGCTGCGAAGGTGCGATACCGATACCAGTGTCCCGCACCAGGATATGGAGGGTGCATGAAGCCGCAGAAATATCCGAAGCCCGTGTCTCTATCGTCACGGCCCCGTTGTCGGTGTATTTCACCGCGTTCCCGACAAGATTGAAAAGGATCTGCCTGGTTCGCACTTCGTCGAGCAGCAGACTCGGAGGAATCGATTCATCATGGGCGATCACAAAATCGATGCCTTTTTTCTGGATCTGGAAGGCAAAAACGTGACGGACTTCCATGAGCAGATCGCGTATGTCGATCGGATTGAATTCCAGTTCAAGCCGCCCGGCTTCTATTTTGGACAAATCCAGAATGTCGTTGATCAGCGTGAGGAGTGCATTGCCGGAGATTTCGATGGACCGGAGATGCGAGCGATGGTCTTCTTTCTCAACCTGGTTCTGCAGCAGCTCAGTGAATCCGAGTATCGCATTCATGGGAGTACGGATCTCATGGCTGAGGTGTGCCAGGAATTCCGTTTTGGTGGCATTCGCCCGGTATGCGAGCTGCTCAGCCTTCTTCCTCTCTTCGATCTCCTGCAGCAATGACGCATTGGAGTGTCGCAGCTCAGCAGTGCGCTCTTCCACGGTCGTGCTCAGGATCCGTTCCTGCCGTCTGATGAGCGCGACGCGCCAGCGGTATAGAGCCGTCATGACAAGCAGGAGAAGCACGGCCAGGATGCCTCGGAACCACCACGAACTCCAGAATGGAGCTTTGATAACCAGTTCGACCGCCGTGCCTTTCTGGTTCCAGTTGTCGTCGTTGTTCGAGCCCTTCACCCTGAACACGTAGTGGCCGGGGGGCAGCGATACAAACGTAATATCCCGGTCATGTCCGGCTTCAATCCATTGATGATTTATACCGTCGAGACGGTAGCGATACCGATTCTTTTTAGCGCGATACAAACTCAGGGCAGCATATGAGAACGTGACCGTTTCTTCTCCATATTCTATCTCGTACAGATCACGCCCCGTCTCAGCATTCCACCGCGGGAGAATGCGACGATCGGCAACGCTGCAGCTTGTGATTGCGATCGGGGGTATATACGGGTTCTTCTGGATCTCCATCGGCATGAAATGGGTCAGCCCATCCACCCCGCCAAAAAACATCTCTCCATCGGAAGTACGAAAGCTAGCCGCGGCATTGAATTCTTCGCCCTGCAGATTATCAGAGGCATCGAACTCTTCCATCACACCGCGAAAAGGATGAAATCGCGCGAGTCCTCGGTTTGTGCTCAACCAGAGATACGTCTTTTCATCCTCGAGAATTCCGTAAATGACATCGTTCGGCAGACCGTCGTTTGTGGTGAAATGGCGAAAACTGCCGTTCTTCATATTCAGACTGTTCAGCCCTGAGGAAGTGCCGATCCAGAGCATTCGCCTCTGGTCTTCATATATGGAATAGATGCGATTGCTGCTGAGTGTGCTCGGATCATCAGGATTGTGAGCAAACCGCGTGAAGTCTCGATTGGTGGGATTAAACAGGCCCAGGCCACCCCTGTCGCTCCCGATCCAGATATACCCGTTTGAGTCTTCATAGACGCAGTGAATCGAACCGTAGTTCAGACTGAACGGATTATGCGGATCATGTTCGAAATGGGTGAAGTGTTCGTCTCCGGCAAACTGGCAGCTCAGTCCCTTTTCTGTCCCGATCCAGAGGTTGTGCTTTGAATCGACGAATATTTCGTATATCGCCATACCCCGCAGATGCGGAGAATCCGGCGACACTCCGATAGGCAGGCGATGTATCACACCTCTTGCGATGTCAAGGCGATACAACCCATCACCCTCCGTACCCAGATACAGTGAGCCGAATGGATCGTCAGGATCAGGGTGGATAGAGAAGATATTCGTGTTGTATAATCCCTTTACGGCCCGGCCGCGCTTTCCGGTCGCTGCGATACGCGGGTATACTCTCAGTTCTCCCGTTCTTCTGTCAATCCTGTTAAGGCCGGTATACCCACCGATCCAGAGAATGCTGTCCGCATCCTGATAGATGGCGCGGATACTGCGTACGGTGATTTTTGTCGGACTGCCCCCACTAGCACGCATGAGATGGAACGGCTTTGCCGCGTCCGACCACACGCTCACTCCTCTCCCGTTCATCCCGATCCAGATATTTCCCGAACGGTCCTCGTAGAGCGAAGTGATACCTGCACGCTGCAACGAACGTTCGTCGAATATCTGATGGGAATACGTCCTGTACCGCATGCTCCTCGTATCCATCATCAGAAGCCCGTCTATATCGGTACCAATCCAGAGCTGATCATGTTTATCGACGATCAGACTGCGGATGGTTGAGACTGGATTTCTATCAGGTGGCGGCACTTTGTGGATTCTGCCATCGTGCTCAGAGGTCCGCTCAAGCAGAAACAGACCGGCATGCGAAGTTGCAATCCAGAGCCGAGTGGTATCCTGGACTGCCAGGTGGATCAGTCCGTTCCGTAGAGATGAATTCACGGAATGCTCATCGCGCAGAAAATGACGACATCGGCCGTCGGTGATATCGAGAAGTTCGACACCGACCCCACGCACTGCAATCCACAGATGATCGTCGTCGGCAACTGCGATGTCTGTAATGAAATCTCCCCCGATGCCCATATCGGAGAGCGCATTGTGACGAAATACGCGTAAACTGGAATCCACTGGAGAGAAACCGATAAGGCCATCTCCGTCAGTCCCGATCCACAGCGTGCCTGCATTGTCAACGCACAGTGCGTTGATCACTCCCCCGCTTCGCGAATATTGGACGTTGATGCGTGAAAGCAGACGCACCATGCGCTCATTACGCGGGTCCAGAATGTTGACACCACCTCCACCGGTCCCGATCCAGATATTTCCATCTCTGTCCTCAGCCAGCGCAGTGATGATATTCTCATTCAGCGAGTATGGATCATCTGAATCCTTTCGGAATATCCTGAACCCGTAGCCGTCGAATTTGTTGAGCCCGTCGTGGGTGCCGAGCCACAGATATCCCCTGGAATCCTGGAGTACCGAAAGAACCGTACCTTGCGAAAGGCCGTCTTCTACCTTCCAGTGATCAAATCCATAATCTCCCAGGTTCTGGGCCGTCAGCTTCTGCGCCGACAGGACACTGATCAATGCCAACCAGGTGAATAACACCAGGAGATTGGTCCTGCGAAGTTCCCGTCCGAAATTTCGGGATCGTCTTCCGGCGCCGGAGCGATATGAAAGCTTGGACAGCATGTGAAGTGCTCGTGCGGCCGGAGTAAAGCCCGGCCGCATCGATGCGTCGTACATTAAACGATAAGGCTCTTCATGAAATCACGTGCCGAGTACTGCTCCGCTGTGAAGATGATTTCTTTCTTCTGCTGCTGCGCTTCCGCACTCATCAGCTTCGTCGACAACGCGTTGAACTTGTTATCAAGGTCCTCGAGAGTCATCGGTTCACGAGGATCGCCTTTCGGATATTCAAGATACTCACTGAATTCCCTGCCGTCCGTTGTGCGGATGACAACACGCGAGGGTTGTTTCGCCGGGAACATTTCTTCGAATTCCACGGAGGCTTCGCCCTTGATCTTGTCAATGACGGCCCAGATGCGTTCGTCTTTGAGTTTCTCGTCGGAGAACGACTGCGTGGTAATCTTGTGATCGACAAGACATGCCGCGATGCAGTACGGCAGCGAGTGATCGGCGGTCTCACGCGATTCCGGACGGTACTTGTGCGGATCGAAGAGGATATCGCACGCGCGGGCAATGCTCGTCACTCGTACTTCATCGATCTGGTCATATGAAATATTGTTCTCCGTCACCAGTTTTAGCACGCAGCTCAGATGCGTATGCGTAAGCGCTTCCGTGGGAAAGGCCTTCATGCTGCATTCAAGGATTTTGAACGATTCGCCAAGGCCGCCGAGCAGTTTGTCGAGATCCCAGTCCGGACCGTACACATCCATGAACCCTTCCTTGCCTTCGAATACGGCTTCGGTACCGCTGTACCCCTGTTTCGCCATCAGGGCAGCAAATACGCCGGTTTGCACTGCCATCGGATCCACCGTGTTTTTCATCATCGTCAGCTTTCCGGCAGTCGGACAACCGATCGTATGGTTGTGACTGCCGTTGATACCTATGGCGTTGACCATCTGGTCTGCGTCGAGACCGAGGAGCTTCCCGGCGACGATCGGTGAGACAAATTGTGTCAATGTCGCATGATGCCACTTGCGTTCGCGTACACCGGGAACGGCAAATTCACACAGTCTCTGTTCGAATTCATACGCGAGCACGATGGCCGTGATTACGCTCTTCATGGACGCATTCACCATTTCGCCAACGGCGAGTGCGGCGGGAATGATATCGGAGGGATGCGACGGGTCCTCTTTCCAGTAGATGTCATTGAAGTCCAGCGCACGCACCATCAGAGCATTGACAAGTGTGGCGTTCACCGCCGGCATCTTGTCACCGAATCCGATCACCGTCGCCTCTTCCTTACCGGCCATATCGCGATAGATATCCCGGATGATGGACACGTCCCTGGTATGCGAGGCCCCGTATGCGCAGCCGATGGAGTCATAGAGATAGCGTTTGACCTCGTAGACAACGTTTTCGGGAAGGTCTTCGTACTGCAGACCGATACTGAATTCCGCGATCTGTCTTGAAATGCTTTTTTCCATTGTATTTCCTTGTATTGATGGAATATCACATCCGTGGAAGCATCAGGCGATTGTTTTTTTCACCCACGCTTCCAATCCGCCCTCCAGGATCAATTCCTGTGCGGCGGGTCCAACGGGATCAATCTTGTATTCCGTGCCGTCGATGTCGATATGTGACTGCAGAAAATCGATTTTTGCGATCAGACCGCTTCGCACGGTGAGTTCGTTGTCATCATAGCGCGATTTCATCTCCCGCACAAGCTCAGGGGCTTCGACGACGAGAAAACCGTTGTTGATGGCGTTTCGTTTATAAGTTTCACTGAAGGAACCGGCAATAACCAGGCTGATCCCGCGATGTTTCAGTGCGGTCGCGGCCTGTTCTCTGGACGATCCGGTTCCAAAATTGAATCCGCCGACCAGGATGTCGCCTTTCCGTGCTTTTGACTGAAACGCGGGGTCGTAATTCTCCATGGCAACTTCTGCCTGCTGAGCCGCGGTGAAATCGTCGTTGTAGGTATACTTGCCCGGATAAATGCCGTCGGTGTTCAGATTATCCTGACGACAGAACAGCAGCTCACCTTCGAGTACCGCGGGGAAGCCATCGATGATTTTCGTGGCACTTGCTGCACCACCTGCGCGCGGTTTCTCCGTGATGGAGGCCACGGTCTCGGCGGATGGCAGATTAGCCGGCATGCTTATGCGGCCAGCGATTGCGGATGCGGCGACCACTCCCGGCGAGGCGAGGTAGGCTTCGGCGGTCGGCGATCCCATGCGTCCCTTGAAATTGCGGTTCGTTGCCGATATTCCGGTCTCTCCGTCCTCCAGTAACCCAGCACCAAGGCCGATACACGGACCACAACCCGGGGGCAGTTCGATAGCCCCGGCATCGAGCAAGGCTTGCCAGTCACCGCG
Organism: Ignavibacteria bacterium; assembly: GCA_002869275.1. Classification (GTDB taxonomy): domain Bacteria; phylum Bacteroidota; class Ignavibacteria; order SZUA-365; family SZUA-365; genus BM516. The sequence goes on along the minus strand of PKTF01000148.1, from coordinate 21,303 downwards.
TTTTCTGCTTTCCTCTTCCACTTCACGTGAGGCAGCTGCGATGTAAAACTCGACACCATCGGCGACTTTTTTTCCTCGCACGACATCTGCCGCCTCGGCGATATCCTCGACACGGCTGTTGACACAGGAAACCAGGTAAGCCTTCTGTATCGCGACGCCCTTCGCCTGCATATCCGCGACAGAAGTCATTGTTTTCACGTGGTTGGGACCTGAGACATATGGTCGGACGGTTGAGAGGTCCAGCGTGAGTATTTTCGAATAGAAGGCATCGGGATCGGCTTCCGGAATGTTCCGCTCGAGTTCACTGATGCGATCTGAATTCATGCGCGGATGCTCACCATTGCCGTCGGCGTCCGAGGGAACACCCTCGAGTCCGCGTTGTGCGACAAACGCGGCACGTTCCTTCAGCCATGCGATTGTCGTCTGATCGACCGGGAAGACGCCTGCGAGTGCTCCCCACTCCGTGGTAATGTTGGCAATGGTCAGACGCTGATCGACGCTCAGCCGGCTGATACCGTCACCGGCGAACTCCACCGCGTGGTTCAGCACCTCGTCCTTGTTGAAATGTCCACAGAGCGTAATGATGACATCCTTCCCGGTGACGCCCTCAGGGAGCCTGCCCGTCAGAATGACCTTCGCCACCGGGGGCACTTTCCACCATGTTCTGCCGGTAGCCCAGAGTGCCGCGGCATCCGTCCGTACGATCGGCGTACCCAGGCAGCCGAGACCCCCGTAGGTATTACTGTGACTGTCGGAGGCTACAACCATCGTTCCCGGCCAGGCGTATCCTTCTTCACACATGATCTGATGGCCAATACCGCGTCCCGCGGGATAAAAGTCGATACCCATTTCGCGGGCGAAGTCTTCGATACCCCTGTACTTCGCGAGATTCTTCTCGCTGTTGTCCTGCACGTTATGGTCCAAAGTATTGACCACCTGCCTAGGGTTTGCGATCTGTGTCGCGCCGATACCCTTGAACTTGGGAATGACGGCACCCGTATTGTCATGCGTCATAACGTGCGCAGGTGCGATGTAGATGTAGTCTCCGCTTTGAACCTGCTGTCCTTCCGTGAGACCAACCGCGGAGGTCTGTGCGATACGTTCGATAAGGTTCTGTGACATGAATCGTCCTTGCTTCGATGTGGGCGTGCTTATTTCACGAGTTCGAAATCGATGAAATCTGCATGGTGGAAAACGATGCTTTCAGGCAGTCGCTTCTCTCCAGCTCCTTCTTTCGAATGGGTGGCAATGATATGCATGACTTCAGACGGGAGACCGTGTTTGAACGCGAGTCCGACTCCGCTGAACGGATGACGGATGTGTTTGCCATAATCCGATTTCATCGCGGCGCCGTCGATGATCTCGAATTCGAGCAGCTTCCCGACATCGGCGAGCATCGCTCCGGCGATGAGATAATCCCGGTTGATCGGAGTCTTGTTTTCGCCGTGCACCTCGGTGAGGACCTCGTCACAGGCCACGCACATGCGGCACACCGCACGCACATGATCGATGAACGGAATGTTCACGTTGTCTGCAAGGAGCGTGAAAGGAATACTGCGAAGTAGTTCCTCTGTCCATCCACGAAAATCGATCGCCTCCTGCCAGCAGGCAATGACGTTGTCGCGAAGTTCAGTATCCCGGATGTCTTTGATTTCCGGAAGGAGACGTGTGACGAGTTCACTCATGTTCCTTATCCTTCTGTATGGTGTGAAAGTGGTGTAGACGAATCCTGCTGTCCCGCCGGAAGCTGGTGCACGATGAGTACGGTAAAGCGTTTCGGTCCATGCATGCCGGTCACCAGCACTTTCTCGATATCCGCCGTCTTGCTCGGACCACCGATCAGGGTCACGGCACTGCTGCCGTTGCGCTGAGACAGCGATGCTATCAACGGAGCTGCATCCAGGAGTGTGGCATGAAGGTGTTCTGCGGAGACAAGGGCGATGTGGTGCATCGGCAGCAGAGACATCGACCGGCTTTCCCCAGGTGATGCGTGAACGATGACCGCTCCGGATTCAGCTACGCCCCCGACGGCGAAGGTGATTCCGGCGTCCATCCCCGCGTAGTGCTGTTTCCAGCCGCCGTTCTCAGGCGCAAGGTTCCCGTCATCGCTCAGGCAGACCCGGCGCGTTTCTCGTTTTTCGGACAGCTTCCGCGCAATGTCGTGATCGGCGAAGCGGGCATCATCCGCGAGGACAATCCTGTCATCGTCTCCGAGAATGCTTTCCAATGCCTCTGCGATTTCACTGCCGTCACGGCATTCCGCGACCTCCGCCCCATTTGCAAGCAATCGCTCCCTGAACAAGGGGATGAGCTCAGCAAGGTCTCCGCCGGAAAGATCCCTGAGGCGGTCATGCAGGTGCTGCAGATCCGCGATGCGCTGGTCAGCAGACATACGCGACCCCAAGCTCAGCTTCTTCATCATATCGTCACGAGCGTTCACGGTCTTCCTTCCATAGCTGTTTGAAGGATTTCTCCGGCAGATTCGGAAACTCTCGTGTTTCGCTCCACACCGGCAGACGCATCCCTCCAGCGGAATGCTTCAAAAACGGGGCGAAAAGGCGTGCGAGGCGTCCTGCAAGATCGAAGCGCAATGCTGAGAGCGCAGTAAACGTGAAAAGACGCATCGCAATGCGCTCAAGGAGAGGCCCATCCTGGCCTTCGACCATGCGGTGTCGCCAGTCGAGGAGGTGATGATGAATATCTATGCGAACAGGACAGATGTCTGCGCATGCTCCGCAAAGCGAAGATGCGAACGGAAGGTCATGCGCAGCCTGCTCACCCATGAAGACCGGTGTGACCACGCTCCCGATCGGACCGGAGTACACACTGCCGTACCCGTGTCCTCCCACCTTCTGGTAGACCGGACAGATGTTCATGCAGGCGCCGCAGCGGATACAGTACAGCGCTTCCCGCAGCTTCGGGTCCGCGTGCATCGTTGACCGACCGTTGTCGAGAAGGACGATATGCAGTTGCTCTGGCCCATCCGGTTCGGTGCTTCGTTTCGGGCCGGTGATCAGCGAGGTATAACAGGTGATGCGCTGGCCGGTGGCACTGCGTCCCAGCATGTTGAGGAAGAGTCCGAGACTTTCAGCATCCGGTAGCAGCTTTTCGATTCCCATGACGGCAATGTGCACCTTCGGCAGTGTGGTGCTCAGACGGGCGTTACCCTCGTTTTCAACGATACAGATCGTTCCGCTCTCCGCGAGGCCGAAATTCACTCCGGATATCCCGACATCCGCTTGCAGGAATTCTTCGCGAAGCACACGTCGGGCGATAGCGGTAAGCTCTTCCGGATCGTCCGTGTACGGAATTCCGAGCTGCTCTGAAAAAAGGCGGCCGATTTCACCGCGGGATTTGTGCAAAGCGGGTGCCGTAATGTGCGAAGGCGGTTCTTCGGCAAGCTGCACGATGTATTCCCCGAGATCCGTCTCCAGCACGCGAAGTCCTGACTGCTGCAGCGCCGGATTGAGATGGATTTCCTCGGTGGCCATGGACTTGCTCTTGACGATCACGCGTTCACCATGCTCACGGGCAAGGCCACACACGATAGAAGATGCCTCTTTGGCATCTCGAGCGAAGTGCACCTGCGCCCCTGCCTCCGTCGCCTGTCGTTCAAACAACTCGAGATAGTGCGCAAGGTTATCCATGACATGCTTTTTGATGTCATGCGCCGTTGTGCGCATCTCCTCCCAGCGCGGAAAATCCTCCACGACCGCAGCGCGTTTTCCGAGAGACGTGTGAGTGGCGCGACGGATATTCCCTCGCAGTCCGTCATCATGGATCCTTTCCTCGACGAGCAGCTTGAGGTTCTGCGGGATGATGGGAGTGCGAGATGTCATGACCCGCTCCCTCCGAGAATATCGGCGATGTGCATACAGCGCACCGCGCTTCCCCTGCGCTTGAGCATCCCGGAAATGTTCATGAGACAGGACGAATCGACTCCCGTCACGACATCGGCTCCGCTGCGGAGGATGGATTCGACCTTTTCTTCCGTCATGGCAGTGGAAACTGACGCATGCTTCACGGCGAAAGTGCCACCGAAACCGCAGCAGACGTCCGCCGCGTCCATTTCCACGAGTTCGAGCCCTTTGACATTGCGCAGAAGAAGTCTCGGCTGTTCCCTGATTCGCAATTCCCGAAGCGCGTGACAACTGTCATGCACCGTGACACGACCGTGAAACTCAGCACCCACGCTGTTTTTCCCCAGGACGTCGACGAGAAACGAAGTGAACTCATGTACCCGGGATCTTACGCGTTCAGCTTTTTCGCGGTATTCTTCAGGGAGTTCGAGCAGGCTTCCGTAGAAGACTTTCACCATCGTGACGCAGGAGCCGGAAGGTGCCACGATATAGTCGCTGCCGTCGCCATCAAAGATATCGAGAAAGTGGAGTGCCATGTCACGACTTTCATCGTGATAGCCCGTGTTGAACGCCGGCTGACCGCAACATGTCTGTTTCGCATCATAGCGCACGTCGGCCCCTGTTCGTTCCAATACACGCACCATGTTCATCCCTGACTCCGGATACAGTTGGTCGGTGATACAGGGAATGAACAGAGATACTTTCACTACGGCCTCTTGATGAAATACTGGTCGCAGTAAAGTAGCACAAAAACGCGAAATGCCGAAGCTGTGGAGCTCCGGCATCCTGTGGTCCAGCAATGGGACAGAGTCTATTCTGTGATCGAGGAACCGAGTTTTTTCAGGAGCTGTGAAAGAGTATTCTGCTCTTTTTCACTCAGGGACGATACCAGGTCGGTGACGCACGCCGCATGCTGCGGAAAGATGTCCTTGAACAGCTGCTCACCCTTGTCCGTCAGTTCGACCATCACGGATCTGCGATCCTGCTCCGAGTGCCTGCGCCGCACCAGGCCTTCTTTTTCGAGGTTGTCCACCACGCAGGTCATGTTGCCCCCGCTTACGAGCATCTTCCGCGAGAGCTCTCCGATCGTCATGGAGCCAAGATGTCCGAGACATTCGATGGTACCGAACTGCGGCTGTGTCAGTCCGTACTGGCGTATATCGCGTACCGTTGCCTTGTTGAAGGTCGCATATGCCCGGGCAAGTTTCACCCAGAGTGCAAGTGCGCGGTCTTCTCGTTCGCCGTATTGTTCAGTTGTTTTCATAATATTTTGAATTCAAATGATTCTGGAAAAAGATAGAGCCGGAACAGCTGAAAAACAAGAATCCCGATGTTTGATCTGAATGGAAATCCGTAGATATTGGGTGATGAATCACGTCGCCGATAGTGTTCGAGACATCATTGAGGAACTGCGTTCGCTCGCTGATCCCGAGAATGTCAAGGGACAGGCGCGCTTCGGTATCAATACCGTGCACGCATTCGGGATATCCATGCCGACCATCCGCAGCCTGGCCAAGGTTATCGGACGCAATCACGCGCTTGCCCTGGAACTCTGGAACACCAAACTGCACGACGCGCAGTTGCTCTGCGCTTTTATCGATGAGATCGATCAGGTCACACCCGAACAGATGGACCTGTGGGCGGCGGATTTCGATTCCTGGGATGTGACAGACCAGGTATGCAATAATCTGTTTTCACGTACGCCCCATGCGACGGATAAGATCGAAGCATGGTCCATCCGCGAAGAAGAATTCGTTCGACGTTCCGCCTTCGCCCTGATTGCGAGTCTGGCTGTTCACGGGAAGAAACTTCCCGATGAGCAGTTCATTCAATGGACTCAGCTCATTGAGCAGGCAGCAGACGATGAACGGAATTTCGTGAAAAAGTCGGTGAACTGGGCGCTGAGACAGATCGGCAAACGTAATCCACGCCTCTATTCCTCCGCGCTGTCGCTGGCTGAAAAACTCTCGGAGAGCGAATCGCGCAGTGCGCGATGGATTGGTCGGGATGCGGTACGCGAACTGCGGGATCCGAAAATCATCGAACGCGTCAACAAGAAATAACCTCGACAGAACCTGATATTCGGCCATTCATGCGAATCTTTACATACATCCTACTGACATTCATTCTGTCGGCGTCCGCAGGCGCACAATCGTTCTCAGAGTTGCTGTCGCGGGTCACGTCCGCACCTGCGAATCGTCAACAGTACCTCGTAGACAGTTTTCTGACCGATATCAGCAGTTTTCCTATCGTCGAAAACGACTCAGTCGTCTACCTGCTCTATCAGGGTGAGGCCGAAAAAGTGCTCGTCGCCAGCGATGCCAACGCCTGGAGCAATACACGCTCTCCTCTTACCCGACTCGCTTCGACCAATCTCTGGTATCGGGAAGAGACCTTTGAAGCTGATGCGCGCATTGACTACAAGTTCATCATCGGTGAGCAGTGGATTCTTGATCCGAAAAATCCGCTGACCGCTCCGAGCGGTTATGGTCCGAATTCCGAACTCCGTATGCCGGCGTATGAACCGCCTGAGGAAATCCTGATGAGCAACAGCGTCGCCCACGGCGAAATGCGCATCCGTTCCTTCCACAGCAGCATCCTGAATAATACCCGCCAGGCATCGATCTACCTCCCTGCCGGGTATCATCAGAGCGGAGAACGCTACCCGCTCGTCCTGTTTCATGACGGACTCGATTACCTGAATCTCGGCAACGCGGCGAACGTTCTCGACAATCTCATCGCCGACCGACGAATTCCGCCGGTCATCGCGGTGTTCCTTCCCGCAGTGAACAGGACTGAGGAATACGCGGGCAGCCAGATCGGGCTGTACAGCGATTTCGTTGTGAATACCGTGCTGGCGTCAATCGACAATGAATTCAGGACGCGAACGGATTCCGGTTCGCGGGCTGTCATCGGTGCGTCCAACGGCGGACACCTCGCCCTGTACCAGGGAATGCTTTACCCGGGAACGCTGGGCCACGTTGGAGCGCAGTCGACCAATGTCACACCGCTGTTGATCCAGGGCTACACAGCCGCATCCTCCACGTCCGGGACGATTTACCTCGACGTCGGTACCTATGATATCGAACTGATCATTACTCGCGTCAACAGTTTTCGCCCCATTCTGCAGAACGGAGGGTATGATTTCACGTACAGGGAATTTCATGAAGGACACAGCTGGGGCAGCTGGCGGGCACGTATCGACGATATGCTCGAATACTTCTTCGGCAATCTCGTGAATGTCCACGATCATCGCACCGTTCCCTCGCGCGCAATACTGCTTCATCCACCCGCACCAAACCCCGCTCGCGATCATGCCACGTTGATGGCAGAGGTACAGCATCCACAGCGCCTTCGCCTTTCGTTGTTTGACACGCGAGGCAGATATCTCAAAAACCTGTGGAGCGGACACTGTGCTTCAGGCACCAGGAGCTTCGACATCGACACGCACTCACTCGCTCCCGGAATGTACATCCTTTCCCTCGACTCCCCTGCCGGCAGAAGCACACAGCGGCTTCTCATCCGATAAGCGCCGACCTTTTCCCGGACTACTCACCAGACGAACTCACAGCGGAATGTTTCCGTGCTTCTTGCTCGGATTGCTGTCCGCCTTGTTCTCGAGGATATCGAGAGCGCGAATAATTCGCGGTCGCGTCTCGTTCGGCTCGAAGACATCGTCGATATACCCGCGTTCGGCAGCGATGAATGGATTGGCGAACTTCTCGCGATACTCTTCGATCTTTTCTTCGAGGGCCGCTTCGGGATCTTTCGAGGCTTCGATATCCTTGCGGAAAATGATCTCTACCGCGCCCTTGGGTCCCATCACGGCAATTTCCGCCGAAGGCCATGCGTAATTGAAATCACCTCGGATGTGCTTCGAATTCATGACATCGTACGCACCGCCGTAGGCTTTTCGGGTGATGATGGTGATTTTTTGCACCGTGGCTTCTGCGAACGCGTATAATAATTTTGCCCCATGCTTGATAATACCGCGCCATTCCTGTTCCGTCCCCGGCAGAAACCCCGGCACGTCTTCGAACACGACGAGCGGAATATTGAAACAGTCGCAGAAGCGGACGAAGCGTGCGGCCTTGAGCGAGGCGTCGATGTCGAGTACACCTGCGAGTACCGCGGGCTGATTGGCGACAATACCGACTGATCGCCCGTCATAGCGTGCAAACCCCACCACGACGTTTCCCGCGTAATGCTCCTGCACCTCCATGAATTCACCATCATCCACCGTGCGCGTGATGACGTCCTTGATATCGTAGGGCTTGTTCGGATTGTCGGGCACGACGTCATCTAGCGCGGCGTCACGCCGATTTCGATCGTCCGCTGTCGGGCGGTGCGGGGGACATTCCATATTGTTCTGAGGGATGAAACCGATCAGCCTGCGCAACTGTGTAAGCGACTGCACTTCATTTTCATGTGTAAAATGCGCGACACCGCTCTTCGATGCATGCGTCATCGCGCCGCCGAGATCCTCGGCGGTCACATCTTCGTGGGTAACGGTTTTCACCACGTTCGGTCCGGTCACGAACATATAGCTCGTGTGCTCGACCATGAAAATGAAATCCGTGATCGCGGGCGAATACACGGCACCGCCGGCACAGGGTCCCATCACCGCGCTGAGCTGCGGGATAACACCGGAGGCCATGGTGTTCCGAAGAAAGATGTCGGCGTAGCCTCCGAGGCTGACGACACCTTCCTGGATCCTCGCGCCGCCGCTGTCGTTGAGTCCGATGACCGGAGCGCCGACTTTCATCGCCATATCCATGATTTTGCAGATCTTCTCTGCGTGCGCTTCGGAGAGCGAACCACCAAAGACGGTAAAGTCCTGGCTGAATACGAATACCAGGCGGCCGTCGATCGTTCCCGAGCCGGTGACAACACCGTCGGTAAAGAAATGCTGCGAATCGAGGCCGAAATCATGCGAACGGTGTTTCACGAAGGCATCCACCTCTTCGAAACTGCCGCGGTCGAGAAGGATTTCTATCCGTTCCCGGGCAGTGAATTTTCCTTTATCGTGCTGTGCCTTGACCCGTTTTTCACCACCACCTTCCCTGGAAAGCTTACGCAGTTCGTGAAGGCGTTTCTTGTTTTCTTCTGACATGATGGCCGTCTCCGTTCTGGTTATTGTGCCTGCAACCGTCGCTGTTCCTCTTCCGCCGCCCTGAGCTCCCTGTCGAACTGCGTATCGAACGAAGCTTCGATGGCAGTGACGGTCTGTTCGGTATGCTCGACTTCCGCCATGAGGGAATCGAGCTGCGCATTCATTTCCTCGGGATCCTTCATGGTAAGCGCCTGTTCCTTGAGAAGCTTCATCAGCTCCTCGAGCGTCGTGGTCTGTTCTTCGAGCAAGTCGCTGTCGGCTTTCGCCTTGACGAGCTTCTCACGCCTCTGCTGCAATATCTGAAGCTGCTTTCCCTTGATACGTTTGATCTGCTCCGAATCCGATTCCATTTCACTCTCCAGCAGCCCCATTCTGTGCTCGAGATCTGACGCGTCGTTCGTTGCCAGATGGCGCCGGTAGTTGTCCCGCGCAAACTGCATTCGGAGGTAGCGCAGCAGCATGTCGTCGAGACGCGCGGAAATGTTTTCGAGAAACCCGCGGCTGACCTCATTATACCGGCCATAGTTCTCGCGAATACTCATCGCGGTCTGCACGAGTTGCTGGTAGCGCTGCTGTTCCTCTGCGGGGAGTTTTTTCAGCAGGTCTTTCGCCCGGTTTTCACCCTCCAGCCGCAGTTTCTGTTCTTCTCCAGCGTCGACTTTCCTTTTCCATGCCGGAATCATCGGAGCGCTCACAACCCAGCCGAGCTTGCCCGCGGCACCGATGATCAGCGGCAGCGGGTTCCCGGAAATAAGACTGATCATCGCGAGTCCGCCAAACAACAGAAGGCTGCCAGGATTTCGCAATGCTTTCAGCAGGTAATGCGTGTAGGATCCCATGGAATTCCCGCTCGGATGTAGATGACAGATACAGTGTGGAAAAATATAGGTAAAAGCTCCAGTGACCGCAAACAGCTGCAGTTCACAATAGTACTCATTGCATTGAACAGACCAATTCCCGTACTTTGATCCGTTGCAGAAGAGTCTCACAATCATCGATACACGTGCCGTCACTCGACAAGTTCATCGTCCGCGGTGGAAACCGCCTTCAGGGAAATATCACCGTCTCCGGAGCGAAAAACGCCTCCCTGGCGCTCATGCCGGCGACACTGCTCGCGTCTGGAGTCAGCCGCCTGAGCAACACACCGCGTCTGCGCGATATCTCCACGATGTCGACGCTGCTCGAAACCATGGGTGTGCGCGTCAAACATCCCGGCACGGTGCTCGAACTCGACACCCGCGAGGTGAAGAACTTCGAAGCGCCGTACGAACTGGTGAAGAAAATGCGCGCCTCGTTCTATGTGCTCGGTCCCTTGCTCGGACGCTTCGGTGAGGCCCGGGTCTCGTACCCCGGCGGCTGCGCATGGGGACCACGACCGGTGGACCTCCATCTCAAAGCGCTCGAGCAGCTGGGCGCAACGATCGAGATTGAAGGTGGATACGTCCTGGCCCGAACGAAACGTCTCCGAGGGGCTGATATCACCTTCGATATTTCCAGCGTCGGCGCGACAGGCAACACACTGATGGCTGCTGTGCTTGCCAAAGGGACTACGGTGATACGCAACGCGGCCACCGAACCGGAAATCACTCAGCTGGCAGGCTTCCTCAGCCGTATGGGAGCTCGCATCGACGGCATTGGAAGCAATTGCATGACGATCGAGGGTGTCGATGAGCTGCACGCCGCGGACGACAGCAATATCCCTGATCGCATTGAAGCGGGCACCTTTCTCGCAGCGGCAGCTGCGACTGGCGGATCCATTACCCTCGAAAACGTGTCTCCGCAGCATTTGACGGCAGTGCTCGCCAAGTTCCGGGATGCCGGCTGTGATGTCAGCCATACTGAGAACTCCATCTCATTGAACGCTCCGGATGCGCTGCAGGCAGTGAATGTTTCCACGGCCATCTACCCGGGCTTCCCAACCGATATGCAGGCCCAGTGGATGGCGCTCATGACAAAAGCGCCCGGAACGACGACGGTCACCGATACCGTGTATTTCGACAGATTCAATCACGTTCCGGAACTGCAGCGCCTCGGTGCGCGTATCGAAGTAACGAAAAACACGGCCATCATTCGCGGGGTCGAGAGGCTGAACGGAGCAACCGTCATGTCGACGGACCTGCGCGCCAGTGCCTCGCTGATCATTGCCGGACTGATGGCCGAGAGCAGTACCGAGATCCTGCGCGTCTACCATATCGATCGCGGATACGAAGCCATCGAACTGAAACTGCGCAACCTCGGAGCCGACATCCAGCGCGTTGATAGTGAGGATTACTGATATGACCCGCACATTGCTGCAGATGACGCTGCTGCCGCTTCTCTGCACCATCGCTCTTGCCCAGCAGGTCGCCGGTCAGGATGAAGGTGAAGGGCGCATGTACATGAGTTTCTACTACGCTCCCCCCCCTGCAGAGGTTTCGCGCGCAGCACCCGTCTATCAGGGACTTGCCATGAGTCTCGACCACGGACAGACCTGGCAGACACGCGGGTGGCTCACCAGTGCCGTCAGCGCCATCGGCGTTTCTCCCGATGATGCAGACCATCTCGTGCTTGGTACGGATTACGGCGTTCTTCACTCGACAAATGCAGGCGAAGAATGGAAGCTCGTCAGCGGTCCAGACATGCCGCCCGTTATCGATATCGTTTTCGATGGAACGGTCATCTGGGCTGCAACAGCGGAGGGATTATACCAGAGCGTGGACCAGGGAAATAGCTGGCGTGCCCGGAATGCCGGACTCACGAGCGCAAACAGCAGCTATGTCACCGGCCTCCATTTCATGGAAACAAGCATTCTGATCAGCACCGGTGACGGCGTCTACCGTTCAACGGACGAAGGCGAAAGCTGGTCACCGTCGGGCCTTCAGGACCTTGCACTTCGCGGAATTGCCGTGCACCCCCGTTTTCCCGAGCACATGGCAGCATACAGCACGGAAAAAGGTATCTGGGTCAGCACCGACGGTGGTCGTTCCTGGACGGAACGCAACAAAGGATTGCGGGCACCGCTGGTCAAGGCCGTGGTGTTTGATCCCCGCGATCGGAATACGCTGATTATCGGAACGCAGATCATCGGCGTCCTTCGCAGCAGCGACCTCGGGCAGACCTGGGAGCAATCCAGTGGCGGGATGACCAATTTCAATGTTACGACTCTCGCCTTCGACACAATTTCTCCCGACCGCGTGTACGCAGGAGCCGAGAACGGATCCTTCGTTTCACACAATCGTGGAAAAAGCTGGCAGCCCTTCTCCGTGCGTCTGGGTTACGTCAGCGATATCTGGATACGATAACTCATGAAAAAACTCTATATCCCGTTACTTCTCCTGCTCGTTGCGCCCTCTCTGTGGTCGCAGTATCGCACCGTCGAAGAGCGTCGCGACACTGTTGTCGCCTTCTGGAAGCAGCAGGGCGATTACGGCAAATACTATGCATCCGCGATTGCGCTCAGCCTCGATACAGCACAACGCGCACGCGGATTCAGGATGATCGAGGAAATGACATCAGTGACGTCTCCCGATATCATCGAGCGTTTCAGGATGACAGCGACCTTCCTTCGCCTGCACGACATCCTTCCGGATACTCTGAAGAAGAAATTCCATTTTATCTGGACACACTTCCCTGTCCGGCCGTTCTATGGCGAACACGAAAAAGTGGCCTATTACACGGCGCTGTACCTCGCCACCCGGTATTTCCCTGAAGACATGCGGTATTTCAACGGACGGTCACGCATGGAGAACGAACAGGACGCGCGGGCCTATTTGCTGCGGTGGATCAAGGAAAGTACGGAACTGGGGCAGCGCGAATTCGATTCACCCACCTATGCGAGCATATTCCTCAGCGCCATGGTATTGCTGCGGGATTTCGCTGTGGACAACGACATGAGCCGGCGAGCCGACCTCATGGCCCAATGGCTGATGGCGGATTTCGCACATGATCATCTGAACGGGACGTACTGCGGTGCACATGCCCGCGAGAATATGCGTTCAGCCATGAACCCGAATTCCGCGGATATGACCGGCATCTCGTGGCTCTACTTCGCTGACGGTCCGATCGCCTTCGGCAGGGATCAGCTCTTTGTCGCGCTCAGCGACTTCCGTGTACATCCGGCGATCGTGGAACTGGCGACGAACAGGCGCAGTCCGTTTGAGACCTGGGAACGCAAACGCAGCGCAAGGCGGATCCGTGCAACGAACGGTCCGGACGAAGACGTCGTGCGCTACACGTATATGGATCCGCTCTATGCGATGGGCTCCATCCCTGGCGGACTCATTCAGCCGCGGGAACAGCATTCGTGGGACGTTACCTGGATCGCGCGTGATCCGCAGACCCCCGCAACGCTGTTTGTCATGCAGCCTTATTCCGACGCGCCTTCCGTGACGCCGTTTCTCGCGCATGAAAGCGAACTTGCCCTGAGAAATGTCAATTCCCTCGATCCCTATTTCTCCACGGTCACAAAAACCGTCGGTGGCTCGCCTTTCGAAGATGTGTTCCAGTACAAGAACACCCTGATCGCCCTGTATGATGTCGGTGAGGTGGCGCGTTTCCCACTCATCGCGGGTTTCTTTCCGAAGGACTTTCAAGCGCTCGACGTGGACTCCCTCGTCACGGGTTGGATCACCATGGATGTCGGCGATGTGTATCTCGCGGTGTATCCGTTCAAGAAATACCGGCTTGCGGAGGGGATGGTTGGGAAGCGCTTCATGTCGGCTGAAAAACGAAACGGAGTCATCGTTCAGGTCATGGGGAGAAACGAAGCGGGGTCATACAAACAGTTCAAACAGCGCATTCATGCCACGATACCCGACCTCAGTGCCTACGACAGCGACCTGCGCATGAGCTACACCTCGATCACGGGACACACGCTGCAATTCACTTTTGGCGGTGAGCGAACTGTAGACGGCGAAACCCCCGGAATGCAGGACGGCATGCTGTTCGACAGTCCCTGGCTCAGCAGCAGGCGTGGCAGTGGGATCCTCACGCTCACGGCCTCGAAGGGTACGATGATCATTGACATGTCCGCACTGGAAATTCGCAGCGAACAGTGACCGATTTCCCTTGATAATAGAAGNGCAACTCCAGATATTTCAGTGATACGATGGAACCGCGGTCAGCCCACCGCGTCCGATATTCCACACCTTCACTGATTGATGGATTGAGATGAAAGTTTTCGTCACTGTTTTGCTGTTGTGCGTCACACTGCCACTGACTGCACAGAACCTCGTCCCCTATAATTCCGTTGAGCCCGAAGAAACGCTCAGTCTTTATCGCGACAGCGAACAATGGATCAAGGAGCGCTACCGCTGGTTTTACGAACAGCGTCTCGGTCCTGATGAGACACTGCCCGACGGACTGCGCGAAACAGCCTGGGAGCAGACGCGCCAGATGTCCGTTTACAAGCCACCCGCATCGCTTGCAAAAGGAAGCGGCTATTCATCCACGGCGTGGGTGAACGTCGGTCCCGTCAACATGGGCGGCCGCCTTACCGGCGTCGCGATTCACCCCACCAATCCTGATATCGTGTACTTCACTGCCGCGGACGGAGGCGTATGGAAGAGTGTTAACGGCACCAGTATGGGGGCATCCTTCACGCCGGTTTCCGAAGACCTCCCCACCATGGCGATGGGGAGCATCGACATCGACCGGAACAATCCGGATATCGTCTATGTGGGTACGGGCGAAGCCAACGGCAGCGCGGATTCCTATCCGGGTATCGGAGTCATCAAATCAACCGATGCGGGCATGACATGGAATCTTGTCGGGGGTAAATTCGCGAACAACATCGGCTCCATCAAAGTCCACATCACCGACGGCAACATCGTCATCGCTGCTGCGCGCCAGGGGCTTTACCGCTCCACCGACGCCGGCGAAAGCTGGGACAAAGTCCAGGGCGGAGCGGCGCATGACCTCGTACTGCATCCGACGATCGATTCGCTTATGTATGTCGGCATCCAGGGGCAAGGAGTTCTGCGTTCGCACGATCACGGAGCCACCTGGGAACTGCTCTACATGGGTATCGGAAAGGACAGCATCGGTCGGCTCGCACTCGATCTCTGCCTGACGCAGCCCGAAATCATCTATGCCCTACTCGTGGGTTCCAAGAACCCGTACAAGAATAAAACTCTCGCGGTCATGAAAAGTACCGACGGAGGCGACAGCTGGTTCCGCACCACCAAGGCCGTGAATCCAAAGAATTTCTTCAACACATACGGCTGGTACAATTGCGAAATCGGTGTTCACCCTACCGACCCGGATAAACTCCTCGTCGGCGGGGTGGGATTGTACCTCAGCCTGAACGGCGGAACCTCCTTCACCACCCGGGGTGGCATCCATGTAGATCAGCATGCGATCGAATATTCTCCGTCGGATCCTGATATCTGCTACGTGGGGAACGACGGTGGCATGTACATTTCCGGCTCGGGCGGCATCACCTTTACCAGCCTTAACGACAACCTTCCGATCACGCAGTATTACGAACTGGGCATGTCCCTGCCGAAGCCTGATATGGTTATGGGCGGAACGCAGGACAACGGCTCGAACCGGCGTCCTGCAAACGACAACCTCTGGGAAAAAGAGACCGGCGGCGACGGCGGCTATTGCATTCTCGACTACGCCGATACGCTCGTGATGTATGCCGAATATCAGAACGGCGTGCACCTGCGTTCCACCAACGGCGGACGCAACTGGACACAGATCAATCGCGGCCTCATCGGCAGCGGCCGCTGGGTGACACCCGTGGCGCAGCATCCCACCGAACCGAACGTCCTCTTCACCGCGACGACGAAACAGCTGTACAAGACGACAGACCGCGGTTCTCTCTGGGTTGCATTCCATGGAGACATGGATTCTTCGAAAAGCGTCAATTACATCGGCATCTCTCCGATCAATTCAGACATCATGTACGTGGGATACACGAACGGCAAGATCTGGAAAACCGAGGATGCGGGCAGCAGCTGGATCGAACGTTCGGAAGGACTTCCCAACGGAAGGAACACCAACGACATCATCTTCCATCCTACTGATCCGAACACCGCGTACGCCTGTTTCTCTTCATACATCAACGAGAGCGTCTTCAAGACCACAAACGGAGGTGAAACCTGGGAAAGCATATCCGGCAACCTCCCGGCAATACCAACCAACGCTCTCGAAATCAATCCGGGTAAACCTGATAATCTATTCGTCGGAACAGACTTCGGCGTCTATTCAACCATTGACGGTGGTGAAACCTGGGAGATCCTAGCCGAAGGCATGCCGAAGGTCGTGGTGGTTGATCTCGAACTGCATCCCGCGACCGGAGTGCTGTATGCAGCCACACACGGACGCAGCATCTTCGCGCTCACTGTCACCACCTCGGTGCAGCTCACGACTTTCTCTGCCCGCCGAGACGGAGACCGGGTCCTTCTCGACTGGCGCACCTCCTTTGAAACCGACAACCGCGGCTTCGGTATCGAACGTCGTGGTGATTTCGGTCAGTGGGAAGAAATCGCCTTCATCGACGGCAGTGGAAACTCGGCGGCCATGCAGCAGTATTCCTTCACCGACGTGCAGCTTCCGGGCGACACCCGCCAGTTGTATTACAGGCTGAAACAGATCGATTTCGACGGTGAAATCGAGTATTCACGCGAAATTCCTGTGATGTTGACAAATGTCAACACCCTTGATTTCGTGCTGCAGCAGAACTACCCGAATCCCTTTAATCCGGTTACGACGATTCGCTACACCCTGCCGCAGACCTCAGTCGTGCGTCTGTACGTCACCGATGCGCTTGGCAAGGAGATCGACGTCCTCGTCGAGCGTGTACAGCACGCCGGATCACATCACGTCTTTTTTGATGCAACCGGCATCCCCAGCGGCGCGTATTTCTACCACCTCGAGTATGACGGAAAGCGCACGACCCGGAAGATGACCGTCCTGCGCTGATCTCATCCAATTCCAATAGAAAAAGGACATGGCCTCGTGGTCATGTCCTTCTTTCTATTCACGAAATGCTGACTTTCTATTCGCCGTACTCGTCCTGGTAATCCTCCATCGCGGCCTGAATGACCTTTTCGGCCTCTTCCCTGCCGTATACGCGGTCTATGGATACATGCGGCGGTTCGCCGTGCACGAGTTTGTACGTGCTGAAGTAATGGCGCAGACGCTAGACGAGCACTGAAGGGAGTTCAGAAAGGTCGCGCACCTCTGCCCAGAAATAATCCTTGTTCAGCACGGCGATGATTTTGTCGTCGGCCTCTCCCCCATCGTTCATGGCGAGTCCACCAACAACGCGTGCCTGCAGCACGACGTCTGAGCGGTTGATCGGACGCTCACTCAGCACGCAGATATCCAACGGATCACCGTCGCCTTTCTCGGCGCTGGGCATCATTGCGCCTACGCGACGTCCGCAGAAGGTGCGCGGAACGAAGCCGTACAGGGTCGGCGGCAGTGCCGAAGAGCGCTGCGGACGGTCGACATGCAGGTAGCCCGTCACCTTGTCGAGTTCGTACTTGACCATATCGAATGGCGTGATCTCGATATACGCGTTGACCAGTGAGGGCGGATGCGGTCCGGATTCGAGTCCGTGCCAGGGATGCGGTCGCCAGCGGTAGAATGGTGTGGGAAATGCCATGGTGTGCTTCGCCAGTGTTGGAGATGTAAGATGGTTCTGAATGCAATGGTACAGGAATGTTGGCAGAAAGACAACCGTCGGTGTCTGAAATGCAGTTACCTGCGACCGAAAGAAGAAGAGGCGCCGCAATAGGCGCCTCTTCCGTCAAACATGATAACCGAACATTATCCTTCAGCCGGAGCGGCTGCGGCAGCCGTGGCCTGCTTGCGCAGTTCCTTGTCGATGAGATAGAGTCCGCGACCGTCGTGGCCGATGAGCTTGATCTTGTCGACGAGGCTCGAGAACAGTGTTTCCTCTTCGTGCTGCTCGGCGACGTACCACTGCAGGAAGTTCAGCGTCGAGAAATCCTTCTCTTCGTATGCCAGTGCAACGAGATCATTGATCTTGCTTGTCACAAAACGCTCATGCTCGAGAATCTGTTCGAACATGGAGGCGAGTGAATCATACTCGGCCTGAGGCTTTTCCATGGCGCTGATCACGGCAAGGGCACCCGTTTCACCGAGATACGTGTACAGCTTCATCATATGCATGCGCTCTTCTTCGGAGTGCAGGTTCAGAAAGGCTTCGCCTCCCTCATACCCTTTCCACGAACACCACGCAGCCATCTGCAGGTACAGGTTCGAAGATTCAAATTCAACCTTGATCTGCTCATTGAGCTTGTCGATCATTTTCTGGCTCAGCATTATCGCTCTCCTCAAATTGGATTAAAGTAAAGTTGATTCAAGTTTCGTTTCTCGGAATAGCTCTGACTTGCAAAGTCCAGAACGCAAAAATCCTATTTCCTAAGTCCTATGTCCAAAGTCCTAAGTCCAAAATGACCTTCGACATACATCCTAAACATCGGAGCTATCGATTAAGTTCTCCCATCCGTGTTAGGAAGCCATGAGTTCGTCGAGCAGATCACGGCAGGTGGCGACCACATCAGCGACCGGTACGATCTTCCGGTCACCGCTCTTGCGGATCTTCACCTCAACATTGCCATCCTTGAGATTCTTCTCACCCACGATGACGTTGATCGGCATCCCGAGGAGGTCGGCATCCTTGAACTTGAAGCCCGGACTCACACCCGTGCGATCATCATACAGCACCTCATAGCCTTCGCCTTCGAGATCCGCGAAAATCTTCTCAGCATGCTCGCGCACATTGTCGCCTTCGACCTTGATGCCCGTGATCTGGATCTGGAACGGCGCGATGGAGGGATGCCAGCAAATGCCGTCCTTGTCGTGACGCTGTTCGATATGACAGGCCACGATACGCTCCACACCGATGCCGTAGCTGCCCATGATGATTGGATGCTCTTCGCCCTTATCGTCGAGGAAGTTCGCCTTGAGCGCTTCCGAATACTTCGTACCGAGCTTGAAGATATGTCCGACCTCGATGGCCTTCTTCACCTTCAGCGGCAGACCCTTGATCGGATCGGGCTCACCTTCGAGCACAGTGCGCAGGTCTACATATTCCTTGATGTCGGCGTCGCGGTCGAGATCGATGTTCTTGAAGTGGAAACCGTTGACATTGGCGCCGCTCACCATGCCGTTGGCGTGTTCGAGACGGCGGTCGGCGAGCTGCGGCAATTTCGTTTTGAGGTTGATCGGACCGATTGAACCCGCATTCGCTCCGGTAAGCGCGAGCAGCTCCTCGTCCTGTGCGGGACGAATAAGGTTTGCCTTAAGAGCCGTTTGCAGCTTGGCTTCATTGAGCTGATCGTTGCCGGACATGAAGATGAGCCAGGGCACATCGTCGGCGAAGTACACCAGCGCCTTGGCGCAGCGTTCTTCGGGAATGCCGAACTGCTCGACCAGGTCGTCGATGGCCTTGGCGTTGGGTGTATCGAATTTCTCGGCGTCGGGATTCTCGTCCAGTCGTGCCACAGCCGGAATCTGCGAGGATGCGACCTCGATATTCGCGGCGTAGCCGCTTTCCATGTTGAAGGCGCAGAGGTCCTCGCCGGCGTCGCTTTCGACCATGAATTCCTGCGAACCGGTGCCGCCCATGGCTCCGCTCGAGGCGCCTACGACGAAGTAGTCAAGTCCGCAGCGGTCATAAATGCGGCAGTAGGCGTCATAATGCTTCTGATAGTTCTCGTCCAGACCTTCCCAGCTGTTGTCCAGCGAATAAGCGTCCTTCATGAGGAACTGCCTGCTGCGGATGACACCGGATTTCGGGCGCGGTTCGTTACGGAACTTCGTCTGGATCTGATACCAGATCTGCGGCATATCCCTGTACGAATGCACGAAGGCCTGCGCGATGTGGGTAATGATTTCCTCATGCGTGGGTGCCAGCACCAGGTCCCGGTTCTTGATGTGGAACATGGTGTCACCGAAGGCCTCGACGCGATTGGTCTCTTCCCAGATTTCCTTCGGATTCAGGGCCGGCAGATGCAGTTCCATGCCGCCGATGCCGTCCATTTCCTCGCGGATGATCTGCTGCACCTTCTTCCACACGCGGTACCCCAGCGGAAGCAGTGAATAGATGCCGGATGAGAGTCCGCGAATCATACCCGAGCGCAGCATGAGCTGATGGCTGGGAATGACCGCTTCCGCAGGAATTTCCTTGAGGGTAGGAATGAAGTACTGAGAGAGACGCATATGGATAACTCGTTGATGTGTAAGCGTTCTGATCAAATCAATTACATCGTGAAATATACCTCTCATTCGATCCACGATCAAACAGCGTGGGTACACGGATTGCGCAGATTACAGGGATTACACAGATACCATAGTGAACTTTCCCACCTCCCCGCGGGTTATTCTTACAATCCTGATCCTGAATCACAGAGAATACCGGAGCGTCCGATGATCCGTTCATTGCTTGCAGGCCTGTTTCTTCTTCTCCTTACCCATCAGCTCTCAGCCCAGTGCTCGGATGCGGGTGCATGTTCCATAGGCGGACACGTGGCGGATGAAAACCAGCACAGTATTTCTCTTGGCTACGGCTACGGCAGCAGTGGCGGTGATGAGGCGCTTACCTTTCACTCCGTACAGATCGACGGACGCTTCCAGGTTCTTGATGGAAGCAACGTGTTTCTGTCACTGCCCTACAATTCCGTTGATGGTCCGCTGGGATCCGCCAGCGGCATCGGTGATCTGACGATTCTTCTCATGCAGGAAGTCTGGACAGGCGACGAAGGGATGCTCAGCCTGCAGGCAGGCGGAAAGATCGCCACGGGAACGGTAAATGAAGGCGGCCTTCCGCAGGCGTATCAGTCCGGACTCGGCACGAATGACATTCTCCTGGGCGTCTCCTACGAAACCGCCCCGTGGAATTTCGCGGCGGGTTACCTGCTGTCCAACGGACGCAGCGACAATGATATCGACCGACTCGAACGCGGTGATGACCTCTTCGCCCGTGCGGGCTACCGTACATCTTTCGATGATATCGGGGCGGGACTTGAAATCCTCGTCATCAAGCGCCTGTCCGAAAGTACGGTTCAGGACCCTGGTCGTCCCGGTGAAGACAGGTTCATCACTCTGCCCGACAGCGACCAATTGCAGGTGAATATCGTCGCGACGTCCAGCATACCAATGAGCGATGATTTGACGCTGAACCTTCTGGCCGGAATGCCTCTCCTGGCACGTGATGTCAATGTCGACGGACTCAAGCGCGCGTTGACGCTATCCGCCGGTATGGCGTTCTCTTTCTGAGAACACGACTCGATCCCACTTCCCAGCTGTTCGCGCAACAACGGTCCTCCGCCTGCGTAGTACTTCATAACCAGGTACACCACCAGGAGGAAT
>PKTF01000042.1 GCA_002869275.1 Ignavibacteria bacterium | reverse complement strand
TCCAGCGGCTTGTCGCCGAGCAGGATCAGGAGTTCGGCCTTGGAAGCGAGTAGTTCTTTCAGGATTTGCTCACGCCTGCCATCCGGCATTTTCTTGGGTGGTGGCGGCATGTTGTGCGAGGGTAAATCCACGCCGGCAAACGTGTCGTACTTAGTCTCCACTGACTCGCGCTGACTGGGATTCATGCAGGCATGCGGAACACAGTCGCAAAGCCAGGCGTCAGCGCGCGTGAGTCCAAGTGGTGTGAGGATGTCTCTATCCAAACTTCTACCAGACGGGCCATTGAGATTCGAAGTTGCGGGTTCGAGAGTCCCTGCTCCCTCAGGAAGCTGTATCATCTCGATGATTTCTGCAGGTTTTACATTTGCATTTTCCCCGGTCCAGAAGATCTCAGGTTCGCTCGCGACGGCAAGTGCACTGACGAGCGTTTGGCCATCAGGTCCTCGCCACCGTGCGTGTACGGCGCTGGCGTAAACTCCCAATACGAAGGCTTTTTTTTGCGTGTGATCCGTTTCCTCCACGAGGCGGACCGGTTCGCCGAATGGAAACCGATAGTCGATGAATTTCTCAGCCATACATCTCCAGTTATGGATTCCTCAGACTCTGCATTTTTTCTTCACAACCTCACCCCCACCACACCCGTGTATTCGAATTCGCTGTAGTCGGAGTCCCAGAGCGAACCGAGGTAGCGGGGGGCGAACTGGATGTAGCACTGCGGGATGATATACCAGCGCCAGGCCGCGCCGAGGCCGATCTCGGAAAGCGCGCCTCCCTGTCCGCCGAAAAGGGACCAGTGCACGATGGGTCCGATGGTGTGCCGTTCGTTGATCACGGTTTCGAATGCCGCCTCATAGTGGATCTGGCCGATCTCACCCCCGACCTCCAGCATGGCCCGGTGACGGTAGCCGCCCCAGGACAACACCATGTCCACTTCGTTCTCGAGGACGAAGGACCATTCCTCTTCAATGGGATTGCGCAGGATGATCGTCGGCCGGCCGGGGTAGTCTTTCAACTCGTACCGCGTATGCCAGTACCCGAAACCCACGCCCCAGCGTATGCGCAGCTCCTGCCGCGCGTAGTGGTCCCATGTCGCTACGACGTTGACGCAGTCGAAGGTGCTGGACCGATACTCACTCTCTTCGTCCTGCAGCTCGTAGGTCACCTTCGCGCCCAGTGCATTGCGCGCACCGACCAGCATGCTCACGTCGGCCATGGCCACATAGGCGGGATCGGGCCGCGCGGTGAAGCCCCAGGGCAGGGCGCGGTAGAGTCCGGCCGTGAAACGGCTCTGCGCCAGCGTGCCGCGGGAGGCCTGCGCCACGTAATGCTCGGCATGGGGCAGGTCGACCGAACTGTGCGTGGCGGTGATGCCCGCCGTCCAGAACCTGTCGGAAAGCCTGCCGGCGGTGCCCTGGATGTCTGTGCGGTATGTGAAGGCGTTGGGGTGTTGTGCGGGTAAGACGGACGTGCAAACGAAGAACAAGATTATGGGAAGACGTACACTTACCCGCGACTTACGTCGCGGCGATTGGCGTCGCGGGGACGGGCGTCGCGGCGAATGGCGCGCTGCGTTGTGCGTGGTGCGTGACCGCGACGTATGTCGCGTGAACGTATCTCCCTTCGTCACAAAACACGGAATCTCCTTCACCTCTGTACCTCTTCACCACGTTACGAATATGGCGATCCCGATAATAAAATCTTGTTCTATTTCAAGTGTAGTGTTTTTCTACCATTCTGACAAGGGTCACCGCAAAGAATTCAGGCGTTTTCTTCGGGGTAACAGGTGCAGTCGTGGTCGGGGTCGACGTCGGAATGATGCTGGTGCTGCTGGTGGAAGAAACCGAATACGTCGCTCGACGGATTCAGTTCTTCGTCGGCGACGTACAGGCCGCGGCCCTCGCGCTTGAGCCAGCCCGCCCAGACCATCTCCGACAAATCACGGCTCGCGGTGCTGGCGGACACCCCTGTCCGCTCCATGTACTCGTTCCGCGTGATCTGTCCCACCTCGATCACATGCAACAACACTTCTTTCTGCCGATCGTATAAAATCGGGTTGTTCTTGATGCGTACTTCAACAATACTTTCAGGCACTGTCTTCTCTGTATGTTATGGCGTTGGAGGCATGCGCCCAAACTGCATAAGGCTCATTGCATATGGCATAAGGCATACGGCATATCGCATGAGGCGCGGCGCGTAGCGACGCAATCATAATACGGACCCCATGGATCTGATTCAACTTCATATATGTATATACCGTGCGGAGGGGCCAGGTGGACAAAATTTTCTGAAAAAAACAAAAAAAAATGACCCGGGAGATCGCAACGGTCATACAGCGCGGTGATTTGTGGCAGCTGCAACCTGCTCCGGGTCATCGTTTCCCTGCTTCCAGGGAAGTACGTCGCCGGGATCATATCCCAGCTTATGAGGAGAGAGAACCAGCCGCAAGCTGCATAATTAGCTATCAGCTGACTCATCATGCGCCTAATATATGGAATATTTCCCCAATAGCAAGGGTTTTAATTCCGATATTCGCTTTTTCCCAAAATATTATTTCACAGATCGTAAAAAGGATTACTCGGATGCCGTACATGGATTACTCGGATGCCTTACATGGATTACACTGATTACACGGATGGCAATAATAAAAGAGACGGACCGTGAAGACCCGTCCCATACTGAAAACCATCCGTGTAATCTGTGAAATCCCTGTTGAGCATCTGAGTAATCCACCCTCGGATCCGCGTTTTCCCGCTGTTATTCTCCCAGTCGGGTGAGTACCAGCCGGTACGCTCCCCAGTGCCGGGGATCGGGATGTGCGGTTTTCATACGCGCACGGGCGCTGTGAAAACCGGCGGAGAGGTCGGTCGATCGCTGGAGTTCAGCTTCCATGTAACCGGCGAACTCGCGGGTAAGGGACTCCTCGACCGGCCAGAGGGGGTGGATGATGCCCGGGGCGCCGGCATCTGCCATGGCTGTGAACAGTTCGCGGGAGGATCGCACGGGGAATCCTTCCCCGATTTCGAGGTCGCAGTGCGTGATGAAAATAACCGCGTCCTCAACCGCTTCACCTTCGAACCCGGCACTGCGCGTTCCGCTCACGTCCGGAAGAAAACTCGGGACCTCGCAGTGCAAACTGTCATGCCGCAGCTCCGGCGGCTGGGTCATCATGCGCAGCTGCCGCACTGCTGCGGCTTTCGAAGGCGTCGGGACGCTCATCAGCACGTTTACACCGATCGCCTCTCCCAGGTAACGCTTCCGCTCGGGATCGAACAGGATAGAGGGATCGAACTGTGCGAACACTCCGTCGGGTATCAGGTACAGTACTCCGCCGGGATCCACTTCCGCGGCCAGGACCGCCCCCACCGCGTCCCATAACTTCTCGCTGCTGCGCGTC
>PKTF01000397.1 GCA_002869275.1 Ignavibacteria bacterium | reverse complement strand
GGAATGTGTGGGTCGAGGCGAAGACTGAAACCGCTTTGCTCATCGAATGCAGGATATGCACCGAGGTAGTTCTGGTACATGTTCCTGAGGTATTCTGCATTGCTCCATGCCTGCGAGAAGGTTCCTGACCAGTCTGGCAGAGTTCTCCCAGCACGCGGAAGGGCATCGGTGTTCTCCGGGATGCTCCCAACCATGCCGGTTTCCATAGCGAAATGCTGCAGCGACTGGGTCAGCGTCCATGCGGAATCCGCCAGGCCATTGCTGGTGAGAATTTCCACGGCCGGACCGCTCAGCCAGGTCCATACCGTCCCGTTGTGATAGGCCGCGTCTTTCGGGTAAAAGCCTGTCGCCTCGTGCCAGGGATGAAAATTCTCATCGTACTGCTGCAGGGACGCGATGCCCCAGGGATATGCAATTTGGGAGAGCAGTTCTGCGGATACCCGCTGGAGCTGGTCAGGATTCTCGGTTTCGAACAGTGCGCCCTGGGTCAGCGCGAAAAGGAAATTGGGACGAAGCTGCTGATCCGGCATACCATCGATATCGATGTGATCTACGGCGGAACGTATGCCATCGAGCAGGAAATGTTGTCGCGCGGTGGTTGCGAGGTTCATTGCTTCTGTTCGCCACAGGGACGCGCTGATGAAGTCGCCGACAATCTCAGCCAGTTCTGCGGCGGCGAGCAGCTGACCATGCCACAACGCCTGAATATCGATCGCGCGATTGCCTCGAGGCGACCACGGACCATCAGGACCCACGGCATCCATCCAGGTATCCGCGTCGGCATGGGTAAGGAATCCAAGGCTGTCAGTGCGGTTGAGTGCTCCTCTGACAGTATGGCGGATATCTTCGTACACCTCGGCGATGAACTCAACGTCTGATGTATACCGGAAGTAGTTCCAGAGTTGTATCACAAGCCATGGGGTCCCATCCACTGTATTGTAGATGATGTCATCTGGTTGCACGCGGTTCGGAATTCGTCCGTATGTCTCACTCGTGCTGTCACGGTCCAGGTAGTTGAGAAAAGAACGCAGTACCGCACGGGCGGTGGCGAACTGCCCGGTTACGAGCAGTGCGCCGGGGAAGGAGATGAACGTGTCTCGGCCCCAGTAGTCATCAAACCATGGGAGCCCGGCATAAATACCCGGTCCACTCTGATTCATCACGAGCCCGTCCATTGATGCGGCGATCCACGAAAAGGCTTCGGTTGTTTCACGATCACTGCAATGGAAGTCGAGCGAGTTGAGATAGGTCTCCAGTCGCTTTTCCCTTTGTTCCCGCAAGGTGTTGAGTTCCTGCGCGGTTCTTGGCACGAGCGTGAATCCGGGAGCTGCGAATTCGACTGTGAGCTGGAATGCGCCGCTGCAGGATCCCCAGTAGCATACTGGAAGAAGCATCGGGGCGGGATTCACGAGTCTGTCACGGTCCATGGGAGAAAGTACCTCCCAGTCGCCGGTAAGTCCGCTGACATGCGCCGCGCCCTGCAGGACGTCATCACGTACGAGAAACATTCCACGTGCGCGAGTCTGCACTCCCTGCTGCCAGCGTCCCGACCAGCCGGGAAATACCTTGACATCTCCCCGGTATTTCGTCGTTACCGAAACGGACAGCAGTGTAAGCGAATCGGCAAAGAATACGTGTTCCTCCGTATCGAACAAATCGTATCGGCGTATGAACCCTGCGGGAGTAATCTCGATCGATGCCTGGCGGGGATCGAGGAGTTCGTCTCCCAGCATGATCCAGTATGCCTCGAAGATTTTGATTTTGGATCTCGTGATACCGTGGAATCCGTTGTCATTGACTCCGTTCACAATACCACAGATAAAAGCGCTTTGTTTGTTCGTGTACGAGAATAAGCGTGCGGATTCTCCGGGCGGGATCGCGAAACGGGGGAGGGTCGTATTCTGCTGGGCCGAAAGAATGCTCGAGCTGGAGAGCAGCAGCGCGAGGATGAGGGGCAGCCTGTTCATATGCATCGCAGATCGTGGTACCTGCGACAACATACGAAAAAATCGCTCCCACGCAGTCTACCGATGCATGATGCAGGTGAGACGGAACGTGGGAGCGATGCAGTTCTGATTGCTGCTCGCGCTACGGTCAACGCAGAATATGGAAACGCCGTACCTGGGATGAACCGGAAGCCTCGCATCGCAGGAAATATATGCCCGCGGGGAGGCCCTGGGTCGGTATTGTCACATGAAGTGAAGTACCGGCTGTGTGTTCCGCATCATGAAGGGCGGAAACCATACGTCCCAGCGCATCGTAGAGGTGCAGCCTGACATCGCCGGTTTCAGCGGTTCTGATGGTGACAGTGCCCTGCTGGCCGTTCTGCAGCGGCTGCGGCATGATATCTGAGAGCAGGAGACTCTGCGTCGCTGCAGCGTGAACCGTGATCACAGGCGAATAATGACTCCTGCCGTCCAGATCGATCTGACGCAGGCGATACTCCACGGTACCGGATTGCAGCGCTGCGTCATGATAGTTGTAATGATGTTCCGCGGCAGTTCCAGCATCGGCGGGTACAAAGCCGATCGCAGTCCAGCGAAGATCAGTATTCGGTCGACGCTGGATTTCAAAACCGTGGTTGTTGACTTCCGCTGCCGTCACCCAGCGAAGCTCGATCACGTCGCTGGTGACTTCTGCCGTGAAGCTGAGCAGTTCGACCGGATACAGCTGTTGTCCACTGCCGACGGCGAAGGGCATGCCGAGAGAAGACAACGTCGTAATTCCCGTGAGAGTGAGGGAGTACGGATCACTCCCCTGGGCCTGCATTGCAGCGTGTAAGGCTGTCCATGCGTTTCCGGAAGGATTGCTGGAAATAAAACATGCGCCTGTATCGAATCCCGGGAGCTCGGCCGTTGCCGGCCAGAAGAGTGACATAGTCACATTCGTCGTACCCGTGCCATGCGAAACGACCCAGGTATTGTTTACGGCATCGCCGCTGATCGGCGTCCCGACAAAGCCGCCGTCGAGTACTTCGTTTATTGCTCGTACGCTGAAATCATTCGACGTGGCAACATTGAGCAGACGCAGCGGAACATATTTTCCCGATGCGTTAGCCACAGGAAAGAGAATCTGGCGATAACGTCCGCTCGAACCGATGTCGAGCTGTTTGAGATGTCCCATGCCGTCGGTGATGATATGAGAACTGCTCGATCCACCGATGATCTCGCCGGTGGAGGCGATGATCAGATCACTGTTTCCAAGAGTAATCGTCCCTTGCGTCAGGGTGAGCATACCATCGACCATCACATTCCCACTGAGAGAGACGCCGGCACTGTTGTTAATTGTCAGGTTGCCGAGAGAGACAGAGGGAATGGCTGCCGGCGGAGTGCAGCCCGACGGTATGGTGATGTTGTCGCCGGGACCAGGAGTGGCACAGGGACTGTCCCAGTTTCCCGTGGTGCTCCAGT
>PKTF01000254.1 GCA_002869275.1 Ignavibacteria bacterium | reverse complement strand
CCGGAAGAGCGTGGAGTTTAGCGTGGTGTCTCGCGACACCACGCGCAGTAGGCCGCAGGCAGTAAGCCATATGCTTCCTCGTTCCCACGCTGGAGCGTGGGAACGAGAAAATGACTAATCCGCAATCCGCAATCAGAAATCCGTAATTGACATGGCCAACATCGAAGTTTTTCCGAACAAGTATCCCAACCGTGATTATGAAATCACGCATGTGAATCCGGAGTTCACGTCCGTCTGTCCGGTGACCGGACTGCCGGATTTCGCGACCATCACGCTGTATTACATTCCCGACGAGCTTTGCATCGAGCTGAAGTAGCTCAAGTACTATTATCTCGAGTTTCGCAATAAGGGTATTTACTTCGAGTCGTCGGTCAATGAAATCCTCGACGACCTCGTGGAGGTCTGCAAGCCCCGTTACATGAAGGTTTCCGGCGAATTCAACACCCGCGGCGGCATTCACTCTGTCGTTGAAACCGAGTACTACAAGCCGGGCTGGATTACGGAGGAATAGTGCGTCCCATTGCAATCGTACTGACTTCCGGCGGAATGGACTCGTGCGTGACCGCGGCCATGGCTGCGCGGGAATTCGAACTCGCGCTGCTGCACGTGAATTACGGACAGCGCACACAGGAACGCGAACTGCGTGCTTTCGAGGACCTCGCGGCGCATTACGATGTTCCCGCTGACCGCCGCATGGTCATCTCCATCGAGCACCTGGCACGCATCGGCGGATCGAGCCTGACGGATTCCCACCTTGAAATCCATGACGCCGAGAAAAACGCGCAGGGCATTCCCAATACCTACGTGCCCTTTCGTAACGCCAATTTGCTCAGCATCGCCGTGAGCTGGGCCGAGGTCCTGGGCGCGGAAGCGCTGTTCGTCGGGGCGGTGGAAGAAGATTCCTCGGGTTACCCCGACTGCCGCGAGAGTTTTTACATGGCCTATCAGCGCGTGATCGAAACAGGGACGAAGAACGAGCGTCCCCTGCGCATCCATACCCCCCTCATTCACCTGTCCAAATCTGAGATCATCCGACAGGGACTCGCTCTCAAAGCGCCCATACATCTCAGCTGGAGCTGCTATAAGAACGAAGAGCGTGCCTGCGGGGTGTGCGAGTCCTGTGTGCTGCGCCTCCGCGGCTTCCACCACGCCGGGGCAGAGGATCCCATTCCCTACGAACGATACCCTTCAGACGACCTGCTCCTGTAGGAAAGGCAACCACAGATCCCACAGAATGCGCACAGAATTCACGGAATGATATTCATGTATCTCCGTCTGTGCATTCTGTGTGTATTCCGTGGGATCTGTGGTTGCCTTTCCTCTTTTGAACTCCCCACCCGAAATTGTTGTTTTGATGAAATAGCCGATATTTGAGCAAACGCACATATTTTCAAGGATTCTCATGACAGAACAGCAGCGAAAAGAACTGGAAGCGATCGAGACGCAGGAATGGATCGCTTCGCTGGATTATGTTCTCGCGGAGGGCGGCACAGACCGCGTGCGCAGCCTGCTTCAGGACCTGCAGCAGTATGCCTACCAGAATGGCGTTCGCATGCCTTTTTCCGCAAATACCCCATATATCAACTCCATTCCCGCGGGGTCGCAGCCCCCGTTCCCGGGCAGCCGCACGCTCGAGCGCCGCATCAAGAGCCTCGTGCGCTGGAATGCCATGGCCATGGTCGTGCGCGCCAATCGCAAGGAAGAAGGCATCGGCGGACATATCTCCACCTACGCTTCCGCGGCGACCATCTATGAAATCGCTTTCAACCATTTTTTCAAGGGCCGTGGCGAAGACGGCTTCAGCGGTGACCAGATATTCTTCCAGGGACATGCCGCTCCGGGGATCTATGCCCGCGCATTTCTCGAAGGACGCATTTCCGAAGCGGAACTGCATAACTTCCGCCGTGAACTCGCGGATGGCGGCGGACTCTCGTCCTACCCGCATCCCTGGCTGATGCCCGGCTTCTGGGAATTCCCGACCGTGTCGATGGGACTTGGTCCGATCATGGCCATTTACCAGGCGCGTTTCAATCGTTACCTCGAAGACCGCGGACTCAAGGAAGATCAGGACACCAAGGTGTGGGCCTTCCTCGGAGATGGTGAAACCGACGAACCCGAAACCCTGGGCGCGATTTCGCTCGCAGCACGCGCCAAGCTGAACAATCTCATTTTCGTCATCAATGCCAATCTGCAGCGGCTCGATGGTCCGGTGCGCGGCAACGGCAACATCATCCAGGAACTCGAGCGCAATTTCCGCGGCGCGGGGTGGAACGTGATCAAGGTGATCTGGGGCAGCGACTGGGATCCCCTCCTGGAGAAAGACACCGATGGCGTGCTCGTCCGGCGCATGGGCGAAGTGACCGACGGTGAGCGCCAGAAATATTCGATCGAATCCGGTGACTACATTCGCAACCATTTCTTCGGCTCGGACGACCGCCTGCTGAAACTGGTCGAACAGTACAGCGATGAACGTCTGCGGCGACTGCGCATGGGCGGACACGATCCCGAGAAAATTTATACAGCGTACAAGATGGCCGTGGAGAGCGAGGATGCACCCACCGTCATTATCGCGCGCACGATCAAGGGCTACGGACTCGGCGAAGCGGGCGAGGGCAAGAACATCACCCACTCGCAGAAGAAACTCAACGAAGACGAACTGAAGGAATTCCGCACGCGATTCAATATTCCGATCTCCGATGAGGATGTGTCGGAAGCGCCGTTCTTCAAGCCGGAGGCGGACAGTCCGGAAATGGTGTACCTGCAGCAGCGCCGCAAATCACTCGGCGGCTACGTGCCGACGCGCAAGACCGAAGTGCCGCAGCTCAAGGTGCCCGAACGCGCGCTCTTCGACGAGTTCCGCGCTGGCACCGACGACCGCGAGGTCTCGACCACCATGGCCTTCGTGCGCATGCTGACCAAGCTTTTGAAGGACAAGGACGTCGGAAAATACATTGTCCCCATCGTGCCCGACGAGGCGCGTACCTTCGGCATGGAAGCGCTGTTCCGCCAGGTGGGCATTTATTCGCATGTCGGACAGCTGTACGATCCGGTGGACTCGGCCTCTCTGCTGTATTACAAGGAAGCGAAGAACGGCCAGATCCTCGAAGAAGGAATCACCGAGGCGGGGTCGATGTCCAGCTTCATCGCGGCGGGTACGTCCTACGCCACACATGGTATCCCGATGATACCGTTCTTCATTTTCTACTCCATGTTCGGATTGCAGCGCATCGGCGACCTCGTCTGGGCGGCGGCCGACATGCAGGCACGAGGTTTCCTGATCGGCGGAACCGCAGGTCGCACCACCCTCGCGGGTGAGGGACTGCAGCATCAGGACGGCAACAGCCACCTGCTGGCCTATCCGGTACCGAACCTGGTGACCTACGATCCGAGCTATGCCTATGAAATCGCCGTGAT
>PKTF01000013.1 GCA_002869275.1 Ignavibacteria bacterium | reverse complement strand
TCCGCTCCCGACGGACTCACTTCCTATGACTGGTCCACCGGTGACACGACGCGATCGATCACGGTACGACAGTCCGGCAGCTATCACTGCGCGGTACGCCTGGCAACCGGGCAACTCGGAATTTCCGATACAGTGACCGTGGCCGTGCTTCCCCTCCCGCAGTCCTCGATCGCCCTGAACGGCAGTAATCCCCTGTGCGATGGCGACACCCTCATCCTCGATGCGGGAGCCGGCTTCGTTTCCTATCACTGGAACACCGGCGAACAGACGCGTCTGCTCACTGTGACGCAGGCGGCTGCATATCATGCCGAGATCACGGATGCGAACGGCTGCGCGGGTCTCACCGACACAGTACAGGTCACCGTACTTCCCGCTCCGCTGAAGCCGGTGATTTCCCGCAGCGAAGACGACCTTCATGCGCCGGCTGCGGCATCCTACCGCTGGTTTGCCGACGGACAATTGATGGCTGGTGAAACCGGCCAGGACCTGCACATCACGCAGACCGGCAGTTACCAGGTCGAAGTCACGAACGCGCAGGGCTGTTCAGCGCTGTCTGATCCCTACATGGTCACGGTTCTTGACGTGGAGGGCGAGGTGCTGCCTTCTTCGCTGCGCATCGCGGTGTATCCCGATCCCGCCCGTGATGCTGCAACGCTGAAGGTAGACATCGCCTCCACGGAGTCCGCCACCGTCTGGCTCACCGACCTGCTCGGACGACGCCGTCACATCGCCGATATTCAGCAGGGCAGCGGTTCGGTAGAATTGAAGCTCGATCTAACCGCGGTGCCGGTCGGAGCATATCACATCGTGGTGCAGACAGCAGAGCGCACGGTGACGAGGATGTTTATCCGGAAATAATGTCGGAATGCTTCACGTTGAGTTTCCATCGAATGAGGCAGCCACAGTGTGCATCGCGGACCTCCTCGGCCGCTGCGGCAAGCTCACGAAAATCGTACGCGGCAGATTCCCCGGAGATCTGCCGCGTATTTGCATCACGTCCTAACGTATGACCTGCAGGTACCTGACCGCGGTGCCGGAACCCGCACTGCAGTGCAGCAGATACACGCCAGATGGTAATTCCGCGGTGGAAAACCGAAGGTCATGCCATCCCGGCTGCTTCCAGCCGCGCATGATTACGCGCACCTCTCGTCCGAGCAGCGTAAGCAGCCGCATCTCCACAAAGGCATCATTGCGATTGAAGAAACGCACATGCGATACCGAGGCCGTGACCGGATTTGGAAAGGTCTGCTCGAGAATGAGTACCTGTTCATGGTCCTCCGGCACATGCCGCACTGTGACGGGATCGAGTGTATTGAAGGTGCGGACCACCGACCAACCACCTGCACCCGCGGAATTCACCCCCGCAACGCGCCAGTAGTACTGCGTCCGGCCCTGCATGCCCGCCACAGTACAGCCGGTACCAATAATCCCGCTCGTGTCGCATAACGTCGACTGAAAGCTCTCTTCGACCGCCACCTGGAGACGATACGTTTCACTGCGTCCTGCTTCGTCCCAGCTGAACGAGCAGATCAGTGGAAGATTCTCGGCCCCGTCCTCAGGATGCAATAATACAGGGATCTCAGGCACACGAAGTGCCGTCGTGAAGCTCCATGGGGCAGACCAGCGAGAGGCGCCCGCGACACCCAGCGCTCGCACGCGCCAGAAATATTCTGTCAAGTCCTCAAGGTCATTGACAAGCAGCCGGTGTTCTGTTATCGCGGTATCGTTGATAATGAGGGTGGTGAACTGATCTCCTTCAGAGAGCTGCAACTCGTACTGCCCGGCACCGTTGACGCTGTTCCACTCGAACAGCACGGGTATTGGAACCTCCGTCGCTCCATCAGTCGGAGCATCAAGCGCCGGAGTTTCACACGCGGCGCGCGTGCTGAAACTCCAGACATTGCTCCAGGGTGAGGCCGCGCCGCCGGCCAGCGCCTTGACACGCCAGTAATGGGTAGTGAGCGGTTGCAGTCTGATGCTCCCGAGCGGCGGCGTGAGGACTTCGGTATTCTCCCATACCAGCTGTGTGAACGCATCGTCCAGACCCACCTGCACGAAATAGCTTTCCACGCCCGAAGCCGTTGACCAATCGAGTGTCGGTGCCAGTTCAACTTCTTCCGATGCGTTCTCCGGAGAAAGCAGGGTCGGGGCATCGAGTTTGGGTACCGTCACGAAACTCCAGCGTTCGGACCATGGACTTACCCCCATGCCGTTCTGTGCACGGACACGCCAGTAGTAGCGTTCTCCGTTCGTAAGACCCGATACTGAGAAAGTGCTATCCATGAGTTGCAGCTCTTCCGTCAGCGTAACGTACATGTTCAACTGTTTGTATTCCACGACTAGGTGATAGCTTTCGGCTCCGTCCACTGGCAGCCAGGTGAGGCTGACATCGGTTGTCAGTCCCATGGCGTCATTCTCAGGTGAAAGCAGCATCGGGGCAATCGGTTTGCCGGCAACCGTGGAGAAGGAACGGACCGCCGACCATTCACCACTCCCTCCTCCGTTCTCACATCGCACCCGCCAGTAATATGTCGTATTCAATTTCAGGTAGTACGCCCGTGATGTGGTGTCAAGAAGGCTACTCCGCCGGTACGTGATCTCACTGAAGTCCGATTTCGGGGATACTTCAAACTCATAGCTCCAGGCATGCTCATTCCGCATCCACGACAGCCTGGCAGGGATCGTCACGTCGTCATCTTCGTCTTCGGGAAGCAATTGGAGGGGTGCGTTCGGGGGCGCGACGTTTGCAGAAGGGATACAGCGCATATATATCCTGCCGCCGTCTCCCACGATCCAACAGTTGCCTTCCGGATCGAGTGCAATGTCGTTCAGATCTACTTGCGTCGCGAGACGCTCCTCGAACCAGCTTGCTCCGCCGTCGGTGCTGTACCTCAGCTCGCCATCCTCGCCAACGACTGCCAGAACCATGCCACCGCCTGAAGTGAGACTATTTGCGATCGTGATCCCGGTCGCAACCTTAGGCCGCCAGGACTTCCCGCCGTCCGTCGAAGCACACACCACACCGCCATGGCCAAGTATCCATGCATTTCCTTCCCCTGAGACGGTGGTCCGCAGAACACTGGATCCAATCCCGGATGAAACCGCGCCGACGTTCCACTGCACGCCTCCGTCTGAAGACCGGTAGAGCCTCGGCGTCCCGGACTGCATGCGAGTTCCAAATATGACATAGTCACCCGACCGCGAGAGGTTGTTCCAGCTTCCGTTTTCACCAGACAGCGCCGCTGGAACGCTCGCGGATGGAAGAGGTGTCCAGTCCACTCCTCCATTACTTGTTTTCCAGATACGAAATCCACCCGCGGCCAGATCGGCGTACGCGTGTCCCTCGAGCTGATCATGCATGGCGACTGCACGCAGCGTCCCTTCTCCAGCGTCAAGCGAAAGCTGCGCGGTCCATGCGATTCCGGCATCGCCCGTCATCCACAACGTCGTGGACTGCGAGCTGCCATCTTCGCCGATAAACCAGGCATTCTGTGCGTCGATGACAGAGACGCATCGCAGTGTCTGAGCGGATGCGGGTGTCTGTGGTGTCGACCACGTCCAACCCGCATCGGATGAGCGTACAACGCTGCCATTCTCTCCGCAGGCCCACACTGCGTCATTCGATGCATCGACTGCCAGCAGGTTAACAGAGGTCCCGGCTTCCGTCTCCATCCATTCCACTGGCAGAATATCGACAATCACACCGTGCTTGCTGTCAAACATTCGTGATCCGGGTGTGAGATCGTTCAGCGAGAACCATCCGTCGTAACTGCCACCCCAGCCCCAGTTGCAGTGGAAGAATCCTTCAGCGTCGTAGCCATCGAGAATGAAAAAATGGCCGCTGCCGGTCGAGGAATTCCTGCCTGCGTAAATCACCGGACGCGCAGCATCAAGGTTGGCTTCCAGTATCGATTGCCAGTGTTCTCGAGTGTAATCGGTTCGTTCGAGCAACGAGGCGCTCTCATGAAACCGGAAATAGTTTTTAAAGGCCGCGCA
Organism: Ignavibacteria bacterium; assembly: GCA_002869275.1. Classification (GTDB taxonomy): domain Bacteria; phylum Bacteroidota; class Ignavibacteria; order SZUA-365; family SZUA-365; genus BM516. The sequence goes on along the minus strand of PKTF01000013.1, from coordinate 17,732 downwards.
CAGCATCGATCGATACGATCCGGAGCTGGTGGGCCCATACTGCATTTCCACCGCAACCCCGCAGTGGTACATCAGACGGGCGATTTCGTCGCTCAGATGTTCGGGACTGGAACTGTACACGCGATCAGGCATGTACTCCCAGCGGTAAGGTCGTTCAAAGAAATTCGCGTCCTGCTGTCCATACTGCGGATGGATGTACGTGTGCGATCCGTTTCCCCGAACGGGGGCGCGATAGTAGCGCAATATCTGTGCGAGGGCAACTGCGCCGCAACCGGTATAGCAATGTCCGCTTGGGCCCGCCGGATCCACAGGGCAGAACTTGTTGTAGGGCCACGTCTGATTCCATCGTGTATTGAGGAGCGGCGGCACCACAGGTTCAGCAGATGTATTTACAATCTGGTGACCCTCCCGCAGCATATTCCAGAGCGCGGCCGTTTGCGGGGAGGCTGAGAAGTTATTTCGAGCAGCCCCTGCGATTTCACGTGCTGCACCTTCGAGCATAACCTCGAGTGCCGGCGGCAAGGTCCCGGTCGTCGTTCCGCTACGGGAATACATCAGCAACGGATGAGCCACATCATCACCCGAAACGATGACGAAACCTCCTTCTGCAAAACTGATGATGTGATAACCAACAGAACCCTCAAAATGAACAGGCGTGCAGGATGCAATTTCCAGGGCTTCCACACCCGATACTCCCTGGTAACGCATCCAATTCACGGCCACGGTCTGCGCTTCGTCAACAGAAACCGGCGCGGCAGTCATCAGGCTCGACATGAATAATACCATTGTACAGCACACAGTCAGAGTTTTCATATCAGGAAACCTCCTCACTATTCGCTGTGCAGAGTGCGCTCCCTCCGGCATACACACCCTATGCCACGCATACGGCACCTATCGGGTATTGTGCACGGAGTTTCCGGCATTATACCCGATTGAAACGCGTTTCGCGCAGCGAGGTTCTGTTACGGTGAATTAACGCCAAAAGGTATGAAGTTCTTCATATATTTACAACTGTTGCGGAGATATATATCCCCTGTGGCAGATAAACAGACTGAAACAGATATCTACCGGTTTCATACCCTCTCAATACCCCCCCCCGGGCCTTCATTGCGAGCGCCTTTTAATAATTCTTTGACAAATTCATGACAATTGTGCATATCGGTATATCTATCTATCCATCGAACAGTATTGAACCCATGCGGCGATACGTCGTCGACAATGGATTGCCACACACCAACGCGGCACGAACGTCATGCTGGACGAACGACGGATCATACAGCTCTTTCTCGAGGCCCTGCCGGAAAACGGCAGCCGCCTGCAGCCGTTCTTCACGACTGATGCGCAAACGCTCGAGATCGGAACCGCCCGCTGCCTCTTCACCATCGACAGCTTTGGAGAAGAGGATCATTTCCGTACCTCCGATCCGTACACGCTGGGATGGAACCTCGCGGCGGGCACGGTCAGTGATATCCATGCCTGTGGCGGAACTGTGCTGCATTATGCGCACAGCTGCACGGTCGCGAATGCCTGGAGTGAGGAATATCTCTCTGCGATGGCGCGGGGCATCAGCGACGTCATCACGCTCTGCGGCGCCCGCTTTCTCGGCGGCGACACCGGGCGCACCGAATGCTGGCAGTATACGGGGGTGGCGATCGGCCGGGCAGATCGTGAAATCACGCGACGCGGCGCGCAGCCGGGAGATCGCCTGTACATCACCGGTGAAATCGGAAGCGGCAACCTCGAGGCGGCCCTCAGTCTGATCGATGCGGCTCCTGTACGTCTTTTCCGCAGCACGCATCCCGCAATGCGCTTTCCCGTTCGGAACCGTGAAGCCCGGCTCATCGCACACTTCGCTTCAGCGTGTATGGATACCAGCGATGGACTGCTGCGTGCGCTCACGACTATCTCGGAAATCAACCACACCGGTTATTCCGCGAAAGATCTTCCCTGGCACACTCCGGGCTGTGAATTGCTTCAACAGCTCGGGCTTCCGACGGAGTTGCTCATGGCGGGTGAATGCGGCGAATACGAATTGCTCTGCACAATCCCGCAATCCGTCGAAGAGGAGTTCCTGGGTGCTGCAGAACGCGAGGGAATGGTGTTTCACGTCATCGGGATGGTAACCGAAGCAGGACACGCCGAGCTGCAGGAAGAGGACGGCACAATGGATCTCTCAAACTGCACCCTGACCGCGCGGGGTGCGACCAATCACCACGACTACGTGCGCCGGCTGACCGAATACTTCATGCACAAACGGCACAATTCGTCTGTGGAGGGATCACGATGAAACGCATCTTCCTCACCGGCGCTTCTGGCTTCATCGGGAGCCATATCGCAGAGTACTTCTGCAAGCAGGGGGTCGACTGCAGCTGCCTGGTCCGCGATGCCCGACGAGCCGACTTCCTGCGGACGCTGCCCGTGTATCTCGTCGAGGGGGATATCCTGCGTCCCGAAATTCTGACAGACAGTCTCGCCTGCATCGACACGCTTGTTCATACGGCTGCCCGGGTCAGTGACTGGGGCCGGTATGACGATTTTTACTCCGTGAATGTCACCGGCACGATGAACGTCATGCGGTCCGCGCTGCATGCCGGCGTGCGGCACGTGATTCTCACCGGATCCAATGCCAGCTATGGTGAGGAATCGTCACCCGTGGTCAAGACGGAAGACTCACCCTACAACCCGCATTACCCGTATTTCCTCGACCGCATCTTTCCTTCGGGATTGAACCATTATCGCGATACCAAAGCTCTTGCCTGCACCGAAGCAATGGAGTTTGCCGCACGGTACAAGATGGATCTGACAATCATCGAACCGGTCTGGGTATATGGCGAGCGGGAAATGCATACAGGCTTCTATGAATACCTCAAAACCGTGAAAGCCGGAACACCATTTTTCCCCGGTTCGGATGAGAACAGGTTTCATACGATCTATGTTCGCGACCTGGCCCGCCTGTTCTATCTCGCATTCGAGGCCCGCCTTGAGGGCGTCCACCGTTTTCTCGCCTGCGACGATGATGCAGCGCTCCAGCGGGAGCTGTTCGATATGTTCTGCCGTGAGGCCGGACTTGCCCTTCCCCACTCTCTGCCGAAGGCCGCTGTGTATCCGCTCGCTCTCCTCATGGAAGCAGCTGCGGTATTGCTTCGCAGACCGCACTCACCGATGCTGACACGGGCCATCGTGAACATTTTCTATGACAACATCGAGTATTCGTCAGACAAGGCCACGCGCGTTCTGGGATTCATCCCGGAATTCTCACGTGCGGAGAGCATCCGACGGACCGTCGCCTGGTACAAAGAGAAGAAGCTGATATAGGACACAAGGAGCAGACATGAGCAGCCCGGTATTTCTGACAGGTCGCCGCAAGGCAGTATACAACCAGTATATCAAGCTGCGAGTATTCCTGCATTTTCTCGGCGAGGCGATAACCGGGAAACTGCCCTGGAAGGGATTCCCGGGGTTTCTCGACCGCCTGCTCTATTTCCTCGCAAAGATGAAGGAGAACAAGTACGTCACCACGCAGGGTACGACAAAGATCAATCTGTATGTGCCCGGTTTTCCTTCAGCCGCGTTCTTCAAAGCGTGTCGAAAGGTGTCACCGATCGGCGAGAAACAACCATGCATCTCTGTGCTGCTCTCCGTGACGTCCGGCTGCCGTTTTCGCTGTGAACACTGCTATCAGAAACATGACCGGGGAAAGGACGTTCCAATCGACGATCTCGTCGACGTCGTGCGGCAGCTCGATGCGATGGGCGTCGCATTCTTCAATATCGAGGGTGGTGATCCTTTCCTCGCCTATGACCGGCTGAAAGCAGCGTGCGCGGCCGTCACCACGGGTGAAATCATGGTGAATTCAACCGGCGACGGTATTACCTGCGACCGCCTGGAAGAGCTGCGCGAACTGAACGTACGCGGAGTGATGTTCTCACTTCACGCTCCGGACGAGGAAGATGTCAACAGCTTCATGGGACGCGACAATGCCTGGGACACGATGCTCGAAGGCATCGCCTGCTGCCACAACGTCGGCATGGATGTTACGTTCAACACCTGCATGCTGCGCAATGCGTTTTACGACGGTACGTTCGATCGGGTGATGGACCGGGCGCACACGTTCGGAGCGTCGCTGATCCAGCTGATCAAACCTAAACCGTCCGGGGCCTGGCTCGGTGAAGACGTCAGTTTCTTCAGTCCGTCGGACCTCGCGCATGTCGAGAAACTCGTGCGGACATACAATAACGATCCGAAGTACGCACACTACCCCTTCATCGCCGCACAAATCCACGACGAGCGGGCCGACATGTTCGGATGTACCGCCGGAGGAACAGACCGTTTCTACATCAATGCCAAAGGTGACGTACAGCCCTGTGAATTCCTGAATATCTCCTACGGCAATATTCAGAACGAACCATTCGAACAAATATTCCGTCGCATGCGCGAATCGTTCGACATGCCCGGAGACCGATGGCTGTGTGAATCCTGTGCTCCGGAAATCCACCGGCTGCATCAGGAAAGCGGTTCGCCGTCGCTTCCTCTGTCTGAAGAACTGTCCGCCCGCGTACACGAAAACTGCGATCGCGGCGCCTGTCCTGATTTCTATCACTATGTCGATGTCCGGCATCGAACGTCCGCAACCAACGGAATGTCCTCATGACCCGGCACAGCGGCCTCGTATTCGCGCGCGCGTATGTGAAGTCCATGCGCCTGTACTACTCCTTCATCACTGGCATTGCCGGGATGGTGGGGTGGACCTACTACCAGTACGTCGCCTACTCTCCTGACACCATCGCGCTCTCGCAGCTGCGGCGCACGGTGGAAGTGCCTACCTCGCCGATGAGTGCACTCCTGATCCTCGTGATCCTCTTTCTCGCCTGGGGCATCAACCAGATTTTCAACGACTATCTCGGGCTCGAGGAAGACCGCATCAACGCGCCACAGCGTCCGATGGTCACGGGCGAACTGCACCCGCGCGCTGCGGTCGTGCTCTCGAGCGTGCTGATGCTGGGCGCGATACTCGTCACATGGTTTTTTCTCGAGCGCGCGGCCGTCATTCCCCTGCTCATCGGTGTGGCACTCAACATCGTGTATGAATACGCCAAGGGACACGGCATCTGGGGAAATATCATCTTCGGCATCATGATCAGCAGCTGCAGCGCCTTCGGCTTCATGGCCGCGGGTCCATCCGAAGCCTCCGTCCTGACTCCCAGCCGCATGACCATGCTCGGATTCATCGCGCTGATCAACGGCGTCATGACATTCTACACCTACTTCAAAGACTATGAAGGCGACAAGGCCTCGGGAAAGAATACCATCATCGTACGCTACGGACTGCAGCGCTCACGCTTCTTTTCCATCGTGGGATCCTTCCTGCCCTCCCTCGTTTTCATCATCGGTTACCTCAGCCTGGACCTCTGGCCTATCGCGTTGAACGGAGTGTTTGTGCTGCTGGGCGGACTCACCATCGTCCTGCAGCTGTGGACGGGATACCTGTTCTACCGAAATCCCGTTTGTGAGATGACCTACTACTCGCTGTCATTCAACTTCCGGGCCTGCGCCTGCGCGGAGGCGACACTGATCGCATTGTTCAATCCCACACTCGGCATTCTTCTGTTTTTCCTCACATATATGCTCATCGGATTCCTGTTCAATTTCCACATCAACAGACACGGCTGATCATGGGCAGCATCCTCAATACCGGAATACAGGTCGGACGTCTCGCACTGCGTAACAGGCTGGTGCGATCGGCCACGTATGAAGGAGCCGCGGACGCCGCAGGGATTCCTCATGACGGATTTCGCGATATGTACGAACAGCTCGCCCGGAGCGGAGTAGGAATGATGATCACCGGCTTCACCGCTGTCTCGGAGCAGGGACGCGCGATGCAGCCGCGGCAGGCAGCCCTGCATAATGATGCGGGGCTTTCCGGATTCCGTAAGATGACTGATGCCGTGCACCGTCATGGCGGACATATCATCGCACAGCTCGCGCATACCGGTCGACAGACGCGCAGTGCTCTAACCGGCAGCCGCCCCGTTTCCTGCACGTACAGACCATCACCCTATTTCCGCGAACGTCCGCGCATGCTCCGTCATGATGAGCTGCCGGAAATCGTGCAGGAATTCGGGAGCGCGGCGTTCCGTGCTCGTGAAGCTGGGTTTGACGGCGTGCAGCTCCATGCCGCGCACGGCTACCTGCTGCATCAGTTTCTGCAGCCCGAGGTGAACCGAATGGTGGACAGCCGCAACGGAAACAGCGTTCGTGTACCAGACACATCTCTCCTGGAAGACATCATCGACAGGATTCGCAGCCTTTGCGGAGACGATTTCCCCATCATGGTGAAGATCAGCGGGGAAACGGATTCACGGCGGCCGTTCTATCCCGATCTGTTTGATCGTCTTATTACCGTGCTCGACAGCAAGAGCGTCGCCGCAATCGAAATCAGCTACGGCACGATGGACCAGCCTCTGAACATTATCCGCGGGAGCATGAATCCCACTCTGGTGCTGAAGTACAACCCCCTCTTTCGCACCCGCTCTCGTCTGCGAAGGACATTCTGGAAGCTGCTGATTGATCACTATTTCCGGCCACGGCAACAACCGTTCACTCCGATGTACAATCTCCCGTACGCTGCTCGCGCGAAATCGCTTACCGATATTCCGATCATCACTGTAGGCGGAGCGCGGACGAAGCGTGAGATGGAACGTGCGATCACCGACGGACATGCCGACCTAGTCGGTGTGTCTCGTCCCTTCCTGCGTGAACCCGATTTCGCGACGAGATTATTCAATTCCGACAACGACCATGTGTCACCCTGCACCAACTGCAACCACTGCGTCTTCATGTGCGACGCAGGAGAACCGACGCGATGTTATCAACGGACACCTGATCAACATTTTCCTTCGGAGGGACAATTATCATGAAACACTCCATTCCCATCCCGCTAGAGCGCACGACGATCACCGAGGAGGTGCTCGAACTGCTCGATTACGAAACGTACTATATCTCCATTGGCAGCGACCTCGGCGATCACCTGCTCGTGAACCGCAGAAACGCGATAAACCTGGCGACCAACAACTACCTGGGCCTCGCAAACGATCCTCGGATCAAGGCAGCATATATCGCTGCCATCGAGAAATACGGGATCAGCATGTGCGCGACACCGATTGCCGGCGGTTACACCGATCAATTCGAGGCGGTCGACGCGGCACTCTCACCCTTCATCGGAGCAGAGTGTCTGCTGATCTACCCTTCATGCTACCAGGCCAACAACGGGCTGTTCTCGGCCATCGCCACGAAGGACGATCTTGTGCTCTTCGACCGCTGCGCGCACTCCTCGCTCATCCAGGGGATTCAGCCGGTCGGCTGCCGCAAGTATCCGTTCGGCCACAACGATCCCGATGCCCTGGAATACCTCCTGCAGAAAAAACAGGGATACAAGCACGTCTTCGTCGTCACCGAATCGGTGTTCTCGACCGAAGGCAGTATCGCTCCGTTCGATGAGATATACCGCCTGTGCATGAAGTACGGCGCGACACCCGTTGTGGATGACTCCCACGGTATCGGCGTTCTCGGTGCGCATGGCGGAGGCATCCTCGATCACTTCGGTATCCAGGACTATGCCGGAATCTATACGACGTCGATGGGCAAGGCCATGGCCAACAACTGCGGTGTCGTGGCCGGACCGCGGCATGTGATCGAATACATGAAGTACTACAGTTCGCATCTCGTATACTCGACTGCCGTGTCTCCCTGCGTCCTCGCCGGGATCCTCCGGACGCTCGACATTTTGGCGGAGGAATACGACGAGCGCATCGCTCGCGTGTACCGCTATCGCGATGCCATTCGCGCATCGCTGCAGTCCGCCGGATACATCATGGCCAGCGGCGCCGCGCCGATCAATTCGGTGGAAGCCGGTACGTCGATAAACACGATCAGGTTATCTCGGTCGCTATACGATCACGGCGTGATAACGACTCCGTTCGTTTATCCCAGTGTACCGAAAACACAGGGGCGCGTCCGTCTGATCGCAGGTGCAAACCTCAGCGAAGACACGATCGCCCATGCATGCGAGGTTTTCGCCATGCTCAGTGAGGATGTCCAGACCGAGGAACCGTGTGCCTGAGATGAAGTATGTCGTCATCGTCAATCCCCACGCGCGGGACGGCAGAAGCGGAAAGGTGGCAGGGCGCTGCCTGGAGCTGCTTTCGCGCAGTGAACACCGCATCGAGCATGTGGAGGTGCGAACCTTCGATGATGCTCGTGTACTCTCGGCGGAGGCCAACAGCCGTGACGCCGACGTGGTCGTGGCCATCGGCGGCGACGGTACGATAAACAAGGTGCTCAACGGTTTCTTTGATCATGACGGCCGGCTCGTCGGCCGCGCACGATTCGGCGTCGTCCATACAGGTACGAGTCCGGATTTCTGCAGAAGTTACGACGTACCGCTGCGTCCGGAAGATGCCGTCGAAGCCCTGCTGCGACGCCGCACGCGAAGCATTCCCGTAGGAATGATCCGATTCCCGCGATCATCAATGCTGCCTGCCGACGCCGCACCGGAAACGCGACCGGTCAGTTATTTCGGCTGCTGCGCGAATATCGGCCTTGGTGCATCACTCGCAGCACGGGCGAACGCCGGCATCAGAAAGCGCCTGGGCGATACTCTCGGCACCTTCCTGTCTCTGCTGCATGTGCTGCGCGAATACACGCCATGGGATAGCACGGCAGAGATCGATGGAGTGCAACAATATATGAGCAGCATGTTCAACCTTTCGGTCGGGCTGACTCCCTACATCGCATCTGGAATCAAGGTGGCGAACGAGGAGATGCGCGAACGCGATGAATTCTACCTGATGACATTACGGAACCTGACACTGCGCACCCTGGTCCCCGCGCTGCACCGGATTTATCGAGGACGTCCATTTGCAAACACCGACTACCTGTCGCTGCGCGGCTGCCACAGCATTACCATTCCTGCAGGCGACATGCAGATCGAGGTCGAGCAGGACGGCGATCCCTGCGGGCATCTGCCCTGCACGATCGAAATGGCGAAAGACCGGCTGGAATTGATTTACTGAAAACAGGCACAAGGATGAACATGAGCACGACCACAGCTCGCCGAAGCTTTTACCTATCCATGCTGCTCCTGAATGTGGCCATTGTCGTGCTCGCGATACTCAATATCAGCGCTCTCCGCGAATCTGCTCAGCTTCCCCCGGAGTACCGCACTCCGTACATGCTGATGCAGTATCAGTCCGAAACAGTGGCGGAAGCGCGGATGCTCACGAGCTTCGATGGTCAGGATATCCACAGTCCCATGCATCTGGACTACCTGCTCACCATGTATCGCCATGGCAGCAGTATACCGGTAACGGATGTGTATCAGGGAGAGGTTACGGAACGCAGGATCACACTTGTCCCCGCCACCACCTCATTCTCGATCGGCAGCAGTCTTTCTGTCGGGACGATATTCCTTCTGTTCGCGCTATATGTGCTGTTTCGTCACCGTGATCGTTCGTATGCGCCCGTTCTGCACTTGCTGGCGGCTTGCACCGCCATTATGATACTCTTCGATTGGGGCGCACTCGCACCTCTGCCGCTCGTGGCGAACTTCCTCCTTCGCCTGCTGTTCGACCTGTCCATCTGGATTCTCCCCACGCTGTTTTTTCATTTCAGCTTCATCTATCCCACCGACCGGCCGCGGCTGCGTCGGCGCTGGCTAGTTCCGTGGTATGCCGTCTCCCTGATCGGAATGGGATTATCTATCTATTATACAGTCACGCTCTATGTCGGTGGCACCCCCATACTTGACACGGATTACCTCCCGGTGCACGGCATCATTAACGACGTCTTCCTCATCGCGGGATTGCTTTGCACCGTGGCGCACTTTGAATACGCGGCGCTGAAGATCACAGACGCCGTATTGCGAAAGAACGTCTACTGGGTACTGCTCGGCATCATGTTCGGTCCGCTGGTCTACGTCTTCATGATCCTCGCACCACGCATCCTCCAGGGATCCGAGTTCGTCAGCGACGCACTCATGCAGTACACGCTCATCCTCGCACCATTAATGTTCTGGAAAGTGCTCCGTAGAGAAAGACAACCGGAATAGCACTGCTCGCACTCGGCGTGGATGTGGGACTGTAATTCGCGAACACGAAGAAAAAGCTCACTACCGCGAGGAGGATGCCACCACCTACTCGATTCGTTGAAACGTCAGAATCTCCAGGAGACTCCCATCGCCATCGTGATGGTCGATGCGTAGTCGTTGTCCTCCTCGTCCAGATAACGCAGATCTCCAATCAGCATCCACGCGGGTGAAGGGTACCATCGGACAGTACCGCTCACCCCATAGGCAAAAGTACTTTCGCCGCCTTCCGGAATGACCAATCCGAGGATGATGCCGGCTCCCAGGGTAAAGGGACGGGAGTACGCGTGTTCGTACTGGTTGTCCAGCCGTATGATCGTCCCTCCCTCCTCGACATACTGAATCATCAGTTCATTGGAATATGCGTTGTCGCGGTCCACGGCATAATCCAGACGGTGATTCACCTGCAGCAGCATCCGCTTCAGCGTCTCGAGTTCGTCCCAGTCTTCCAGACTTTCTTCCGTCCAACCGACGGCGATCCCTTCACGCAGTCGCATCCGGTCCGTCGGGAACACATCACAACGCGCGGCAAAGGCATACTGTCTCATCTTTGCTGTGTACCATGCCACCCATGAGTGAAACTCCTCAACGCGTCTCGCATACATCACACCTCCCCCGAGAACGAAAGTTGGACTCAGCTTCCAGCCTCCGAATAACTGTTCCGCCTCTCGCGAGACAGTATATGAATTGTATGGACCGAATATCGCCGAGAGGCTGATATAGCTTGTCGGAATCACTTCGCGTGAGGCGACAGTCCGATGTTCCTCATCCTGTAGTCGCGGTTCCGCCGTGTACTCATAGCCGATTTCCCATTGAGTCTGCCGGTCACCCCTCCATGAATCGATAAGCCAGTACGCAAGGAATCCACCCACCAGTTGATGATGAAACGAATAGGGATCTCCTTCGCGCCACACGGGATAGACGGACTCTCCGGCAGGACTGACCGCTGGCACCTGGCTTTCACCGATGGAAACAATATCCTCGCGTCGTATGACGGCGCTGCGAGTAACCCCATCGTCACTGACAATCTCAAGTGTGATCGTGCTGTCGGTCTCCGAAATAACTTTCCCTTCGATTGTACCGCCGTAGCGGTTTTCGATAATGTCCTGACCGAGAGCGACGTGGGCAGAGAACGTCATCAGCAGGCATGCGAAAAGGAATGTGCGATGAATCATATGTACCTCCGATATGTATCAGGCTGCCGACTCCCCCGACTCATCAAATGAAAGATCACCAAAACACTATTCCTGAAACTGCAACTGAATATACGCCGACTCGGAATAGATGATTCTCTGCGTGACAGAGGTGTGCCGGTCACCCGAACCCAGCGGCATGCTGACGTAGCTGTAGTCCTCGTACTCCCATAAAGTGTGGAAGAACGCGGAAAGCTGCTGTTCACCTTCAATGCGATACACGCCGTCGGAAACGGGAGCAAGCACACCCGCACCTGCCATTTCAAAACGGATCAGCTGCGAACTCGTCGTGTTGCCGAACACCGCGTCGAGATATTCGAAGGTGTACCGCAGGGAATCGATGACACGCCCGGCAGAATTGAAATACACCCGCAGATCCGCGTGGACCTGCAGCGGCTCCATGTCCGGATGATAGATTCCAACGAAGCCGCGATACGTCGTCCCGCCGTCATCGTGGCAGCAGTTCTCGTACCAGCCGAGATAATCGGTGGACAGCGAGGTCGTGATCGATGTATCGGGACCGCTGTCACGCGTCCACGACACGGCGAACTTCTCCACCTCGAATGCGAATCCCCCGAGTTCGATGCAGCAGCTGCTGAATTGCCGCGCGTCGAAAGGCGGTTCATAAAAGAAATTGCCGACGTCTGACCAGACGGTATCGCTACCGGTGACGCCGCCTACCTTCCAGAAATACTGCCCTGCCGCGAGGGTATCGCGCAGAACCTCATCGCTGGAGCCGGGATTGCTGAGCGTGATGACATCATCCGTCAGTTGCTGATTGCTCGCCACGCGAATGATAAAGGATGCGTAATCAGTTTCCGAGGACCAGTAAAACAGTACGGGATGGGACACCGTGCTGCCGTCCGCTGGTTCGATACGTACGGGTGCTTTCCCTGGTGTGGGAGTGTTGATAGGACTGTCGTCGTCGGTGCAGGACAGTGTGACGATCAGGGAAATGCATACGGTGAACACGATGCGAGCAGACATGACAGATCCTCCTGCTTTCTGTTCATAGCACATGCCGCCCAATCAGAGGAACCCGGCATGGCACATTCAAGGGCTATTCAGATGTGTTTATGCGGTAAAATACCCTATAAGGCATGAAAGTCAAGGCGAAACCGCCTCACGATCGTCACGAAACAGAACGCCCCCGGGCTGAAGGGCCCGGGGGCGCGAAATACTCTCTGCTCAGCAATGTTACCGCTGTCGCGGCTCAGTCGTTCACGAAATCCCAAACCTCTGTTTCGCTCTCGGCGATGTAGACGAGGTGCAGATGCGGGATACGCTCAACACCGTTGAGAAGGATATACGTATGAAAGTACGTGGGGAGCTTATACTTGTCTTCCTGGGCATTCAACCAGGCTTCTACCTGTACGACGGTATCTTCAGGCACCGCGACAGCATATTGCCGGCGTACGACGATCTTATTCGCGGTGTCCACGTCGAGATGAAAAAGCTCATGGGCATATTTTTCTGCGAGATCCGGAATGCGGTCTCCCTGGATGGCGCAGGATTCCACGACGGTGAGAATGTCGTTGTCATCTGCATCTTTGTCCATACGATAAAAGCGGTACATACAGGCTCCTTGCTTCTAAGGCTGTGATCTGGCTTCTTTCGGCCGCTGCGCTTCTGCGGATACAACAGCCTTTCCGTAAACTACGGGATGCGCTCCGACCGTGCAACTGACCTGGCATGAAAAGGGATTACAGAACCACGATTTTTCGGATTTCACTTCGTCCTGCCACGGTCAGGTGATAATAGTACACCCCGCTGCGCACTGTCGCCGTATTCCATGTTGCGGTATGTGTTCCTGCCGGCAGCTCATCTGAGACCAGCGTCTGCACGACGGCACCCAACATATCGTACACGCGCAGGGTGATATGCGCGCTGCGATCGAGACGGTATTCAATCGCTACCGTCGCATTTGAGGGGTTCGGATACGGTGAGGACAAGCCGAAGTCCGGTGTGATATGCCGTGTGACCTGTGTCGTATTATCGGAGACACATACCGCGTCGACCTCGCAGGTTCCCGTGGTGCCATTCGCCACGGAGCTTCCCGGACCGTTCCATGCCCGGTCTGCAATCCAGGCACCCACCCAGATACCGGCGTCATGCGTGGGCACGATCCGCAGCAGAGACAAGTTTTCATCGTGGACGCTCAACACGGAATCGTCGATCATGAACTGCACCGAGGAGGGCGTCCAACTGAATCCATACTTGTGAAAGGAAGCTGCATAGGAGTTCGGAAGCAGAACGTAACTTGAACATTCGATCCTGTCATGATCCCGGTGCTGGACGTCCGCACAATGCACATTCTCCGTTTCACCGCGCATGCATTGATATTCGCGCAGCCATGTCGAGAACGTGCATCGCAGCATGCCCGAAACGTCATGTGATATCTCAACGCGAATTTCATGCCTGTTCTCATAGCAGCGATCGGGATTACGCAGCTCGCCGCTCTGCAGTTCGCTCACACCGAAAGCATTGACGACTCCATCTTCCCCGCTCGGCTTCATGATACAGCTTATCGTGTAGTCATGATCCGCACTGTATGACTGCGTGGACCTCACCTGTCCCCCGAAATAGTAATCACCGGGGACTCCGTTCCCCTCATATGCTGAACGCGCCGTGAGCGTCAGTATACCATCATGAAAGTCCACTGCGCCTGTTTCGAAGACACAGTCCTCGTACCGCTCCATCGGACTCGTCGCTCGTTTTGTCCACTGGTCGAGGTTGTCGAAATCATCGTGCCATACGCTGCTTTCGCCGCAGGCCGTCTGCGCCTGGGTAACATACTCTCCATGGTACACCGCATCTGGATGGAACGTGCATTCCGGCGGACTCCAGGGCCGCGCATCCGTGGAGGTGTACGTGCTCTTGATCAGGGCCTCCGTTTTCAGCCCGCAGTGATAGAATTCACCGTGGAGCGGCGTGAAAGGCAGCTGAAGGTTGTAGCCTCCTGTCACAGGTACCTCCACCGGACCATATCGCAATTCATGATCGTAGGGTGGTACCATATCCCGATCGATGATGATCGTTCCCTGCACGATCCGTGTGAAACCCGAGGCGTTCGCGATCGCGATGTCCGCCGTGAGCTCCCTGTTCTCAGATAGCGGATTAACAAGACGAACCGCATTCCCGTTGTCGCTGAACGCAAGCGACGTCACGTAGGGTTCGGTTCTCACGAAGTCAAACGTGTTCAGTCCGTCCGACGTTACCGTAACGGCCATCTTCCCGCGGTACTCTTCAACATCATACGGAGGCTTGTCCGCATCATAGTATACTTCAACGAAATACTCGCCGAGAGGAATATCACTCCACAGCGCAACGCCGCCTGCATCCGTGATGCGCTGATCGATCATGTTCCCTTCACTGGTGAATCGCAGGACGATCGCATCAGACAGAAGCGCGCCGCGGATGCTTTTCACAATGACCCGCAGACTGTCGGTACCACTGCCCTCACCACGGAGCTGGACGATCTGCGGCTGAGGCAGATTAGTGGCGTCATGATAGATACTCCAAGTCTGCAGCTGTTCACCCGAGGTCTGAGGACTGAAGATGACCTTGATTTCCACGCTCGCACCGGGGGCAAGCAGACTCGACGAAAACGCGTCATGCGAGAATGGCGGAGGCAGGGAATCCGCGACGACACCCAGCTTCGATATGGATGTGGATTCATTCCTGACCATGACGGACAGCGTATCTGATTGCCCGACAGCAACCATGCCAAAGTTCAATTCTTCTGGAGTGATCACCATGGACGCATCACGAACCTGGCTGGTATCGCCGGCAGAGACCGTGACCTGAAGCGGATCAGGGTGATTCGTAGCGTTGTGGTCAATCTTCCACTGCTGCGTGAATTCTCCAGAGTGCAGTGGCGAATAGTACACGTCCACGACCTGCTGTTCGCCGGGGGCCAGAACGAGTAATCCGGCCGCATTGTGGGAAAACGGCGGGAGGAGTGATGCTGCGCCGATTTCCAGATTGGCCGTTGAGTTCGCCGCGTTGCTGACCGTCACCGAGATCGTATCGGTTTGTCCGACAGATACAAACCCGAACTCGATCGGAGTAGGAGTCAGCGTCATGATGATATCATTCGACTGCGTCGTTCCGCACACTTCATTTGATGAAGCGCTTTCATAGCCATCAATCACAGCCCGGACGACGTAACAGTACTGTACCCCCGGTGAGATTCCACTGTTGTCGACACATTGTGTTTGTGATGTCGTACAAGCGGGCGGCGCGGAAAAGTCGAACGGCGCAGTTCCAGTCCGGCGATAGATCCGGTATTCGACACCGGTCGTCGCGCTTGCCGTCCACCGCAGTTCCACCCGGTTATCGAAATAACTTGCCATGAGGGCTGAGGGCGCGGCAGGCGCCTGTACGTTGCAGTAACCGGCACCATACACACGGTTCAGATGCTTTGCTGCATCCGCCATATAATCGAGAAATACGCACACATCCGATGCCAGCGCTATTCCACTGGGCTGATTGATGCTCTTTTCATCGCGTGTATCCGCGGTTGCGGTCAGATCACAATGTTTGACTGCCAGTGTTTTGTCGAATATCAGCAATCTGTGCTCAGCGGTCTGGTATCCCTTCCACTGCGTAATGATCACCTTGGAATCACTGGCCACGACGCGTTTCCACCCGGAATAGTTGTCGTGCCCGTCCGGATAATTCACTCCGGGCAGGTCGGGCAGCGGATTGTGGTAATTGAACGACGCGATGTGTTGAAATGAAGAGGAGTATATATCCAGGCCGCACAAGCTCGAATCTCCTGAGAGAATAAACACCGCCTGGTCTTCCTCCCGCACGAACACGGTACGCGCGATGGTCAACGCGGAGAAGAGCGTATCCAGCACCAGGCCGGACTCCGAATACACGAGCACCGTTGAATCCATGTTGGAGGCGATATAGATTCTGCTGCTGGAATCGCTTGCGGCAAGGGAATACTCTTCGTCATTCGCCGGGGCACAATGTGCAGTCCATTCACTTATAATCGCCCCGGTGCTGTCCATGATGTGCACGACGCTGTCACCCGTCACGACAATGAAGTGTTTGTCTCCGGTGACAGCGAAGCCGAAGGCCTCGTTCATCGCCGGGTTCTGGAACAGGATGCTTTTCCGGACAACAAACATATCATTGACGATTTCGAATTTCGCGATACCCGCACCATCGGAACCGCTGCCTCGGAACGTGGCATACCAATCGCCGTGAGATACGGAGAGCTGGAAACCGAGGTTGCCGAAAAATTCATCCTCGACGTCGATCGTGACCAGTTCCTGTGATTGCAGCGGCACGGCGAGCAATGTCAACAGCATCACCAGTATCGTGGTTCTCATGGTGGACTCCCGGGAAATAATGGGTTTCTGCGGCGTAATGGAATGCCGTCCTCAAGTATAACATGAGGGGCGGTGTCGCCGCCACCGCCCCTCGGAGATGTCCAGGAGAGCGCATGTGTACAGGTGAACGCTTACTTGGACAGTGTCATCGTACGTGTCTGGGTGAATTCACCCGACGTCATGCGGTAGTAATACGTACCGGAAACCAGGTCTGCCGCATCGAAATCGACTTCATACCGTCCGGGCTTCTGCGTGTGATCGACAAGCACGGCGATCTCCATTCCGAGGCTGTTGAACACAACCAGGCGAACGTGTGCTTCCTCACTCACAGCATAGGAAATGCTCGTAGCGGGATTGAAGGGATTCGGGTAGTTCTGGTCCAGGCTGAATTCAAGCGGTATCGCTGCTGCAGGCTCACGTTCAACCATGAAATACGGCTGGGCGAGTGCGATATTTCCACCGATGTTGAATTCGTTCAGGTTATGTACCGTCACCGATGCATTCATCGGATCGGAGACGGAGGTTGTTCCGTTGATCGGGTCTTCCCAACCGCTGAGCGGCTGTGGCTGACGCACGCCGCGAAGCTGCATGCGGTCATTGATCATGGATGCTTCGGAATCCGCGTACGGGAAGGTGATCTCGGCTGTCCATCCGCTGCCGCGATGGTTGATCTGCCAGTACCGCATGATGTACAGCATACGTGCGATGTTCTGCGGAAGCTGGTTCGGATAGCAGCAGATGTTCAGTTCGTCGATCTGTCCGCTCGTCACGGTTACCGTGGCGATCGGGTCAGAGGTGATCGGGTCGATGAAGTCATACGGACTTCCGGCCGGCGTAAGCGGACCTATCTTCGTCTCGCAAAGGGAACCCTGACCCGGCTTGCCGCCGTTGCCATCGATCACCCGCAGTTCGACGGGAACCCTGAAGGGCTCGTTGAGCGCGGGGAGTCCGAGGTTCGGCGGCGGGAAGTCCTGATTGAACAGGATGCCGTAGAACGTGATATACCCCAGGTGCACACCCGGTGTGAGTCCCGCCGGATTCACCGTAAGGGTG
>PKTF01000425.1 GCA_002869275.1 Ignavibacteria bacterium | reverse complement strand
CCGAGCTTCGCGATGAAACTGTCGTCCCAGTTGAGAGGGAATACCGTCTCAACCGTGCTGCTGCCCATCATGCGGTTGATGTTGTCGTTGTTACCGTTCGTCAGGGAGATCTCCATTTCGTCGAAGGCGCTTGACCACATCACGTATGACAGGTCGAGTCCGACACGGAATTCGTCGCTGACCTCGTAGCTCATGCCTGCGCCCATGGACGACGGCATGCCGAAGGATGTTTCCACGTCATAGGTGGCAGCGAATCCCTTGGACGGATCGATCCCCAGCTGACGGAACATCGCACCGACGGCCTGCATCGCCTGCTCCTGAGTGGTGCCGGGATTCTGCATCATGTATCCCTGAACGGCACGACCGAATGCGTCGTTGAACTGTCCGGACATATCCATTGCCGCTGTGCCGCTTTTAAACGTCAGATCAACCGGTGTGGAGTACGATACACCGAGGCGTACACCCGAACCCAGCTTGAACGCGAGTCCGATTTTCCCCTGGAAGCCCATCGCGGCGAGCTCTTCCATGTTGGCGGCGGCCGTGACTTCCTGGTATCCGAATCCGTTCTGCGCGGGATCGGCGGCGAACATCTGTCCGAAAGTCATGCCGGTTGTCGGATCGGCGACGCCAGCCATGATGGAGGGATCGAGGCTGTACGGCATCTGCATTTCCAGCATGCTGTAGACGAAGTGCCCGGATGCGCCGAGTGAGATTCCCGGAGCGAACTCCCAGGCGACGCTGGGTCCGCCCTGGAACACGGCGAGCATGGAATGGTAATCCTGCGTACCGAGCATTGGGTGCTCGAGGATGAAGTCCGCACCCATGCCGCCGGTGGTGAACACGCCCACTCCCCAGCTCCATGCGCCGGAAGACGGACGGTTGACATACGCCACGCTCGGGAGCGGGAACAGATTATCTTCGCCGTCCTTGTCATTGGAGGCGTTCATGAAATGCAGGGAAGGGATGAGCATCGACAGGTTGGCGTCGATCGCGCTGCGCTCCATGAAGGAAATACCGGCAGGATTGGTGGCCATCAGTTCGGGTGAATCGAAGAACCCGAGTCCGGTGCCGGCGCGTCCGGCGGAACGTGCGTTGTAATTGAGCAGTCCCGCGCCATTTTGCGCGTGGGACAGAGTAAAGGACGCACACAGCAAAACGAGAACAAACGGTGTAACACGTCGAATCATGAATACCTCGAATCTTTGGTGGGAGTAGGTAGGCAACATAAATAAGATAGGACGCATATTAAAGAGGAACAATGACCGCAATGAAAAAACAGGACCGGGGAGGTCGACAATCGATATTGTTGTCTCGTATACGGACTCTGGCTACCTTTCCAAATGTCTCACAAGTCCTGGTAGTGACATGCGCCATGTTCTGTTTTCCCTCACTCTTCTCTTCTGTGCTGCTGCGTTGCTGCAGGCGCAGCCTGTCATCATCGATCATACCTGCACCGATCTGGATGCCGTCCCGGTCTCCTACGTCGAACAGGCGAAGCAGCAATTTCGTCTGACGTACGGACACACTTCGCACGGAAGCCAGATCGTGAGCGGCATGGCGCTGCTGCGCGACCTTCCGTCCTCACCCTACACGTACAACAATGACGGCAGCGGGGGCGCCCTGTCGCTGCACGACCGCACTCCCGGCGGTGATCTCGGACACAACGGCGATCTCGCCTGGGAGCAGGCCACACGCGCGCTGCTCGAGCACAGCAGCTGCGATCGCAACATGGTGATGTGGTCGTGGTGCGGAGGCTGTTCCGACAATACAGTTGAGGGAATGAATACCTATCTGAATGCCATGGATCAGCTTGAGGAAGACTATCCGGATGTGACATTCATCTACATGACCGGACACCTCGACGGATCGGGCGAAGAAGGAAACCTGCATCAGCGCAACGAACAGATACGCGCGTTCTGCCGGGCGAATGACAAGGTGCTCTTCGATTTCGCAGACATCGAGAGTTACGATCCCGACGGGAATTACTTTCTCGACAAGTATGCGACGGACAACTGTGACTACCGCGACAGCCAGGGACAACAGCACAACTGGGCCGACGAATGGTGCGCACGCAATCCCGGCAAGTGCGGCAGCTGTTCCTGCGCGCATTCGAAATGCCTGAACTGTCAGCAGAAGGGAAAAGCATTCTGGTGGATGATGGCGCGCCTTGCCGGATGGGACGGTGTGACCGGCGTCGATCCGGCGAACACAGCTTTCGCGGCCACCGCCCGACTGCTCCCGAATTTTCCCAATCCCTTCACCCGCGAAACCACCGTGCGATACGAACTTCCGCAGCGCGGATCGGTCTCCCTCGCCGTGTACAACATGGCCGGACAACGATTGCTGACGCCCCTGCAGCGCAGCGAGCAGAACGCGGGCTTGCATAGCTTCACTCTTGACGCGCTGGTCCTGCGACCGGGCAGTTACATGCTCGTGCTCGACTTCGCCGGGCGCCGCGTTTACCGGCCAATGCTGCTGTTACGGTGACTTCGGTAGCTGAATTTCAAATGCCGTGAGCGTATTCGCCATAAGGGAGGGGATGACGATGAGTCTGGCATCCTGCAGCCAGGCAAAGTCGGCGCAGAATTCTCCGGTGGTGCGACGGTCGAGCAGCGGTACGATGCTGCCATCCGCTTCGACCAGGAACAGGCAGCCCGCGTGATCCGAGGCGAGCAGGCGTCCGCCGGGCAGGGACACAAGTCCGTCGATCACCGAGCCGCTCTTTAATCGGCAGACGGTGCGAACACGTTTTTCTTCTATCGACACGGTCTTGATGCGTGCGTCGCCGCTGCAGCCCACGTAGAGGATGCCGTCGCGTGTGCTGAGTCCGTTGGGATTACGGATGTCTTCCCGCTCGAGCCACAGTTCCATAACACCTTCGCGCAGTCGGTAAATCTTGCTCGCACGTGAATCCGAAACGTAACCGATGCCGTCGTCGTCGACACAGATGTCGTTGAGAAACATCGTACCGGCTTTCTTCGCGACGTAAAGTTCATTACCGCTTTCCGCGTCGTGTGCGTGGACACCCGTGCGGTCGACGATGTACAGTACATCGTCGTGCAGGGCGAGTCCGGTGGGCTGCCGCAGTCCGGTAATCCATTCCTTCTCGAGGATGCGTCCGTCGGTGGAGATGATGGAAATGAATTCCTTTCCCTCGTTGAAGAAGTTCGACACGTACAGGCGATCGCGATCAGCGTCGTATACCACGGACTCCGGCAGACGCAGCCGGTGTTCGAGCTTCCAGTTCTCGCGCAGACGCGCGTCGCTCCATTCGGCATCGCCGTTGCGCGCCATGAAACCCCAGCCACCGAAGCTTTCGGCCACGCAGAGCAGCAGCTCATTCGCGCCCTGCCGCAGCGGCAGGTACACTTCGTCGTGATAGCCGATGATGCCGAGAGAGGAGGGATCGCGCTGCCGGTAGGCGTTGCT
>PKTF01000271.1 GCA_002869275.1 Ignavibacteria bacterium | reverse complement strand
TACTGCGTCAGCGTCTGTGTCGGCGGATCGAGCACGACATCCTTCGGCAGTATGAGCGTTCCGCTGACGCTGTCGGCGCTCCCGTTACCATTGTTGATGCAGGTCAGTCGCACAGTGAACGGATTCGGCACGTACGAGTCCAGCGAATCCACGAACACAAGTTCGTTTGGACAGTAGTCGCGTGGCGCAAGAATAGGTGACTCCACCGCGGGAATGATCACCTCAGTTTCACAGACGGTTGAATCCGCGTTCGCCGTCTTCACAACGACGCGTATCGTATATCGTTTTTCCTGTGTCCCCAGGGGATGCTTCAGCATCCACTGAACGGTGGTGGACTGCTTTGGAAACAGCTGCGCCTTCTCGCAGACCTTCGTGTACCCGTCCGGGGCATCCTCGCCGGCCAGCGTGAGATCGGGCAAAAACGAGATGGTGGCGAACAGCGAATCCGTGAGTCCGCTACCGTCGTTGCTTACCGTTACCGTGACCGGGAACGGCATGGGATCATAACGCAGGTTGATGTAGTTGGTCGTGATCGTCGGCACGTCCACCGAGCACGTGAGATGGGGCTGCAGCACGGGCGGAGTGCTGGTCTTGAGCATCTGACCCGGCGGACGCCGCTTGCCGTCGCGGTCGGCGAGGTACACGTTCGTCCAGTCCGGCCGGGGCCAGGGATCACTTTCGATTTTCTGCTTCCAGTCTTTGTCCGTCAGGCGCTGAAAATTTTCCGTCACGTGTTCGTAGTAGCTGAGCACCGGACCCACGAAGGCCGTCTGCTGTCCGAATTCATTCCGCGTCACGATGACCGCGAGGTTCAAATACCCGGTACCCACGTGCATGACCCAGCCCACCGGAGTGCCGTGCTCATCGGTCGGTGCGGTATGTACATCGGCGGTGACGATATCGAGTTCTTCGATCGGATCTTCATTCCTGGGCGGATACCATATCGCGTAGATGAGCTTCTGATACCAGCCGTTCGTCGCGAAGCCGCAATTCGGCCGACGAACGAGCACAGCTTTCGCGAATGCACGTTCCTGTTCGGTCAGCGTCGAATGCGCCAGCTGCTTTTCGGCAATGATTTCCAGCGTGTCCATCACTGCGCCGAAATGCTCGAAAAAGGTCGTCGTGCGGTCCATGTTCTCCGCGGCAAAGATCTCGCGGGCATGTCCGGCAAAGGTCGACAGGCGCCGATAGAAATCGGGTTCGGGCTCGACGAACGCATGGGGATACGCACAGAGCACACCGCTGGAGTATGAGGGCTTGGCATACAGCAGGTTGTCATGTCGCAGCTGTGCCCACGAGGCCAGCTGCGTGTTCATTTTCTGCTGCCACCAGGCGGCGGTGCGCATGAAGGCTGGCAGTTCGTCGACCTCGTCCGGAATATTGAGCGCGCGGATGCCGTTGAGCCAGCCGTTGTATAAAGAAGCATTCCAGAAATCGTCGTCATGTGATTCGATGAGGTAGCGCAAAGCGCTGAGGTTGGGTGCGTAATCGTACTGCTTCAGGTCCTCTTCCACCAGCTGCGCCGCGGCGTTGTTGCCGAGGGCGTACAGCACGTCCATCGACGAGGGCAGCATACGGCGGACCTTCTGTCCCCCGGACATGATGCGGTCATACACCACGTTCGCCATGACGTAGGAATCGATGACGAAGCGCTGTCCCATCAGCAGGAAGGCAGTCGGCGGTTTGATCTGATTCGGCGACATGGGATCCGACATCAGAATCTGCGAGTGGATGCGCTGACCGGCATAGGGTTTCGTCGCCAGCACGCGCTGGAATTCCGACACACGGGCCGTGTCGAGAAAGGTCGCCGCGTCGACGACGCCCGCCTCCGTCATGGACTCGCGCAGATGCGACGGTGCCACGTTGTCGCTTTCACCCACGAGGGTGCTGAGCAGGGCGTCCATCTCCCGCAGCATTGTCCCGGCATCCGAAGTTTCTAGCGCCTCGAGCAGCATTGCGGCGTCGATGATCTGCCGCTGGATGTCCGACGGCGACGGTGGCGCGGAAGCGGACTGCGGAGCCGTCAGGTAGAACTCCGTGCGTCCCATCCACATCATGGCCTGGAAATACCGTCCGAGCTGCGGGGTCTTGTCATAGTGACCGCGCACCTTCAGCTGACTGAAGTCATACGCACGCGGCGTCTCACTGAAAAGAGGAATTTCGCGCGGCGACTCGGCGCGCACCATCTGCAGGATGCCGTCGAGTGCGGCCTCATTCTCCGGGTATTTCGTGCTCTCGGCCTGCGTCAGCAGCGCCGTTGCGACGGAAAGATAGAGGTCGACGTCCAGCAGCGATTGCCGTAATTCCGGAACGGACCCGTAACTGGTTTCCAGCACCGCCTGGTATTGCCGGAGCTGCGAAAGCGCGGCTTCGAGCGTACCGTAGAAACGGTTTTCCTCGAGCTCTTTCAGGATTTCATCGTACGACAGGTGCAGAGCATGCAGAATAGCGTCGGTGCTGATGTACACCGGCAGATCGTTCTCCCAGATTTCGGCGAAGGTTCGCTGAAACGTCCGGTGTACGGGACGCTCGGTCACGACGAAGCTGTTTTGCTCCAGCAGGTGCAGTTCGTCGGCGGTCAATCCGAACTTGATCGAAACGGAATCGAGAAACAGTGGCGCGTGCACAGCTTCTGCCGTTGAGGAATGCAGCAGCGGTGCGGGAGTGCGGGCGAGCAGCTCTCCGGCGGACAACTGTGCATTCTGCTGCAGATAATCCCTGTATGCCTGGATATCGAAACCGTTCTGCTGTGCGGCCGCGGGAATTGCCCCCATCAGCATCACAGCGGCGATCAGAACACGGATCCGGTACATGTCCCCTCCTGACTATTCACAAGTGCTGCAAAGTATAGATATACGAGATAAATATCCACAGAATGAAGAACACATCAACCGGGGAAATGTAACAGAGGAGTGTGCAGACAGGGGAGCTGCCAGGTACACTGGGTGAGCTGTGTGAGTTGTGTGAGCCGATCCAACGGATCGGCTCCACTGAACAGCATCATACAGGATGTGGCTGCCAGGTACACGAACCAACGGTTCGTGTACCGAATCCCCTCAGCCCATCAGTTGAGATACAGTGAGGCCGATCCGTTGGATCGGCCCACACACCAGCCACTCAGCCCACACACCAGCCACTCGGCCCACACACCAGCCACTCAGCCCACACTGCCCTACCGGACAACCAGCTTCCTCACTCTCACCTCTCCCCCCGCTGGCAGACGGTAGAAATAGAGTCCGGGCGTCAGTCCCGCGGCGTTGAAACGCACGTCACGCCGCCTCGAGACGGCGCTTCCCCCAGTTCGTCTCCAGGCAGAATTCCACGATGGTGTCGAGGTAATCGCGAAGCGCCGGAACACCGATGCCTGCGCCCGCCACAGCGGAGCGCGTGTTGCTGTCGTCGAAATCCCGTTCTTCAGACATGTACGAGGAAAAT
>PKTF01000344.1 GCA_002869275.1 Ignavibacteria bacterium | reverse complement strand
TCGGCGGATGAAAAATCGAGCGGCTGCCAGATGAACGCGCGTTCCATCTGTTCGCCCAGGGCAAGGAGTCGGCGTCCGATACGGAGCTGCATGGCATCCCAGCGTTTGAGAGCGTAAGACACCGTGTCGCAGTTCCGCAGTTCGTCGATGAGACTGCGCACATTATTGTAGCCTTTGAAAACGCCCGAACCGGTAAACGGTTGTATCACAGCGCCAGCGTCGCCGATCAGACACATGCGATCACGATAATAACTGGGGATATCGGCAGTGTAGATCAGCTGCACGAAGGTGTTGCGCGTCTTTGCGATAATGTCGGAATAGTACTCCGGCAGATTTTCGATCACCAGGCGCTTGAGGCGTTCTTCCTCCTCGATGCGCATCTGTCCGGGCGGAATAGCTCCTTCACGGGGATGGCCATTTCTGTCGATCATGAATTGCGGGATGTCTTCTTCGAGCAGGGGAATATAGGAAGCCCAGTTGCAGACGCGGCTGCCTTTCTCGGTAGAACCGTTTTCATCGGGAATAAAATACATCACGGTGTTGCCCGGTTCCTGTTGGTGTGACAGCCGCGGAACGGATGCGCCCAGAGGAGTGCTGTCAGTGATCTCGGACTCGGGGAGAAGTCCCCGCCACAACATATATCCGCGATACTGAAGAGCGGCGTCCGGGAAGAGGAGACGTCGGCCGGTGGAGCGGTACCCGTCGGCGAAAAGCACGAGGTCAAATACTCCTTCCACCCCGTCTTCGAGTTCGAGGATGACGGTGTTGTCATCTTTCATCCTGGCTGACTGAACGGCCTGACCCTGGTGATAGGAAATGTCGGGCACGCGCTCGCGGAGATTCTCCCAGAGCGCACTCCAGTGAAACGTCTGCAGGTCGAGAGGAAGCGACCACGGGACGTGGCCATGGGATTCACCCTCGCCGCCCTTGCCCACGAAGGGCATGTTGGAACTCGAGAAATGCGGAAAATCAACGTCGATGATGTCCGCGTTCCTGAGGGCATTCAGGACGGTGGATGTTGTGCCTATGCCGCCGCCGCGTCCCTGAAGGTGCCCGGTGGAACGTTCAAAAACCGTGACGTCATGTCCCGCACGTTCAAGGAGGATCGCCGCGGAACAGCCGGCAAGCGAACCTCCGACGATACCGATGTTGAGTTTTGCCGACAGGGGAACCTCCGTATTTTTCTTGTGGGTACAGGGGAATATACGGAGAAGAGGTTAAGAAATAATTAGTTGGGGTGAAAGGAGGTAAAGGAGGGTGTTTTATTGTGTCGGACGGATATTCCCAAAAAACAGCTCGAAACGCATGTCTGGGGAAGACCTAGTCATGAAGACGATGCCAGATCGGCAGCATTTTGTTGAACATGCGGTTCGTGAAGTTGGACTTTCCAATATAATGGCGTATGAGCTTCCGGGCATTGACATGCAACGGACGATAACCAAGATGAATGCGCCAGTCGAACAGATCGTATGCTCGCTGCACCTGCTGTTTCGGGAACTCGGGCAGGTCAAGAACGGCAACTCTGCGCTCTGAAGGATTTTCTTTTTCTGGTAGGATTCCTCGTGAAACGCAGACTTGATAAAGTTCTGTTCCGGGATAAGGGTAGAAAATGGATGTCAGCGAATTCGCGGGTTGCGCATAACGATTAAGCGCCACCGTTTCGAGGTGATCCTCGAACGTTTCACCCGGAATTCCGATCATATTGAAGATGCTGACGTCGATTCCGTACTTCCGAGTTAGATCGATGACGCGGCGAAAATCATCATTGGAGTACCGGCGCCGAAGAATATTCTGTCGCACACGTTCACTTCCTGACTCCAACCCGATATTCAGATGTCGGATGTTTGCCTCCGCGAGTTTAGCGATGAACGATTCGTCAGTGGACTTCGGTGTGATGCGCAGATTACAATGGAAGCGCAGTGGTTCCGGCATTGTGTGATTGAATTTCATCAGCGCGTCACACAACGCAGATGTCCATTTCGGATTTGCCGTGATGGTATCGGTCTCGAGGAAAATGAAACGGGGTTGCTCAGCCAATCGAGATAAAAGGGCGCGTATTTCTGTTATTATGCTTTCGGGTGATCGGAAGCGGACATAGCAACCATCGGCAAGCTGACTCAGCGCGGCATTCGAGCAATAGGAGCAGCGATGGGGACAGCCGCGTCCGATCACAATCGTTGGGAAGTGTGGTTCGGAGGTATCCACATAGGGATCCCACATCGCAAAATCCGGGAAGGGGAGGTCGTCGAGACGATCCAGCATTGGTCCGGTCGAATTTTTTTCCCATGAGCCGTTATCCTGTCGGAACCAGAAATTCGGAACACCCAACGGGCGTTTTAATGCGGAGAGCTGATCGACCAGTTCGAGGAAAGCAGATTCGCCTTCTCCAATGCAGATCGCGTCGAATACGTTGCCAACAGCATCCTCGGGCATCATGGAGACATGTGGTCCGCCGACAACGATATACATTGTCGGAAAGTGTCGCCTGATCAGGGTGGCAATTCTGTGGACAAAGGGAAACTGACTCGATACGGAGGTAAACGCTACGATATCAGGTTTTGCGTTCAGCAGGTGGTGCTTTGTGGTTTCGGTGGCGTGACGCTCGTTTTCGGCATTCAGCACAAGGAGGCTCGTATGATGCCCCGCGCTTTGTACCACGGCGGAGATATACGAGATACCGAATTGAATCTGACCCTGTCCCAATAACGCGTTATGGCTTACGGGCCGTTCAACGGAGTGGACAAAGAGAATGTTCATCGGTTGATACGGTATGCTTCGATATTCTGGATTTCCAGGGAAAACGCGCCCTCCTGCTTGTCGGCGATGAGGAAGCCGATCTGTCGTATGGCGGATGGATCAAATGGTGGAGCGTTTTTGGGTTTTTGTCCGCGAAAGGAAGCCTCGAACATTGTGAACGGCAGATCCACAGTGATCCACTCATCTTTGACGGTGTCGAAATTTGCCTGGTAGGCGAGGCCTTCAAAGCCGTAGTTCGTATGCAGGCGCAGCCGGTAGGCCTTGCCGTCCCCGCGGAGACGCAGGCGCATGCCTTGATATTCTCGCAGGTTGAAGCTCTGCGGACGAGACCGAGCCGAAGCGAAACCGCCGTTGTTGTCCAGAGATACGACTCCCTGGAATATGGCCGTACCGTTTTTCGTCAGCGAAAACGTACTGGAGGAAACGCCGCCCATGACGACATCATTGACCACCGCCCATTCCCCCACCAGCGCCGGCTGATTGAAATCCATGACCATATGCGTCTCCGTTGTTCGTTGTCCCACCGTCGTCAACGGCAGAAACAGTAATAAGAAAAAAAATATATGCATTGTTTTCATTGATTGCTGTTCGGTCAACAACTCGACCTTGGAGATATCCGCCACCGTGCTGAACACTACGACTGCCGGCGCGTGAATGCTGCGTGAGACGTTGACCTGTGCCAT
>PKTF01000227.1 GCA_002869275.1 Ignavibacteria bacterium | reverse complement strand
CGATGATCTCGCCGGTGGAGGCGATGATCAGATCACTGTTTCCAAGAGTAATCGTCCCTTGCGTCAGGGTGAGCATACCATTGACCATCACATTCCCACTGAGAGAGACGCCGGCACTGTTGTTTATTGTCAGGTTGCCGAGAGAGACAGAGGGAATGGCTGCCGGCGGAGTGCAGCCCGACGGGATGGTGATGTTGTCGCCTGGACCAGGAGTGGCACAGGGACTGTCCCAGTTTCCCGTGGTGCTCCAGTCCGTATCGATCGATCCGGTCCATACCAGGTCGGTCGGATTAAGCGGATGAACGGTTATTGCGAGGGATGCCGATGTCTCGGAACATCCGTTGGCACTGACGGTGAGTGCGTAGCTGCCGGATTCGGTGGCAGTGAGAACCGGCCCTGTCGCTCCAAGAAGAGGATTGCCGTCTTTCAGCCACTGATAACTCCAGCCCGGACTCTGCGACGCCGTCAGAAGAGTGCTGCCGCCTTCACAGATCTCCGTATTTGATGGAGGAAGTATGGTGGCGGTTGGAACAGGGTTCACGGTTACGGTGAGCGGACTCGAATGTGTCGTACAGCCATTGACGGTGATCGCAACGGAGTAATCTCCGCTTTCCACTGCCGTGATCATGTTGCTGGTGGCGCCGGGTATGGCTACGCTGTTGCGCGACCAAACATACGCCGCACCGGAAACCGGTACCGTACTCAGAATGACACTTCCACCGTCACAGAAACTCGTCGGACCATTGGCCGTCACTGCGGCCGGCATGGTGGTGAAACTCCACACAGTGCTCCATGCAGAGGTTCCAGCGGTGCTCGTGGAATTCATGCGCCAGTAATACGCCGTTGCCGGATTCAGTCCGGTCACCTGGGTGGACGTTCCAGTCAACGAAGAGTTATCCACCGCCACTGTCGTGAACGACGCATCCGAAGCCACCTGCAAACGATACGAAGTAGCCCCTGAGACACTGTTCCACTGCAGGGTGGGGGAGGTACAGAGATTCGTTGTGTTATTCGCAGGTGATAGCAGGGTCGGTGGAGTGCTGGCGACCGGCTCGATGCCGACCACCATTTTCTGGTAGTAATTGAAGTTGTACGAACTTGGAGTCAGGTTATTGAGATAGAAATAGCCATCCAGATAGCCACCCCAACCCCAGTTGATATGAAAGTAATCCGTGCCGGTGTAACCGTCGACCACGAAGGCGTGTCCGCCCGTCCCGTTCTGTGCCGATCCACGGTAGAGGACGGGCCTGCTGTTGTCGAGTTCTCCGGTAAGCATGGCCAGCCACGCGGAACTGGAGTAGCTGCTTCTGGTCTTATAGGAAATCGTGCTTTTGAATCGAAAATAAACCGGCATGACCTGGTAGGAATAGTAGATCGAGGAGGCCGAACCCGTGGGGCCATAATCCATTTCCACGGCAACGCCGCAATGGTACATCAGCGTTGCGACAGCATTCTGCTGCGCGGTCGGTGTCGATCCGCTCACACTGTTCGGCATGGAGGCGTAGTTGTACGTCGTGTTACCAAAATTCGCCGACTGTGAACCGTACGTGGGGTGTGTATACGTGTTTGATCCCACTCCAGTTGTCGGAGCACTATGATACTTCATCACCTGTGCCATCGCGGTGGCTACACAGCCTGTGTAGACGTGCCCGCCGCTGCCGCCGGTGCTCGTTGAGGGACAATACTTGTTATACGGGTACGTCTGGTTCCACGTCGTGGTCAGGAGCGGTGACACACTCATGATGGAACTGCCGCCACCGAAATATGAGCGGAGGTTCGAACGTTCGTCGAGTAGATCGCTCCACAGCGCGCGCACCTCATCACTCTGCTCGAGTCCGTCTGCAATCGCGGTGCTCAGATCCGCGCTGAACGCTTCCAGCATCCCACGCAGAGCGGGGGGGAGTTCGCTGCCATCATAATGACCGGTACTACCGTACATCAGGACAGGAATGGCGATATCATCGCCTGCCACGATCACAAAACCATCGGGTGCCATGTTGACGATGTAGTGTGTGACTGTGCCGTTGTGCGAAAAAGGAAAGGCCTCACGCACAGCAGGCGAACTGCTTTCTCCGTTGCCGTTGATTTGTATCCATTGCACGGCGGCACGGCGTGCGGTTTCCTCATCCACGGGGGCGGCGGTGAGGACGGAAAGGAAGAGCAGGCTGAGAAGAAGGGTGGTAGCGAGTCGTTTCATAACGCTGTAGATGTTGATGAGCGAGACTGACGAGCTGAGAAGCGGCAGGATCTTCCCGTGGTTTCTGCCCGACAATCTAAATGCTGCTGTCGCATAGCACAAGGAGGAAAACCTGAATTAATGAACTTGTAATTTTGGTGTAAGGCGGCGTCCCGTAGCGCTGTCAAAGAAATGGGCCTGGGCCATATCGAAATACACATCAATCTGCGCACCCAGTTCGAAATGCTGCACAGAGCTGGAACGTCCGGTTACACGTGTATTTCCGGTACTCAGGTAGAGGTACATCTCGTTTCCGAGTATCTCCGATACCTCGTGACGCATTGTAACTCTAACCGGTTGTGCGCATTGATCCGGGGAGGTAAGGATGTGCTCTGGTCGCAGTCCGAGTGTAAGATTGCTGTTCGTGAATCCGTCAAGAAGCTTGCGCTGCTCCGGCGAGATCGAAATCGTGAGGCCGCCCTCAACCAGGACCGCAGGGTCCGTGGCCGTAGGTTCGGCTTCGATGAAATTCATCCCCGGACTGCCGATGAAGCCGGCAACGAACGTATCGACCGGATGCTGGTACAACTCGACAGGGGTATCGACCTGGTGCACGATGCCATCGTTCATCACGGTGATGCGATCTCCCATGGTCATCGCTTCGACCTGATCATGCGTGACATAAATCATTGTTGTTCCCAGGCGCATGTGCAGTTTCTTGATCTCACTGCGCATCTGCACGCGCAGCTTGGCGTCAAGGTTGGAAAGCGGTTCATCAAAAAGAAAAACCGTCGGTTTGCGGACGATGGCCCTGCCGAGAGCAACGCGTTGGCGCTGTCCGCCGGAAAGCTCCTTCGGTTTTCTCTCGAGATATGAAGTGATCTCGAGCAGATCGGCGGCCTCTGCGACGCGATCATCTATTTCGGCTTTCTCGAATTTCCGCAGCTTGAGACCGAAAGCCATGTTTTCGCGCACATTCATATGAGGATACAGCGCATAGTTCTGAAACACCATGGCGATATCGCGGTCCTTTGGTGCCACCTCGTTCACAACGCGGTCGCCGATGAACAGCTTGCCCGAAGTCGCATCTTCGAGTCCCGCCACAATACGGAGGGTGGTGGATTTACCGCAGCCCGAGGGTCCGACCAGCACCATGAACTCCCCATCACGGATGTGCAGATTCAGATTCTCTATTGTCGGGGGATTATTCCCATACGCCTTGCTGATCTGTTCGAAACGGACATCAGCCATCGGATAGATCCTGCTTT
>PKTF01000090.1 GCA_002869275.1 Ignavibacteria bacterium | reverse complement strand
TGTCCGCCGATGCCCGGACCCGGATAGAACGGCATGAAGCCGAAGGGCTTGGTGCGGGCGGCTTCGATGACTTCCCACATGTCGATGCCTTCCATGCGGTCGCAGAGCTGTGCGAGTTCGTTGACCAGGGCGATGTTCACACTGCGGAAAATGTTTTCGAGCAGTTTCTCCATCTCGGCGATCTTGGGATTGGACACCTTCACCACTTCCGCGATGACCTGCTGGGTGACGAGCGCCGCGTACTTCGTGCATGCTTTCGTGACGCCGCCCACCACGGTGGGAGTGTTGGACGTGGTCCACACCTTGTTGCCCGGATCGATACGTTCGGGCGAGAACGCGAGGTAGAAATCGCGTCCGGCCTTGAAGCCCTTGCGTTCGAGAATGGGCTGCACGTGATGCTCGGTGGTGCCGGGGAAGGTGGTGCTTTTCAGGATGATGATCTGGTTCTTTTTCAGTCCGGCGAGGATGCCCTCGGAGGCGTCCACGATGTAGGAGATATCCGGATCCTTCGTTTCGGTGAAGGGGGTGGGAACACAGATGAACACCACGTCCATTTTGCGGACGCTCTTGTAGTGATTTTCTGCCTTGAAGGTGCCGTTTTTCACCGTGGAGGCGAGGAGCTTGTCATCCACATCGTCGATATAGTTCTTGCCCTTGTTGATGGCGTCGACCTTCTTCGTATCGACGTCGATACCGATGGTATTGAAGCCCGCGGCGGCATACTCCACGGCCAGCGGAAGACCGACGTACCCGAGCCCGACCACGCCGATGGTGATGTTCTTGGAGGTGATTTTCTGATCGAGAGTCATAATGATGTATCGTGTGTGATGGTAAAGTTCAGTGTAAAGGCAACCAAAAAAAGGCAACCACAGATCTCACGGAATACACACCGAATTCACAGACGGAAGGAAGAATTTTCCGTCCGTGAATTCTGTGCGTATTCTGAGAATTCTGTGGTTGCATTTCCTGTGGTTGCATTTCCTGTTGTTGCATCTCGTATTTATCGCTCTGAATATTGCTTATCGTAGTACTCCATGTACTCCCCACTCATGACCCGGGCCAGCCAATCCTGCTTCGACTGGTACCACGCGATGGTTTCGGCTATCCCATCGTCAAACCCGATCTCGGCTTTCCACCCGAGTTCACGCTCGATTTTCGATGAATCGATGGCGTAGCGCCGGTCGTGCGCGGGACGGTCTTTCACGTACGTGATCAGCGACTCGGGTTTCCCGAGGGTTTTCAAAATCAGCTTCACGATGTCGATATTCGGCCACTCGTTGCTGGAGCCCACGTTGTACACTTCGCCCGGCGTGCCGGCTTCCAGTACGCGCATCACCGCGCGGGAATGGTCGCGCGTGTGAATCCAGTCGCGCACGTTCATGCCGTCGCCGTATACCGGCAGGGCACGATCGTTCATCGCATTGGTGAGCATGAGGGGAATGAGTTTTTCGGGGAACTGCCACGGACCATAATTATTCGAGCAGCGCGTGATCATGGCCGGGAAGTCGAACGTTTTGATGTAGGACTGCACCACCAGGTCCGACGCCGCTTTCGAGGCCGCGTAGGGGGAGGTGGGATCGATGGGGGACTGCTCGGTGAAACTGCCTTCGGGTCCGAGCGAACCATACACTTCATCGGTGGACACGTGTACGAAACGCTTGACGCCGTGTTTGCGGGATTCCTCGAGCATGACATGCGTGCCCATGACGTTGGTGTGCGTGAACACCATCGGACCCAGGATGCTGCGGTCCACATGCGACTCGGCGGCGAAATGGATGACGGTATCGACCTCATGTTCCGCCAGGGCGCGGCGCACCGTCTCCTCATCACAGATATCGCCCTTGATGAAGGAATATTTGCCTTCGAGGTCAGCGAGATTCTCGAGGTTCCCGGCGTAAGTGAGCTTATCCAGCACCGTGATCCGGCATGCCGGACGCTCCTCGATCCACGCGCGCACGAAATTGGAACCGATAAACCCGG
Source organism: Ignavibacteria bacterium (assembly GCA_002869275.1). Classification (GTDB taxonomy): domain Bacteria; phylum Bacteroidota; class Ignavibacteria; order SZUA-365; family SZUA-365; genus BM516. Next base: position 1,469 of record PKTF01000090.1, on the reverse strand, counting down.
CTCCCCCTGTCACCAGGATAGACGATGGAGAGAAGGTCGAAGTATTCATCCTACTAATTTAATAAAAGGCAACCACAGAACACACAGAATACCCACGGAATACACAGAATGACAATTCCTCCTTCCGTCTGTGCATTCTGAGCGTATTCGGTGAATTCCGTGGTTGCCTTTCCCGAGGTTGCCTTTCATGCAGTTGCCTTCATACTTTACCCCCTCATGATTTATCAGGGGACAGAGATGACAGAATCACACGCACTACCACGCTGGGCAGCGGCACTGGCCCTGTTCGTCATGCTCATGCTGATGTACGGCGGCTGGTATCCGGGCGCGAATGAAGAAGTGTACCTCACGCTCGCCATGGAACAGGCCGGATCCTTCGAAGGAGGCGACATCCTTTCGCAGGGACAGTACTACGGCACCAGCTTCGCGTTCAATAACACGGCCGGACACCTCCTGAAGTACTTCGGACTCGAGACCGGACGCATCATCCTGCTCGTGCTCATCGGACTGCTGTTCAGCTGGAACCTCGTGCGCATCGTCGATGCCGTGCAGCGGCGGAAGGGAACGCGAACCGGACCCGAAATCCTTCTCTATATCGCCGTGTTCATCCTTCTCGGACAGGCCATCGTGGGCGAGGAGTGGATTTTCCTCGGCGTCGAATCGAAAGCCTTCGCCTACGTGTTTCTGTTTTACTCGCTGCGGTACGTCCTCGAGCGCAAACTCCTGTGGGCCGTCATCGCGGGAAGCCTGGTCATGCCGTTCCACATCCTCGTCGGAGGCTGGTGGCTGGCCGTGCTGTTCCCCGTCATCCTGTTCGACAGGCATGCAGGGACCCTGCTCCGGCGCATCGGCATCCTCCTGCCCGGACTCATCATCCCCGCGGCCACCGTCGTGCTGATGCTGCTCAGTCACCCCGAAGTGCTGAGCGGTTCGGGCAACCCGGTGGCCAACGAAATCTACGTGAAGCTGCGCAACCCGCATCATCTCACGCTGTTCTGGCCCATCGGACCCTTCATCTACGAGCGCTTCCCGGCGTTCGTCTTCTACGTGATCTCCATCGCGGCCGGATTCCTGCTGGGCCGACACACCCTGCGCAACGACCACCTCATCGCGCGCGAATACGGCTTCGTGATGATCGCGCTGTCCGCCGTGCTGACCGTTACGCTTATTGTTTCGCTCGTGGACATCCGGTTCATGGTGTCCAAGTACTACCTCTTCCGACTCGCGGCGCTGCACCTGCTGCTGACCATCGTCGGATTGGGTGTTGTGCTGCGGCAGCACTTCGGTGCGCGAGCCCTGCTGCCGGCGGGATACGCGTTGATCGCGCTGGTCATCGCGGGAATGGCGTTGCGCAACGGCGCCGAGCAGCGCAACAGCCACGAAGAGAGCCTCCGTTACGCCCCGATGATCGAATACATCCGCGGACAGACACCTGCCGAAGCGCGGCTGCTTGTGCTGTCGGAGGAGGA
>PKTF01000369.1 GCA_002869275.1 Ignavibacteria bacterium | reverse complement strand
GGTTTTTCGTATTCGCACGTTGAGTTTCAGACGAAAAACCCTTATTTTTCAACGATGTCGCCGGGATTTCCCGCCTGTGCATCCAACATATTTCCCTTCATTATCTGCATCATACCATGATTCGAGACAGCTATATCAAAACGATCATCGAACCGTTCAAGATCAAGACGGTCGAGCCCATCAAATTCACGAGCCATGAAGAACGCCAGCGCATCCTCGGAGAGGCCGGTTACAATCCATTCCTCATAGATGCCGAGAACGTGTTGATCGACCTGTTAACTGACAGCGGCACCTCCGCAATGAGTTCGAAGCAGTGGGCGGGGCTGCTCGATGGAGACGAATCATACGCCGGTTCCAGGAGTTACCACCGTTTTCACGGTATGGTCAGCAAGATCACCTCGTTGAAGCACATTATCCCGACACACCAGGGACGCGCGGCCGAGAAAATATTGTTTTCCATTCTGGGTGGTGAAGGGAAGGTGGTTCCGAATAACACCCATTTCGACACGACGCGCGCGAACGTCGAATTCTCCGGCGCAAAGGCCATCGACTGTCTGAATGCAGACGGAAAACGTCCGGAAGTGATTGCCGATTTCAAGGGCAACATGGATATCGAGCGCCTCGAGGCCGTGATTCAGGAGTACGGGGTCGAGAACATCCCGGTTGTGATGATTACCGTAACGAATAATTCCGGTGGTGGCCAGCCGGTGTCCATGGAAAATATCCGTCAGACCCGGGCGGTCTGTGACAAGTACGGACTGCCTCTGTTCATGGACGCCTGTCGCTTTGCCGAAAATGCATACTTCATCAAGCTGCGTGAAGAGGGGTATGCCGACAAGACACCGCTCGAGATTTCGCAGGAAATGTTCTCGTACGCCGACGGCGTGACGATGTCCGCCAAGAAAGACGCCCTCGTAAATATCGGCGGCTTCCTGGCCCTCAACGACGATGAACTCGCCGTGCACTGCCGCAACCTGTTGATCGTAACGGAAGGATTCCCGACTTACGGCGGACTCGCAGGACGTGACCTCGAGGCCATCGCGCAGGGTTTGGAAGAAATATTGGAAGAAGATTATCTGCAGTATCGCATCAAAAGTACCGAGTACCTCGGGAAGAAGCTGACCGATCTGGGTGTGCCCATTCTCATGCCTCCGGGCGGACATGCCATTTACCTCGATGCCAGGCGCTTCTGTCCGGACCTTCCGCAGGAACAGTTTCCCGCGCAGTCAATTACCTGCGCGCTCTACGAAGACGGCGGGCTCCGTGCCGTGGAAATCGGGAGTGTGATGTTTGGCCGCACGGAAGACGGTACATTTATCGCCCCGGATCTCGAACTGGTTCGTCTTGCGATTCCGCGTCGTGTATACACACAGAGCCATATCGATTATGTCATCGAAGTCGTCAAGCACGTGCACGAGCGCCGCAGCGAACTGAAAGGCCTGCGCCTGACATACGAAGCTCCGATGCTTCGTCACTTCACGGCACGTTTCGAATACATCGACTGATCACGTCATTCGCACCGGTCGCCGTGCTGCGGTGACCGGTGCAACTCTTTGCCACCTGCTGCCACTCCCGTGAGAAACATTCTCTACGTCCATCATGGCCGGGGAATCGGCGGAGCGCCACTGAGCCTGCTGTATCTCATCCGTGGGCTCGACCGCAGCCGCTACAATCCCACCGTACTCTGCATTCACGAAAGTGAAGCTGCCGAGCTGTTTCGCAGCGAAGGGATCGAAACCCTTGTTGATGAAAAGCTGAACGACTTCAGCCATACGAACGTGTTGTGGTATCCCTGGTGGCAGCTGCCAAAAACGCTCGTACGGCTACTGCAGTTTCCTCGGACCTATTTCCGCGCCAGGGCGCTGCTCCGGAAACGCGACGTGGATATCGTTCATCTGAACACCTCAACATTGACCGCATTCGGTATGGCGGCAAAAGCAGAGCGGAAGAAGGTGGTCTGGCATATCCGTGAGCCGCTGCAAAAAGGATACATCGGATTGAGGAGGATGTTGATCCGGCGCATCATTCATCGTAACGCCGATCTTATTCTTCCGATCTGCGAGTATGACGGCGCCCAGCTGATCCCGTCCTCGGCCATTCGCGTGGTGTACAACTTTATCGATTTTGCGCAGTTTGATAGCACCACTGATGGGAGCACCGTACGAGGAGAATTGGAGATAACGCCTCGAACACCGGTAGCGTTGATGCTGGGAGGAGTCAATCCGATCAAGGGAACACTGACCTTCGTCCGGGCCGCCGTCGAGGTGCTGCGCTCACATCCCGATGCGGTTTTTCTCATCGCGGGTGCCGTTCCGGATGAGCATTTCAGAAACCGATTGAACGGTCTGCGCGTATACAAGAAGTCCGTCATGCGGTACGCCCACGAAGCTGAAAAAAAACAGATCCGCTTTCTTGGTGTGCGCGGTGACATTCCTGAAATTCTGGCTGCTTCCGACGTGCTGTGCTTTCCTTCGACCGTACCGCACTTTGCGCGTCCGGTAATTGAAGCTTCGGCAATGAAACGTCCGGTGATCGCATCGGACCTCGGAGGGCCGCGGGAACTGGTCAGAGACGGTGACACAGGTTTCCTTGTTCCGCCGGATGATGCGAAAGCTCTCGCTGACAGGCTTCGAACACTTTTCGATGATCCTGAACTGCGACAGCGCCTCGGCGCTTCACGCAACGCCTTCGCGAAGGAACAATTCAACGCAGAAGTGAATACCAGAAGGGTGCTCGAATACTACGACTCCCTTTTTGCAGAGGAAAAAACGGATTGAAGACCTCGTCCTTTGTGCAATTTGATGATATTACTGTATTTTAGGCATTACCATTACCACAGCAGGAGATACAATGCGCTTCGTAACACCTTTATTGATCGGCCTGTTCGCATTCGTCACGCTGCACGCCCAGTCTACTGATGAGAACGTGTGGCTTGAAGACGATTTCACCCAGGAGGCACTTGGTTCGCAGTGGACCACGGTCTCAGGTACCTGGTCTGTTGACGGCGAACGAGCGAAGGTCGTAGGAGGCGGTGAACGCTTCGCAATGCTGTACGACAAGTATGTCATGTACTCGAAGCCCTTTGTGATTGAGGCGGTTGTCTCGGCGCTGGGAGGCGGCGTTGTGTTCAATACCGAGCACAAAGACAAGCTGATGAACAGTCATGTCGTACGCCTTGTGGAAGGCGGAGTGACCCTCGGGTATATGGATTTCATGGGTGAGTACTTCGAGACGCGCGCCATCGCGATCAAGGATCTTGCTGCCCCTGTGACACTGCGCGTCTACGTCGATATCAAGAACGGTAGCTTCTCCGTGCTCGTCAATGAGCGCAACGTGGCGCTGGAGGAACTGCGCTTCAATTCCGGCTACTGCGGTCTCTATGCCGGCAACGGCCATGTGACGTTCGACCGCTTCCGCCTGCTTGGCGAGGGCAGTATGGACACCCCCGGATTTTTCATCAAGTCGAATCGCCGTCAGCTCGACAATCTCTCGTATATGGCGCATCGCGACGACGGACTGCTGATCGTTTCTCCGGTTATCGGCATCGCACAGCGCATCACCAGCGTTGGTACCTACGTCAGCGAGATTTCCGTTGATGACGAGAACGTCTGTTTCCGTGGAATTGCCGCGGACAGCGAGCATAGCTATGTCGTGGACGCAGCGGCGAAGGCTCTGCGAGTGTTTGATACGCAGGATCGCATCCAGAAGGTCATCACCGCAGATCTGGAAGATCCGCGTGATGTCGCTGTCGACGATTCCCGTATCTACGTGCTTGATAAGAGCGGCATCGTGGTCTTCGACAAACAGCTGAACTCGCTCGGACGCAAGGCCGCCGGTCTGTTCCTCGATCCCAAAGGCCTGACGGTGCATGGCGACAAAATCTATGTCGCGGATTTCGGCAACGGTCAGGTTCAGGTCCTCGACAAGTCCGGCTTCGACGTCGATCAGGTCATCAAGGATCAGCTGCTCAAGCCCTGGGGTGTTGCGGTAGATCCTTCCAACGGCGATATCTATGTCGCGGATCCCGGCGCAGTCGCAGTGCTGCACTATGATGACGGCGGTGGATTTGTTGAACGCATCGATCCCATCACCATCCGTGGATTTATCTCCCCGCGTGCCGTGCTGGTGCTTGGAAGTATGATCTACGTTGGTGACTTCGACCGCATCCTTGGATTCAAGAAGGGCGTACTCACGATTCGTCCCAGCCTGCGCATCAACTGATATGCTTCCGTTCGCGGACAACACACTGGCCCTTGCCTACGGGTCGGGAACCCAGAGTGCACCGCTTCCCGAACATTGGAGTGTTACAACTCTCAGGACCGCCGTCCCCACCGGACGGCGGTCCGAGTTTTCCGTCGTTTCAGAAGCTCTCTCTGCGCCGATCGGTGCCCCGCCTCTCCATTCCACTGTTTCCCCGACCGATAAACTCCTGGTCCTTGTCTCTGATAAGACGCGCAGATGCCGTACGGCGGAATTCCTTCCACTCTTGCTCGAGCAGATCGAGCGGGCCGGCGTACCTGATACAAAGGTTCGTATCCTTTTTGCAACTGGAACGCACCCCCCGCAATCAGACGCTGAACGGCGGGAGATCCTTGGCGATGGTATTTTCGAGAGGTATGAAGTATATGAACATGACGCACGCGACACCGAGAATTGTGTGTGCGTCGGGACTACCCGTTTCGGAACGGAGATCGCGGTAAACAGACTGGTACTCTGGGCCGATCGCGTTCTGGCGACCGGGACGATCGTCCATCACTATTTTGCTGGATTCGGCGGCGGGGCGAAGCTCTTCGTTCCCGGCATCGCATCTTACGAAACAGCGGTAACCAATCATCGGCGTACCCTGACCGATGATGGGTCATTCCATCCGCAATGCCGAGACGGCCAAATCGAAGGAAATCCGGTGATTGAGGATATCATGGACGCGATGCGTTTCATGCCTCCCACATGGTATTTCGCAGCGCTGCTCGATGAACACGGCAAGATCGATGACGCGGTATGCGGCGACCTGCTCCTGGCACATGCCGAAGGCTGTCGCCGTGTTGGGAGCCGCTATCACCTGCCCGTTCCCAGTCCGATGGACCTTTGCATCGTCAGCACAGGGGGATATCCCAAGGATATCAATTTCATCCAGTCACACAAGAGCCTTCACCACGCTGCGTATGTCACGCGCGAAGGCGGCAGTATCATTCTTCTGGCTGAATGCGCTGAAGGCATCGGGAATGAGCAGTTCATGGAGTGGTTTGCACATCCCGACGAAGCAGCCTTTCGCAATGCCCTGCTGACCAACTACGCGATGAATGCGCATACCGCGCTCGCGATGCGGGAGAAGTCTGAGCGCTTTGATATCCACTTCGTTTCAAACCTGCCGGATGCGACCGTGAGACAGCTGGGCATGAAGCCGGCCGCATCTCTGGAGGCTGCACTCGCGAGCTGCGCACCGCGCGTATCCGCGTCAGCGGAGGTCCTCGTACTGGAAAACGGGTCGCTGGTCGTACCACGCCTGAAAACAGAAACAGCCCCTCCGCAGAAGGGAAGCAGCAGGGAATGATCACATTGCTCGTTGCACCTGATATAGTGCTATCGCTGCAGACGACATCGGCTATGCTCGCCGACCATGCGCTGCTCGCCGCCGTCTGGCTGTTTTGGTGCGTGCTGCACAGTGTGCTGATTTCACGATCATGGATGTCGCGCATGCGGCGGTTTCTCGACTCCGGGATCGCTTACTATCGGTTGTTCTACGTGACCCTCAGTATTCTCACACTCGTTCCCGTTCTCTGGCTGCAGTGGATGATCGAAACGCCGCTTCTCTGGGCATGGCAGTTCCCATGGACGATCATACAGTGGGTGGGAATCAGCATCGCGCTCTTGCTGATCTATTTCGGCAGCAGGCAGTACGACAATGCTTTTTTTCTCGGTATTCGCCAGATTCGCGACCATCTCGAAGAACGAACGTCCGAGTATTCGGGCTTCGCTGCATCGGGCATCCTGCGGTATATTCGACATCCGTACTATACCGCCGGCATCCTTTTCCTTCTGTTCTGGGGGAATGTCACTCCCGCCAACCTCATCATGAAAGTGATAGGAATCGCGTACCTGGTGATCGGTGCATGGCTGGAGGAAAGAAAACTCATCGCGGAGTTCGGGGATGAGTATCGACGCTACCGCAATGCCGTGCCGATGCTGCTTCCACGAATGCCGTGGCTTCGCAGGAACAATGATGAGAAAAACGATGTCTGACCACATCCGAAAAATTCTCGTCCTGCGTCGGCATAATCATGTCGGAGACATGCTGTGCTCGCTGCCTCTGTATGCCGCCCTTAAAACGCAGTGGCCGGAATCCAGAATTTCTCTTCTTGCTACGCCTACAAGGTATCCGATACCGCTCGAACAGCTCAATCCGTTCCTTGACGAGGTCATGTACTACCACAAAGGATCGGTCACGACCGTGCTTCGAGAGCAATGGAAGCTGCGCGGGCGTGGTTTTGACATGGCTATCGTGCCATCGACGGTAGCCCTTTCTCAAACGTCGCACATTACGGCATTCCTGTCCGGTGCGCGCCGACGTGTCGGGATTTCATCCCTGGACGGAATCGAGAATCCCGGGCGGAGATGGCTCAATGTCACCCGGGAAGTGCAATGGGTCACCGAACAGGCACACCAAATGGAGAGGAACCGGGAGATCGCTGAGCTGGCCGGGTGCACGCAAGCCGACGTGAGCCTCTCGGCGCTGCAGCTTCGACCGGGAGATGCCGCCGTATCGAAGGCTGAGCGCTGGCTCGAGAAGCTGCCACGTGACGTTCCCCTTGTCGGAGTGCACCCCGGTGCGGGGAAACCACAGAATATCTGGCCCACGGATCGTTTCATCGACGTCCTCCGCGCACTGCATCGCGATACCGGCTGTGCGGTCGTGATCACCTCCGGCGCCCTCGACGCGCAGGAAACAGCAGGGCTGTCCGCCGCATGCGAACAGCTGCGGATTCCGCATCGCATCCTTGCGCAGGCCGAGATTCCATTACTCAGCGCCGTGCTCCAGGCACTGGACTTGTATCTCTGTAACGATACAGGGACCATGCACCTCGCGGCTTTCAGCGGTTGTCCGACGGTCTCGCTTTTCGGACCGACGTTTGCCTGGGAATGGGCACCTGTGGGCGCAAGGCATCGTGCTGTTGTTTCGCATGACGGGGATATCATCTCCATACCGATTGAGGAGGTGCAACTGGCCTGCAGGGAGATCCTCGGCGCAGGGTGAGCAGGAATGCGATACCGTGTCTGGGGTTAATGGAAGGGGGCAAACTCAGCTGCTGCGTCTCATTCGAGCCATGAAGAATCCATCAGAATCGAGCGTGGAAGGATGCAGCATCAACTGCGTTTGGGCGTCCGATAGGTTAGGGAGAGTGACGTGATGCATATCGAAAGCAGGGGCGAGGGGTTCTGCTGAGAACTCAGAATGTTCCCTCAGGAAGGCAGCGATGACAGCCTGGTTTTCCGCCGGCAGCAGCGAGCAGGTCGCGTAGAGGAGTACTCCACCCGGACGCACGTATGCCGCGTTACGCTGCAGAATCTGGAACTGTTTTTCCGACAGGCGACGAATCGTTCGCTCGGTAAGCTTCCATTTGATCGTCGGACTTCTTCGCACTGTGCCAAATCCCGAACAGGGTGCATCGACCAGAACCACGTCCTGGCCGGCAATCTCAGGGAGGCGGTCATGCGTATGAAACGGTTCTCCTGAAGGCGTGACGGCCACGGCAGACAGCGATCGCAGGCCCAGCCGCGCGCCGCGCTGCATCATGCCGCGTAATTTATTGCGTTCGATATCGCTGCCGATGATCGATCCGCTATCTCGCATGATGTTTGCGAGATGCATGGTTTTACCTCCTCCTCCCGCGCAGGCGTCGTACACATGCATCTTCGATTCTGCGCCACAGGCCAGTCCGATGAGCTGGCTGCCGGCATCCTGCACTTCAAAACAGCCACTTTCATAGAGCGGGCTGTCGGTCAGCGTGCTTCTCTCCAGCATGACCACCGCATCGGGGAGGATGGGATGCTCATCGCATTGCAATCCCTCTTCGCGGAGCTTGCTCAGCAACCGCACCCTAGAGCAGATCATGGTGTTTGCACGTAAGGTCAGGGGCGCAGGACGCGACAGCGAACGGCCAAGTAGCAGGACGTCTGCCGGGGTTGCAGCGATCCCGGCATCGTGCCAGGTCTCCACCACCCAGTCCGGCAGCGACGTCAGAACCGCGGCTGTGATGAATGATGCTTCTGCTTCACCCTTTAGCGTTTCAATACGATCGGTAAGCACTTCAGGCAGCGGGCCACCGCATTCCGCAAGCCTGCGTGTGGCAGCTTCCAGCAGATCTTCAGGGTGACTCCCCGCTTCGAGGAATGCGTTGATGATCTCAACATTGGAGAGGTCTTCCGCAGCGGAGTCCGTCAGCAAGGATATTAGCGATGCAGGGACGACAGCAGAAGCCTGCTCGGCATCCTCTCGCGGACGTATATCGGCAGTACTCCCGGTCAGGGCGTATGCTGAGAGGCGCCAGTTCAGGATGGCATGATGTGCAAGGGAAGAGATGATGCCCTTCTCAGAGCTCGTGGCACGTTTTCGGCCGTGCAGGTATTCTGCCGTGAGTTTACGCGGTGGCTGCGAAGAGCGCATCAGCAAACGGGCAAGTTCACTGGCCTGACTGATGACGCTTTGAATTCTCTCCCTGTTCATGGGCTTCAGGCGATATCTGCTTGATGCGCGAATCCGAGTCGGCGGAATAGAGCATCGGGAAGTTCAGGCAGAGCATGACGCGGGATCAGAAAAGTCGACAGGTTTGTCAGGTCGCGAAACACCCGGTGACTTTCCGCGGTCGATTTCAGGTACTGGTACCCGGAGGAACCGCCGGTCCCGATTTTCGTTCCGATCATCCTGTGCACCATGAGTGCGTGCCTGTACCGCCACGTGGTGAGCAATTCGTCCATGTCCACCAGCCCTGCGAGCAGCCGATAGGGCATGGATAATATCGGCTGGTCCCGATACAGAGAAATGAACAGCGCTGCAAGCGTTGCCCTGTGGCTCAAACGGAGCTTCCCGTCCTTGCGCAGAGCATCATGTCTGTCGGGATCGAAAATCGCTCCGAAATGTTCCTCGGTTTGCCCCAGCTCGAGAACCTGCTGCACCTTTTCGTCGTCGGAGAGGGTGGGGTTGTTCTCAATGACTTCGCGGTCCCGCCCGAGCATGCTCTGCACCGCAACCCGGTATTCATCCCAGAATCGATATTCGCCGAACTCCAGGAACGGTGTGCGCTCGAGCCAGTGTTCGATAGCACCGAACATTGTGCGTTTTTGTTCGTTTTCGATCAGGAGGTCGCGATGTTCGGGCGAAACACGGCTGTGGTAGGCAGCCTGATTATATCGCAGGCGCGTGTCGGATTCCAGTCCCAGCCTGATCTCCAGCAGGCGGAATTGAATACTCTGGAATCCCGAAGCAGGAAACAGGTAGTCACGGAAATCCAGGAAATCGAGCGGAGTCATGGTTTCGAGAACACGGAGCTGGTCGATGAGAATCTTCTGAATCTCCGTGATGCGCTGCAGCCGCGACACGCAGGTCCCGACGTCCTGTTCCCTTACCGGATCCTTCGACAGTAATGCGATGGCGGAGTCGAGTTCGAAGAGTATCTGCTTGAACCAGAGCTCATAGGCCTGGTGCACGATGATGAACAGCATCTCGTCGTGTGCCGGATCTCCGTACTCCTCGCTTTTGCGGGACTGGCAGTTCAGGAGTGTATCCAGCTGGAGGTAGTCTGTATAATAAAGCGGCGGGTAGGGCTTGTCCATGGCGGTTTCCCGATTGTCAGGTGAATAATGTCATGTCCTCGGCGTAAGGACGCAAGGTTTCCGTGATCAGAGACTCTGCCTTCGCGAAATCAACCTCCGCAGGATCTGTAACGCCCTCGGTGAGTTGTTCAAGAATACTGTGCTGCAGTTTCCCCCGCGCAAGGGCTGCCGCGTAGGGGATGCGGTGGAAGGTGACCATCGCGTACTGCGGGACAAAGTATTCAGGGAAGCGTTCCTCCAGCGCGAGACCGACTTTTTTCATCAGGAGAAAGCGCGCATCGGCAACCGAGTCACGCATTTCGATGAAATTGGCGAGCGCGAGATCTGCGATCGCATCGGCATTCGCCTTACGGCGTTTCTGAAAGACATGGAACACGCGCTCCCAGTCCTGACCGAATTCATCGATGCAATTGTTGAGCACCGTGCAGTCTTCGAATGAACAGTTCATGCCCTGACCGTAGAAGGGGACGATGGCGTGAGCGGCATCGCCCAGTAAAACCGCCATGCCTCCGACATGCCAGGGTGTGCAGCGCACGGTCCCGAGCTGGCCGACCGGATTCTCCATGAAATCTTCTACGAGGGTCGGCATGAGCGGCAGCGCATCGGGGAATTCCTGTTGGAAGAAGCCATGGATGCGCTCCGGACTGTTCAGTTCTTCGAATCCGGGATCCCCGGTGTGCTGCAAAAACAGCGTGCAGGTGAAACTGCCGTCGAGGTTCGGCAGGGCGATCAGCATGAAGGAGCGCCGCGGCCAGATATGCAGCGCGTTGACATCGATGCGATGGCTTCCGTCATCGGCGGGGGGGATGGACAGTTCCTTGTACCCGTGTTCAAGGAATTCCTGGGTGACGTCGAAGTGACCGAGTCGCTGCATCGCCGTACGTATTGCCGAGCCTGCCCCGTCTGTGCCGATAATGGTCGCTCCCGAACGAGAATAGCTCTCACCACTTTCATCATCGACAAAACGCGCGGTCCCGGTCGTGAAATCCACCCCATCACATCGCTGCCCGAAATGCAGGCGCACGTCGGGATGCCCTTCTGCCAGCGTCATCATGCGCATGTTCAGTTCACCACGCGAAACCGAGTAGATCACTTCACTGTCATCCTTGCCGTAAGGCTGAAAGGTCAGCGATCCGTCCACCGCGTGAATCATGCGTCCTCGCATCGGAATGGCGAGCTGCATGACCTCATCTTTAAGACCTACCTCGGAGAGTGCGAAAATGCCCCGGGTCGACAGCGCGAGATTGATCGAACGACCGGCACTGATATCCACACGGCGCATGTCGGGCCGCTGTTCGTACACGTCCACTGCGAAACCCCGCTGTGCGAGGTAGACCGAGAGCAGTGAACCCGCCAGTCCTGCGCCGGCGATGATGATCTGTTCTGATTGTTCGTTCATTTGCGCATTCCCAGCGACTGTTACTTATGCGTGATCGGTGAAATACTGATGAAACAGTTCTGCGAAACGATGCACATCAGTGAAAGAATTGTAGAGCGGCACCGGGGCGATACGTATCACATCCGGTTCACGCCAGTCGCAGATCACACCGCTCCTGCCGAGATGATCGAACAGCTGCTTCCCGCCTGAGCTGATGCGTAGTGACAGCTGGCAGCCGCGCTGCTCAGGCTCGGATGGTGTGATGATGTTCCACGAGTCATTTTCACCATGGAGCAGGAGATACTCGAGATACCCTGTCAGCAGTTCACTCTTACGGCGCAGCGCAGCCATGCCCGCATCCATGAAGAGGTCAAGCGAAGCGCGCAGCGTGGCCATCGGCAGGATGGCGGGATTACTCAGCTGCCAGCCTTCCGCACCCGGGATCGGAGTGAATCTGTCCGGCATGTCGAAACGTGTTGACTTGTCATGTCCCCACCAGCCCGCGAAACGGGGGAGTGATGCATTTGTTGCATGTCGCTGGTGCACGAAACAGCCGGCCGTACTGCCCGGACCCGAGTTGAGATACTTGTAACTGCACCAGGCGGCGAAATCCACTCCCCAGTCATGCAGTTTCAACGGCACGTTCCCGGCAGCATGAGCGAGGTCGATGCCGACAGTGATGCTTGCAGCACGCGCGTGCCGGGTGATCTCTTCGACGTCGAAGAGCTGACCGTTGTAGTAATTCACTCCTCCGAGGAGCAGAAGAGCGGTGTCGTCGGCATGCCGGTCTATGGTTTCGAGCACGTGTTCGGTGGAAAAACGGCCGTGCTCGTCCATGGGAATCTCAACAATGGCGTCAGCTGGATCATACCCGTGAAACTGCGCCTGTGAAGCGACTGCATATTGATCGGATGGGAACGCCTTTTCCTCGATGATGATTTTATATCGTTCGCGAGTCGGACGGTAGAAGGACACCATCATCAAATGGAGGTTCACCGTCAACGTGTTCATTACCACAATTTCATCCGGATGCGCTCCGACGATTGCGGCGCTGCTCTCAGCGAGTGATTCGTGATACCGCATCCAGGGATGACGCGCACGGAAGTGCCCTTCGACACCGAGTTCCGCCCAGTCGTCGAGTTCCTGCCGGACGTAATCACTGGCGGCAGTCGGCTGCAGTCCGAGCGAATTTCCGCACAGGTAGATTTGCGGGGTTCCGTCTTCCTGTTCAGGAATAATGAAGCTGTTGCGAAAGCGCTGTAACGGATCCTCGCGGTCGAGCGTGAGGGCGAATGCAGGATCGGTGGAATACTTCGTGTTGGGTGTCATACGTCATGCGGTTGGTGATCGGACACGGAGAAGAGGACAGGCCGACTTGGTGCGGCGTCCAGGACGAACGGTGCGATCTGCAGGTCGAGCAGATACTGGCCATCAGGGATGTAATCGGGTACGTAGATAAACTCCGTCACCGATTTTCCTCTGTGTGCGTCAGGGGCGTCAGCGTGGCTGCCCTGCGCCAGGTTCCAGAAGAGATGATGTGTGCTCAGCTGTCCGTTATCGAAGGCACGATCCAGTGAAGGAATGTCCACGAGCAGGTGTTGAACCTTGTACTCAAGTACCAGCTGCATCGCTTCAGCACTGAAAAACGGTGCCGGTTGTTCGGTGTACTGCCGTCTGCATTTCTGCACATCGTTGGGTGCCGTCCGGATAACCAGCGCTTCGAGAAAATCCGGATCGGCGTTCTCAAGCGCGTCTCGCAGCATACGAGCGCTGATGATGCGATCCTGTTCCTCTTTAACGAGAAAATACGATTCGGGACTCAGCAGAGCTTCTTCGGGACTGACCGTGATCAATGTCGCAGGCTTGAGGCCGGCCGGTATGATCGCCTCCACGGAGATGCGCTCGTCTGTAATATGGCCGAGGCACTCAGTATGTGTTCCGTTGCAATGCGGCGTAAGCGAAACGGTCTCGAAATTACAGCTTCCTCCGCGTCGGGTGTCCCCGACGAACGTTCCATCCTCGTAGGCAATGGATGTCGCGGCCGGAACGCCATAGCTGTTCGGCTGCGGACCGTCGAACTGCAATGGTATCGCGATGCTATGGCCTGTGTTCAGGTCGGCCGTGTAATCGCGACCCCCGATATGGATTGTAGCCTTCATGAGGCGAACCGCTCACGCGGAAGGCTCAGCCAATCGAGGGCGTTTTCGCCCAGCAGTTTCGCCTTGCGCGCAGCGGAAAAATCTTCCATCGATTCGATGAGTTTCCCCGGGACGAGTTCGCCCAGTGGAAACGGGTAATCCGAACCAAGAGTGATGCGGTCTTCACCCACCAGCTCTACGAGATGCCGCAGCATGACCGGGTCGTGCACGATTGAGTCGACATAGAAACGTCCTAGATATTCCCGGGGATTGACCGCATTGTCGATTGCGACGAGGTCGGGACGCATGTTGAAGCCGTGCTCGATGCGTCCGATGGTTGCGGGGAAGCTGCCGCCGCCATGGGCGAAATTGACACGGAGGTTCGGCAGCCGTTCGAGCACACCACCGAAAATCATCGAACAGATAGCGCGCGAGGTTTCCGCCGGCATGCCGACGAGCCAGGGCAGCCAGTATCGGCGCATATCGTCGGCGCCCATCATATCCCATGGATGTACGAACACCGCCGCCCCGAGATCGGCCGCCGCTTCGAATATCGGGAAAAGGGCTTCCTCGTTCAGGTTCATCTCGTTGACATGCGTGGCGATCTCGATTCCCGCCAGACCGAGTTCCCGTACAGCACGCTCCAGCTCCGTTATCGCCAGATCCGGTGCCTGCATGGGCAGCGTGGCGAGTCCGATGAAGCGAGTGGGACGCTCGGCAACGGTCGCGGCGATATGGTCGTTGAGGAAACGCGATATCTCCAGCGTGTGCTCGGGCTTTGCCCAGTAACTGAACATGATAGGCACCGGCGACAGCACCTGCACGGTCACACCGTCGCGGTCGCAGTCATGCAGCCGGGTGTCGGGATCCCAGGAGTTGGGCTGAAACGTACGGAAATGCTTGCAGTTCACCATCATGTGCGAGGAACCGTCCTGCTGCCGCTCGAAACTGGGGAAACCGGTGTAGCCGAACTTCTCGGAGAAGTCAGGCCAGGAAGCAGGGAGAATGTGCGTATGAACGTCGATCTTCAGCATGGGTGTTCTCAATGTGTACGAGTGGATCTACTGCGCCGGACCAGGCGGCTCCATGACTGTTCCGCAGTTTCCGCACGTACGGTGTTCAAGTGAATCATAGTAGCGCTGCATGATCTCGGGAAGCTGCGTCACGATGTTTTGCAGAGGGAAGTATTCCTCATACAGCTTGTCTCCGCAGGATTCACAATACCAGAAACAACCGTCGAGTTCCTCCGGTGTGCGCTTTCGCTCGATGACGAGCCCGATGGTGTTTGCCGGACGCTGCGGTGAATGCGGTACGCGAGCGGGCAGGAGAAAAATGTCACCCTCCCGGATGGTCACGTCACGCGATACACCGTTCTCCATCACCTTCAGTGTGATATCGCCCTCGAGTTGATAGAAGAATTCCTCTCCCTCGTTGAAATGGTAATCCTTGCGTGCGTTGGGCCCGCCGACGACCATGACGATGAATTCACCGTTCTCGAATACCTGCTGATTGCCCACGGGCGGTTTGAGCAGATGCCGATGTTCGTCTATCCAGTGCTTGAAATTGATGCCTTGCTGCGTGTACATGGCCTGTCCTTTCTCAAATCGTAGCGATGCATTTCAGTTCGATGGCGATGGGTGTCGGGAGCGCGTTGATCTCTACAGTGGTGCGGCAGGGACGGTTGTCCGCGAAATACTCGGCGTATATCCGGTTGTACGTTGCGAAGTCGTCCTTCATATTCGTCAGAAAGACGGTGACGTCGATGAGCTGATCCCAGCCCGAGCCTGCCTCCTCGAGAATGGCGCGGACGTTACGGAACACCGAATGGCACTGCGCCTCGATGTCGTAGGAAACGATATTTCCGTCTGCGTCAAGCGTTACGCCGGGGATGTCCTTGGTGCCCCGTTCGCGCGGACCTACGCCCGAGAGAAACAGCAGGTTGCCCACGCGCCGGGCATGAGGATACAACCCGACGGGTTCGGGTGCACGCTGCGATTCAAAGCTGGTACTGTTGTTTTCCATGTCTGCCGTCAGAGTTTGATACATACGTTCTTCGCTTCGGTAAAAAAGCGCAGGGCTTCCCAGCCGCCTTCGCGTCCGACGCCCGATTGCTTCATTCCGCCGAACGGCGTGCGCAGGTCGCGCAGCATCCAGCAATTGATCCAGATGATGCCCGACTGCAGTTGCGCCGCCACTCGGTGCGCGCGGGTGACGTCGCCGGTCCACACCGAGGCTGCAAGTCCGTACGGCGTGCTGTTCGCCATCGTCAGGACCTCATCTTCCGTGTCAAAGGGCATGAGTGTGACGACCGGACCGAAAATCTCTTCCTGGTTCGTGCGGCAGGAGAAGGGGAGCCCTTCGATGACCGTCGGCGCGATGAACCAGCCCTCACTGCAGCGGTCCTCGACCTGTACACGTTCGCCACCGCAGAGCACGTTGCCGCCTTCCTCGCGTGCGAGGTCCACGTAGCCAAGCACTTTTTCCATGTGCTGCTCGGAAACGATGGCACCTTGTCCGGTCGCATCATCGAGCGGATCGCCTACGCGCAGGGCGCGTACGCGCTCGGTAAAAGCATCCCGGAAACGGTCGTACAGCGCGCGCTCGATAAAAATGCGCGAGCCGCACAGGCAGATTTCGCCCTGGTTCGAGAAGGCCGACCGCAGGACCGTTTCGAGCATCTCGTCGAAGTCGCAGTCTGCGAAGATGATAGTCGGATTTTTTCCGCCCAGTTCGAGCGAGAGCTTCTTGAACATCGGCGCAGCGGTGCGTGCGATAGTGGCGCCGGTCTGCGTTCCGCCCGTAAAGGAAATCGCGGGAATGCCGGGATGTGCCGTGATCGCCGCGCCCACATCTGCTCCCGTGCCGTGCACGATGTTGAGAACACCGGGGGGAAGCCCTGCCTCGATGCAGATCTCCGACAGTCGGTACGCTGTCATGGGCGTGATCTCAGAAGGCTTCGCGACGACGGTATTCCCGGCCGCTAGCGCCGGAGCAATTTTCCAGGTGAACAAGTACAGCGGAAGGTTCCAGGGCGAGATGCATCCCGCCACGCCGATAGGCTGTCGCAGCGTGTAGTTGATTGCCGTGTCGTCGGTGGCATGCGCCTCCGAGGAGGTGTGGAGGATTGCCGTGGCGAAGAAACGGAAATTCCTTGCGGCGCGGGGGATGTCCACGCTGCGGGCGAGCCAGAGCGGCTTGCCGTTGTCTTTCGATTCCGCCGCGGCGAGGTCGTCGAGACGCGCTTCGATCAGTTCTGCGATGCGCAGAAGCATGCGGGACCGTTCCTCGGCCGGCGTGGCCGACCACCCGGGAAACGCACGTGCTGCTGCTTCGGCAGCCGTGTCGATATCCGCGGCTGTTGATGCCGGAATACGGGAATACAATGCGCCCGTCGCGGGTTCGAAATTCGGCAGCCACATTCCCGATAACGGATCGGTGAGTTCGCCGTTGATATAGTTCTGGAGATGCTCCATTCCTTGAGTCCTGCGCCAGAGGAAGCGTGTCCGCCACCGCACAACTCGCGGCAGAGGACCCTGATACACATTTGTGAGTTCCGATAAAATAAAATACATCCGGGAGAGCAAATCGCAAATCCCGGATGCAGAAAGTCGCAATCACGCGGCGATTCAGCTGACGAAGCGGATGGAGAGGGGATAGCGGTAGCGCTCACCCTGATAGGATCTCACCGACGCGATAATGACGAAAATGAGTGCCAGGATGCCGATAACGAACAGGCCGACTCCAGCGCCGATGAGAGTGATGAGCACGCTCCCCTCACCGTCTCCCGCTGCGAGTCCGAGCACGCTTACGACAGCCACAACGGTCAGGATGAGGCTGTAGATCGAAAGGCTGATCTGGAAGTTGAGAGATTCCTTGCCCTGGTCATTCACGAGATCGAATTCATCACGTTTGACCAGCCACACGATGAGCGGACCGAATATATGGCCGAAGGGAATGACTGCTGCGGCGAGGACGGAAAGATGACAGAGCATCGCCCACGAACGCTCGTCGCTTTGCTTCTTGAATGCCTCATGCGTGCGTTGTCCGGTCTGTTCCTCGGTACCGTTCTGCTCTGCTTCATGAGATTCGGGAAAGGTATTATCCGTGTTCATGGTGCTTCTCCTGATTTCGTTACGGGGTCGAGGAACGGGGGCGCTGCTGCTGCGGCTTGCTGTTCGCCGGTTTCGCCGAAGTCACTGATCCACTGCCGGACGATCGGTTCGAATGGTTCTTTCAGCGGAATGCCGTTATCCGGGTCGCTGTGAAGCAATGATGAGGAACCGGTTTGCAGAAAATTGTGCCATCCTGCACAGTTTGCCCAGAAATACGCGCCCCAGTGCTCCAGGCTCCAGCGCGGATCGAATGTATTTGTCTCATAGTCGACATAATACAGGCATCCGTTCTCGATCACAAAATTTGTCGGGAAATAGTCGATGTTCTTTCCGAATGTCCGGCACTTGCGGGCGATATCGAACAACTGCGCGATAATCTCCCGATCGGGTAATTCCGAGGCAATGACTTCTGCTGCCGTCGGGCCGGAAATGTATTCCTTGATAAGAAACGAACCCTCATGCCCGACATGCAGGAGTCTCGGGACATGAATCCCCATGTCTCGCAGCCGGAAATAATCCTTTTCCTCGAGTCGTGTTTTCGAATCCTCGAAGGAATAGTACGTACACGGTTCGTCGTGCATCTGCTTGAACACGACACGACGCTGTCCGAGTGCCGCTTCGTACGAATATCCGGATTTCCCGCGTCCGATGGCCCGAATGATGCGGACGTCTCCGAGAGCCGTTGTGACAATACTGCCGGGCTGCGGGACCGTTTGAGGTAGTTCAGGGAGGGGATAAGACTGGTACATGCATAGCCGGATTTCTGTGGAACAGCGAAATAACGGCGGGTTTGGAGGACGTCTGCCAGCGATGTACTATACGGCGGATCCGTTCGCTTGTTACAGACGCGATTTTTCTGGCATGTTTCACGAAAAATGGTATTTTGATATTTCCCCTGGTAACTCTATATTTGCTAATGCTCGAAATGGAAACGATCTCCGTGATCGCCTCCCAATCAGTTCCGGGCATTGAACAAGACTGACGAATAGGATTTTTAGGAAATACAAGGTTTACGGAGCAATCCAGTATGAAGTACAACGGCCCCAAGGTCAAGCTTTCCCGCCAGCTCGGCGTTCCCCTCACTCCCAAGGCTTCCAAGTACATGGAGCGCAAGCCCCATCCGCCTGGTGCCCACGGTCTGTCACGCAACCGCCGTCAGAAGATTTCGGATTACAAGCGTCAGCTCGTTGAAAAGCAGAGACTGCGCTGGCAGTACAACATCAGCGAAAAGCAGATGCTGAACTACTACAAGAAGTCCAGTAACAAAGCGGGAAATACGTCGGACAACCTGGCCTCCATGCTGGAGACGCGTCTCGACGCTATCGTGTACCGTGGCGGACTCGCCCGCACGATTTTCGCCGCCCGTCAGTACGTCACGCACGGTCACATCGAAGTGAACGGCAAGCGCGTCAACATTCCCTCGTACCAGGTCAAAGTCAACGATGTCGTCAGCGTGCGTCAGAAGAGCCGCAAGATCGACATGTTCAACGACGCCGTGAAGTCCGCACGTCCACCTGAGTACATCTCGATCTCCAAGCCCGAGCTTTCGATCTCCCTGCTTGCGGCACCCGATCGCGAAAAGATCCCCGTCGTTTGTGAGTTCCCTCTCGTTATCGAGTACTACTCCCGCTAAGACGACATACAGAGTTTTTTCTGCAACGGGCTCCAGGTTTCTGGGGCCCGTTTTCGTTTGCGTACTGCGGAAATCGATCCCGATCCCGATTGCGATTGCGATTACGATTACGATTGCGAAATCGAGATCGCTCGCGAAACCGTAACCGAAATCGCCATCGGATTCAACGGTTTCAGCCAATTTAACACGCCCTAAAAAATATTTTAGGACGTGTTAAATTGATGAAAATTGCCTGAAAAGGACATTTCGGATCGTCTGATTACCCTTGTTCACGGATTTTTGCTATACTCATGGAAGTATGGAAAAAACCCAGCCTTTTGTATCCCAACAGGAATTGCGATGAGACGAAGAGCGAGCTATCTGCTGCCCGTGCTGTGCTGCGTGCTACTGGCAGCCACAAGCCTGCGGGCGCAGACCGATGAGAATGTCGCGCGGCTGCAATGTGCCGGCGGCGCGGACGCCCATCCGGGCGCGGATGTCGTGGTCGTGTACGATTCCACCGACGTGGACGTGCAGGACAGCGGACTCAGCTATGTGCATATGCACAAGCTGACCAAGATCCTCACTGAAAAGGGCGCGCGCGATATGCGCCATGTCATTTTTGACTATGATCCGCTTTCCGCGGCTGTGGAAGTGCTGCGCGTGCGGATTTACCGCAAGGACGGCAGCGTGGAAACCGTACCGCTCGGCGAAGTGCGTGATTATGCCGCTCCTGCTCGCGCGATCTACTGGGGTGCACGGCAGAAGATGGCTCCCGTCGGCTGGCTCGAACCGGGTGACGCCGTCGAAACGCTTGTCTTCCGCAAGGGCTTCACCTACGCGCTGCTGCGCGATGAGGACGACGACAGCCGCTTTGTGCCACCGATGAAAGGCCACTTCTACGAGATCGTGGAATTCTGGTCCTCGGTGCCGGTGATGGAGAAATCCTACCGCGTGCTCGTTCCCGAAAACAAACCGCTGCAGTATGAAGTGTACAACGGCGAAGTCAGTTCGTATATCCATTTCCATCCGAGATTCCAGCATCGCGTCAACGTGCAGATGAATCCCTCAGCGAAGCAGCATCCCACCGATGCCGACGACCTGCATCCCACCTCGGGCATGTACACGCGCGAGGGGAAGATCACCTATTGCTGGTACAAGCGAAATATCACCCCGCTCGAGCGCGAACGCGACATGGTCGCGCCGTCCGACGTGGCGACCAAGCTGCTGATGTCCACCTCGCCGGACTGGTACGCAAAAGCCACCTGGTTCCACGGCGTGAACGAGGACTTCGGCAGCTTCGCGGTGACGCCCGAGGTGCAGGAAATGACCGACAAGCTGCTCGAGGGCGTGACCGACGAACTCGAAAAAATCTCCGTCCTCAACCACTGGGTGGCCGAGGAAATCCGCTACTCGGGTATTTCCATGGGCGAGGGCGAGGGCTATACGCTGCACACTGGAAAGATGACCTTTGCCGACCGTTGCGGTGTGTGTAAGGACAAAGCCGGCATGCTCGTCACCATGCTGCGCGCAGCGGGCTTTGAAAGCTATCCCGCGATGACCATGGCGGGTTCGCGTATCGACCGCATTCCCGCCGACCAGTTCAACCACAGCGTCACCGTGGTCAAACGAGCAAGCGGCGACTGGATGCTGCTGGATCCGACATGGATTCCGGGTGTTCGTGAAATGTGGTCCTCGGCCGAACAGCAGCAGGAATATCTGCTCGGCATTCCCGGCGGAGCCGATGTGATGACCACACCCATCTCCCCGGCAGACAACCATTACTGGCGGGCGAAGAACACCTCACAGCTCTTTCCTGACGGCACACTCACGGGTACCGTCACGATGGTGGCCGAGGGGCAGTCCGACGCGCTTATGCGCCGTGCGTTCACGCGCAGCGGACGTTCGGGCTGGCAGGACGTGTATTCCCGCATGCTCGCCGAGGCGTATCCCGGTGCGGAAATTACGCGTCAGAATATCGCCGACATCTACGACCTGTCGAAGCCGTTCAAGGTCACACTTGAATACCGCATCCCGAACTTCGCGCGTATGGCCGGCGACCGCGTCGTGTTTACTCCACTGATGATGTCGAATCCTTTCGGCGATTATTTCCATGCGCCTGAACTCAGCACGAATACCGGTATGGATTCACGTATGTACGGTTTCCGACAGCGCTGTTCGCGTGTGGTCATGCTGGAAGACGAACTCACGCTTCCCGCCGCGATGCAAGCGGTGGTTATGCCCAAGGATAAGAACATCAAAGGCGATGTGGCGTCCTTCTCGGCCGATATCAAGCTTGTCGGGAATACGCTGCATTTTTCAGCGAAGCATCGTATGGAAAAACGCATGTATGAGGCAGGGGACTGGCCCGTGTTCCGTTCCGCCCTCGTCGCGCGCAAGGAACTGTCCGAATCACCCATCATTCTCAGCAAGTAAGGAGGCACGCATGAAAACAGCATTGACTCTCGTGACGCTGCTTTGTCTGCTCCCGCTGTCGATGATGGCACAGCAGGATACCACCGACGCCGTGTACCTCGAGCGCGTGCATGAATACGTGCTCAACGCCGACGGTTCGACCACGTACACCTACAGCCACAAGCTGAAACTACTCACGCCCTACGCGTTCTCACGCGCCTACGGCGAATCCTTCATCACCTATAATCCTGACTGGCAGAAGCTCGAGATCCTCCGTTCCAAAACCACGATGCGCGACGGACAACAGGTCGAATCGCCGTTCAACGCGTTCAACGAAGTGCTGCCGCGTCCGGCAGCGAATGCGGCACCGTTCAGTCATCTGAAGGAGATGGTCGTCACGCACACCGGTGTTGAGAGCGGCGCCGTGATCGACTTCGCGTATCGCATCCATACGAAAGCGGGTTTCATGCCCGGACTCATGGGCAAGGTCGTCTGGGGTGACCGCATGCATACGCAGCATCAGCTGCTGCGCATAAAGGTGCCCGTGGGTACTGATCTGGCCGTTTCATGGGTACGCGACCGTCTGACCGGAGGAGGTCCCGAGGAGGTG
>PKTF01000052.1 GCA_002869275.1 Ignavibacteria bacterium | reverse complement strand
GAAGGACAAGGCTTCGCAGGACGTGATCCTTCTCCGCCTCGACGCGGAGGGCAACCAGCTCTGGGTGAAGAATTATGGCGGTGTCTGGAAAGATATCGGACATTCCGTCTCACCAACACAGGACGGCGGGTACATCATTACTGGGGAGACCGAGTCGTATACCAACGGAAGAACTGATCTCTGGCTGATAAAAACCGATGGCGAAGGTGCGATGCAATGGAGCAAGCACTTCGGATACAAAGATTACGACAGCGGCGAACAAGTCCTCGAACTCCGTGCCGGCGGGTACATGGTCGTCGGTTACTGCGACGTGCCGACCAGCGCAGGGTCGAGTCTCTGGGTCATTCGCACCGATGAGCTCGGGAACCTGATCTGGGAGAAAACCCTGGGTGACAGCGAACGCGATCTCGGCTCATCCATCGTTGAAACTGCTGACGGAGACATCATCGTTGCAGGATCGACGGAATTGCAGGGCAATGGCAGCTCAGCGCTATGGCTCCTGAAAATGGCTGTCGCCGGAGGAGATTCCCTGATCTGGGAACGGGTTCTGGACGGGACGAACAGCAAATCCTGCAGCGAAATGCTACAGGGTGAAGACGGCAGCATCGCCCTGATCGGACATATGTTCGACATCGTCACCCGCAAATCAAATATGCTGTTCGTCAAATCCGACGAAACGGGTGACATGATCACGTAGCGCAAGCTCCATGAAGACGCGATCGCCAGCAGTTTCGAACAGACAGCGGACGGCGGATATATCGTCTGCGGCTACAATGATCCCTGGCCGGAGGATATCACGAGCGTCATATTGCTGAAGCTCGATGCCAACGGCAACACGCTCTGGAAAAATGTGATCAATATTTCACTGCACGACCGCGCGCAGGCCGTCATCAACACCAGCGACGGTGGCTATATCCTGGCGGGATCCACGTTTTCACCCGGCGACGCCGAGCATGACCTGCTGATTATTAAAACTGATCAATCAGGCAGCTACGAGGAATAGCCGTCACGGCGTTTTTTTCGTAGATTGGGGAGATGAGCGACCATAACCAGCATATGGAACAGCTTTCGGTCATCGTGATCGCAGGCAGTGAAGAGCAGAACATCGGAGACTGCCTCGCCTCGGTGCGTGACGCCGGCGAAATCATCGTGCTGTGCTCGAGCAAAGAAGACCGCACGATGGACATCGCACGCGAATTCACCGAGAATGTGCATTTCCGCGAATTCAGCGGCTTCGCAGATCAGAAACAGGCTTCACTCGACCTGGCCACACGGCCTTGGGTACTCAGCCTCGACGCCGATGAACGCCTGACCGACGAGCTGCGCACGGAGATCGCTGCCGTACTCGAAGCCGATGGTCCGGCGGACGGCTACACCATGCCGCGGAAAAATCACTTCCGCGACAAATGGCTGCGCCACGGAGGATGGTATCCCGACCGGCAGTTGCGCCTCTTTCGCCGTGAGAATACCCGGGTCACCGACCGCCTCGTGCATGAAGGCTTCGAGGTTCGCGGCAACCGCGGAGAACTGCACGGAGCATTACTGCATTACACGCTTCCCCACGTACGCCACCTTCTCGTCAAGAATCTCGATTACTCGCTTCTCGAAGCACAGGAAAAACAGCATCGCAAGAACATCGGTGCTCTGGATTTCATCCTGCGTCCCCCGCTGGAATTCTTCAAGAAATACATCCTGCAGCGCGGTTTCCTCGACGGCTGGGAGGGATACATCGTCGCGGCGATCCACGCGTTGAACAAGCATCAGATGCTGATGCAGCTCTCGGAAATGCAGCGCGAGGAACGGCGGAGCGGAGACGGCGCATGAGTGCCTCGCGGCGCATCCTGGTCATCCGTCCCGACCGTATCGGCGATGTCACGCTCGCCACACCCGTGATCCGTGCGCTGCGCAAAAGCTTTCCCGACGCCTACATCGGCGCGATGGTGCGACCGGCGACAGAAACCATCCTGCGGCACAATCCTCATCTCGACGCCATACTGATCGACGACTGGGAACGTGAGCATGCGGGTTTCAGCGGCTTCCGCGATCGTCTGCGCATGCTGCGCGAGCACCGTTTCGACACCGCGCTCATGCTGCTGCCGAAGGAGCGCCATGCTTGGATGACGCTGCTCGCGGGCATTCGCACCCGGCTGGGTGTGGGGACAAAGCTGTACCAGCTCCTCACCTTCACACGCGGCATCAGCCGGCACAAGTATATTCCCCTGAGGCATGAAGCCGATTACTGCCTCGACCTGGCACGCGCAGTCGGTGCCGAGGAAGACGGACTGGGGGTGGAGGTGTTCCTGCTTCAGGAAGAACGCGAGGCAGCACAAAAACTGTTGGCGGTAATCGGACGAGATCCTGCCCGGCCCCTGTTGTCGGTGCACCCCGAGAGCGGCAGGTCCTCGCCGAACTGGGACGGTCCGACGTACCGCGATTTCGTGAGGGCCTGCGCCGA
Organism: Ignavibacteria bacterium; assembly: GCA_002869275.1. Taxonomy (GTDB): domain Bacteria; phylum Bacteroidota; class Ignavibacteria; order SZUA-365; family SZUA-365; genus BM516. The sequence continues at coordinate 19,678 of PKTF01000052.1, read as the reverse complement.
AGCCCTCCCTGATCTTCAGGTCATGGTGCAGATCACACGCAGCAATACCGCGATGCTCGAGCTGTTCGAGCCGCTGCGTTCAGACCAGATACTCCTGCCCGATGACGGCGGAGATCTGCGCATGGTGATGGGGTTGATTGCCGAAGCGGATGCAGCACTGGCCTCGAGTACCGGACCGATGCACCTGGCGGCCGGACTCGGCGTTCCGACCGCGAGCGTCTTCTGTCCCCTCCCTGCCTGTCACCCCACACTCTGGGGTCCGCAGGGTAACCGGAATGAAATCCTCATGCCTCCCGACGAGTACTGCCGCACACGCTGTCCCGGCGATCCGCATATCTGCACGATGGATGGCGCCATCGCATTCGGCGATATGATTTCAGCGATCGACCGTCTGATCAGCCAGTCTTCTTCTCGTCCTTCTCGTCCTTAGCCGATACGAATAACTCCTCAAGACGTGCTTCCACCTTCCCAAAAACTGTTTCCTTGGGATAGCGGCCCTTCGCATCGCGTTCTCCGGCCGCGATTCCTGTCAGCAGTTCGATGCCTTCGGTCACGGAGGAAATGGCCCAGACGTTGAAACGTCCCTCACTGACGGCCCGCACCACCCGCGAACGCAGCATCAGGTCATCCACGTTTTGAATCGGTATGATGACTCCCTGTTTGCCGGTGAGTCCGCGCTGCACGCACACATCAAAGAAACCCTCGACTTTTTCATTCACACCGCCGATCGGCTGAATATCACCCTTCTGATTCACCGAACCGGTGACGGCAATGCCCTGGTTAATGGGAATACCTGACAGCGATGAGAGAAGCGCATAGATCTCTGTTGAGGAAGCACTGTCGCCGTCGATACCGGAATACGACTGTTCGAAAGAGACGCTCGCCGTCAGCGACAGCGGGTGCTTCTGTGCGAACTGCTCCCGGAAATACCCGGAAAGAATGAGCATTCCCTTGTCATGCGTACTGCCGCTCATGCGGGCTTCTCGCTCGATGTTGATGATTCCGGCCTTGCCGGCGCTCACCGCTGCGGTGATGCGCGTCGGTTTGCCGAAGGAGAACCGATCTCCGCCGTATACCGCCAGGCCGTTGATTTGTCCGATACGGCCGCCGTCGACGTCTATCAGGATCACTTCCTCGTCGATCATCTCCTGCAGCTTTTCTTCGTACAGGGAATGCCGGTTATACGTCTCGTCGATTGCCTTGTCCACGTGTTCAATGGTGACGTACTTGTTGCTGTTCTGCTGACACCAGTAATTGGCTTCGCGTACGATATCAGCGATTTCGCTGAACTGCGTCGTCACTTTCTTCTTACTGTCCACCAGGCGCGCACCATATTCGACGACTGCCGCGATGGCATGCTTATCGAAATGATTCAGATCCTCATCCGAGATGAGCTTCCGTATCAGCGATGTGTATTGCTGCACGGCGAGATGCGTGTTGTGCATTTCGTGGTCAAAATCGGCTTTGACCTTGAATATTTTCTTGAAGTCACGCTCGTAAGCGCTTAGTATGCCATAGATTTCATTGTTTCCGATCAGAATCACTTTCACATTGACATCGATCGCCTCGGGCTTCAGCGCCGAGCTGGTTTGCTGGGCAAACATCTCCATGCTCTGGATTTCGAGCTTGCGGTACATGAGGACGCGCTGCAGGTTCTTCCAGACGCCGGGTTCGGTCAGGGCGTCCGCCGCGTTGATAACGAGGAAGCCGCCATCGGCGCGCAGCAGCGCTCCGGATTTGATCATGGAAAAATCGGTATACCAGAAACCGTTGCTGTCCTGGCTGCGTTCGATCGTCCCGAAAATGTTGCGGAAAGTCGGGGCTGTTTCGATGACGACCGGACAGCAAGAAGAATTGCTGTTATCGATGATGAGATTGACTTCATATACCGTCGCGAGTTCGGTCTCCTCATCGTCGCGCACCTTGAACTGCTCGATATTGTCGAGAACGCTCCCGATCACCTGCTGCAGATATGTCTGCACTTTTTCGTCTGTGTATTCCGCGAGCAGATCCGAGAAAATCGCATTGACATAGAATGCGCCCACTTCACGCTCGTGGTCCTGGATCATCTTCTGATACTCGCGCGACAGGCGCATGCCACGCCGGTACACCTCCTGCAGGGTGGTCTTGTGTTCGCGGTACTTGTCCGTCAGCCGTTCCGCATCCTCTTTCGTCAGCAGATTCTGCATGACGGCATTCGGGAGATCGGAAACCAGCACTGCCTTATCCGCAAGCTTCACGAGTATTTCCGGATGGAGGGACTGTCCTTCCTGAATGCGTCCGAGCACGAAGCCGTCCGGCTCGATTTCCTTCTCGAACGCGGAGAACAGCTCGGTTTCCTTTGCGTTGTACTCGTCGACATAGCTCTGTCGCTTCTTCAGATATTCCTCTTCCTCGAATATCCCCGGCATGCGCTCCTTGACCATGTTCATGGCGACGACCATGTCCTTCTTGAACCGCGCCCCGACACCGCGCTCGAATACGAGCAGCATCGGACGGTCGCCGTCCACGAAATTGTTCACGTAGCAGTAGTCGCGCGTGAGCAGCTTTTTCGGCTGGATTTTCTCGAGAATGGTCTTGATCGTCGTGGCTTTTCCCGTTCCGGAGAGTCCGCAGACGAACACATTGTATCCCGGACTGTAGAGCTCGACCCCGAGCTTCAATGCTTTCAGGGCGCGGTCCTGGCCGATGATGCCCTCGATCGGCTCTACGCTTTCCGTGGTTTCAGCCGGAATCGTATTGAGGGGACAGTACCAGCGGAGATCTTCAAGTGGGAGTGCTTCGTGCGTGGGAGCGGGATGAAGTGCTTTTTCAGGCATAATGCTCAGGTGCTTGTGATGTCAGGTCAGGAAAAGTAGAGCAAATACGGACAAAAGACAAAGCCGGTGAAGTGATCCACCGGCTTTGTGTTGAGAAAGAAATCAGTCTGCGATTTGATCGGCGACTTCCGATTTCGGAACAATACGCCGGTACAATCGCCCGATGCTGTTGCCGATATCCTCGAGGTAGGAATAGAACGTCGGAACAACGACGAGCGTCAGGAAGGTCGAAACAGAGAGCCCGGAGATGATGGCGATACCGAGCGGACGCCAGAAATCAGAGCTTTCCGCACCGATGACCAGGGTGAACTGCCGCCAGTCGATGTCCACACCCGTGGCCAGAGGTACCACACCAAGAATCGTCGAGACCGCGGTCAGAACCACCGGTCGCAAACGGGTGCGTCCTGCTTCGAGCAGGGCCTCATCGAGAGGCATCCCTTCCTGGATCTTCTGCTTCGCGAAATCGAGAAGAACGATCGCATTCTTCACCACGATGCCCGCGAGGGCGATTACCCCCACACCAGTCATGATCACCCCGAAAGGTGTCTGCGTGATGAGCAATCCGAACAGCACACCGATGAGCGAAAGCACGACCGAGATCATGATGACGACCGGCACCTTGACGCTGTTGAACTCGCTGACCATGAGCAGGAAAATGAGAAAGACAGTGATCATCAGCGCCTGGCCCAGGAACGCCGAAGCCTCTTCCTGTTCCTGCTGCTGTCCGGTGAAACTGATCGAATAACCGTCGGGCAGCTGCAGTCCGGCAAGGCGCGTCTTCACGTCCTCGAGAACGTCATTGGCGAGACGGCCCTGTGCGTCAGCAGTCACCGTGATCACGCGCTTGTAATCCTTGCGTCGAATATCGGTCAGGCCGGTTGTGCGCACAACGCGCGCCACCGAGGTCAGGGGCACAGACAGCAGTTTCCCCTTCTTGTTCATGAAGGTGATATTCAGGTTTTCCAGGTCCTCGGGTGCCTGTCGCTGGTCTTCCTTGAGGCGGACCGTGATCTTGTATTCGTCTTCACCTACGCGATACTTCGCCGCTTCGGTACCGTTGACCGCGGTGCGGACGGTTGAACCGATCTGTGCGGTGCTCATTTCCAGCATCGCCGCTTTCTCGCGATCGACCACGACCTGGATTTCAGGCTTTCCCGCGTTGTAGTCATCATCAAGATCCACGAGCCCGGGAACATCACGTACCTGCTCCTGTACCTGCTGAGCGAGGACGCGGAGTCGTGCATAATCCTCGCCGGCGATTTCAATGCTCACCGCCTTACCGACGGGCGGACCCATTTCCTGTGTTTCCACGAGCACGTCGGCTCCCGGCAGATCGCCGGTCACATCGCGAATCTCTTCAACGGTTTCAAAGCTGTTGTACTCTCGGTCATGCTTCTGGAAAAATGCCAGAGAGTAATTGGATTTGTTCGAAATTTTCGATCCGCCGAAATCGAACGGATTGTTGGACGACCCCACGTTCGCGACACGAAACTCGATATCCTTGAATCCACGGATTTCCCTGACGCGACGTTCGGTTTCTCTCGTCAGTTCATTGGTCACTTCCAGTGGAGTACCGGGAGGCGTGGTGATGGTCACTGTCGCCTGCTGAGGCTGCGTCTTCGGGAAAAACTCCACACCCGTGTTGAAAATACCGAAGATCACGAACGTGAATATGAGCAGGCCGATCGTGCTTGCCACTGTCAGTCCCTTGTGCCGCAGCGTCCACCCCAGCACGTTCACGTACTTGGTCTGCGCCATCGGGAAAAACGTTTCATCGACCCAGTGATAGGCGATGGTGAATGGATTGTACTTTCTCCAACCCGTGGGATGCTCGAGCGCATATCTCGCTTTCGCAATCTCCTTACGGTAGTTGATGAATACCGATCCCTGTACAGGACTGATGATGAACCCGACAAACAGCGACGACATCATTGTGGCGATGAGCGTGATCGGGAGGTAGCTCATGAATTCGCCCACGATCCCCGGCCAGAACAGCAGCGGAAGAAACGCAGATATGGTGGTAAGCGTCGCGGTCACGACGGGAACGGCCACTTCGCTTGTCGCTTTCTTCGCGGCGACGATGAGGTTTTCACCGTACTCCTGCTGATGACGGTAGATGTTATCAATCACAACCACCGCATCATCGACGACAATACCCAGTACGAGCACGAGTGCGAAGAGGACCACAAAGTTCAGTGTGATGCCCATGATGGAAAGGATGATGAAGCCCATGAACATCGACAGCGGGATCGCCGTACTGATGAGGATCGCGTTCTTGATACCGAAGAACATGAACAGTACCAGGATCACGAGGAACATTCCCGTCATGATACTGTTTTCCAGCTCGTAGACGCGGTCCTCGATCATGATGGACTGGTCATTGGTCACGTCGGCGGTAACACCCTTCGGGAGTTTCTCCTGGAAATCCGTGACGATCGCTTTCGTCTCATTCGCGATACGGATGAGGTTCTCTCCCGCGCGCTTTTTCACAGGCAATGAGATCACCTGCTCGCCGTTGAGACGGGCATAGGTCTGCCTGTCTTCGAAGGAGAAATTGACATCAGCGACATCACGAAGGTAGATCGGTTTTCCGTTGCGCATCTTCACGATGATATTCTCGATCGGATCGGTGTCTTTGTACTCACCGGGGATCCGCACGGTATAGTCGGTCTGGCCATTGTCGAGCGAGCCACCGGGAATGGTGACATGCTCGCTCTGGATCGCGCCGATGACATCGCCGAAGCTGATGTCATACCCCTTGAGGCGGTTCACGTCACAGTTGATCTGAACTTCGGGTTCGAGTGCGCCGGTGATATCAGCACTGAGCACGCCCGGCACGGCTTCGATATCGTCCTGCAGGTCTTTTGCTATTTCCTTGAGACGCGGCAAGCCCACATTTCCGCCGATATTGACGAAAAGAATGGGAAATTCGCTGAAGTTGATTTCCGAAATGATCGGCTCGAGGATGTCGGAGGGCAGATTCGGGCGCGTGGTGTTGACCTTGTCGCGCACGCGGCGCAGCGCCTCGTCCACATCGATGCCGGATTCGAATTCGATGAAGATGGTCGCCAGGCCCTCCTTCGACGAGGAGGTGATGACCTTGACGTCCTTGAGAGTTTTGAATTCCTTTTCCACGGGCTGCGTGATCAGTCCTTCCATGTCGGTCGGACTCACTCCCGGGTACGGCACCGAGACGATGACGTACGGAATGGTGATATCAGGTGCCGCCTCCCGGGGCATGCCCGAGTAGGACTGGAAACCCAGGATCACGATGATCAGCACCAGGATGTAAACCGCGACACGGTTGTCGACGGCAAGATTCCAGATTTTCATTGTGTGTTGCCTGTTATTCCGTTTTCTCAGTCATCAGTTCTTGACGATGACGGGCTGTCCGTCTGCCACATTTTGCTGTCCGACGGTGATCAGCCTTTCGCCGACATCGAGGCCGTCAAGAATCAGCACCCTTCCGCGGCTGCTGCCGCCCGGAGTCACCTGGCGCTCATGCGCGATACCGTCTTTTTCAACGTAGACGACAAAGACATCCTTGTCGTTCTTGATGATGAAGTCCTCGGCGATGACGATTGAATTCTTACGCGCGCCCAGGGTCACGGCCATCTCAGCGATCATATCGGGTTTGAGTTTCCCGCCGTGTCCGCTGATACGAACTTCGACGGGAATGGTGCGGTTATCCTTGTTTACCGCAGCTCCCACGAAGCTGATCGTTCCTGAAAATGTGGTAGCGGAGATAGCGTCAACGGTAAAATCGACCTTGTCGCCAACGCGAAAACTCGCTGCGAAGCGCTCGGGAATACCCGCCTCGAGCTTGAGGCGGTCAGTATTCACGACATGCGCAATCGGTGCGCCCGGAATGCTCATTTCGCCTTTCTCGACCATGCGAGCGTTGAGGGTGCCTGCAATCGGACTCTTCACACGCGTGCGTTCGAGACGTTCACGAGCGAGATCCCGCTGTGCCCGCGCGGCGTCGCGCTGGTACTCCAGGGTTTTCAGCTGCAGTTCGGAAATGCCCTGCTGTTCATAGACTCTTTTCTGTTTTTCATAGTTGGTCTGCGCGATGTTGTACTGTGCCTGCGCGGCATCGAAGCCCGAACGCAGAAGAGCGCTGTCAAGCTGCGCCAGCACCTGTCCGGCACGCACGCGCGCTCCGAGTGGCACCTGCCATGCGAGCACACGGCCGCCTTCGTCGGCGGGCACGAGCACATCTCCATCGGAAGCCACCGCACCGGTGATATCGATCACCTCGTCGAACGACGACGGCTGAATTTCCGTCACGCGCACGGTAATCTTCTGCGTTTGCGCGTTGTCTCCCATGTTGGCAGACTCTGCCTTCTCATCGCCGCAGGAAGTCAGCACAGCCGAAGCGGACAGCGCGAGGACGGTCACAGGCAGGATAATGAAACGTTTCATGGTTGATCTCATGATCTATGGTGGTAAAACATTCTTTTACGGATGATGGATGCTGAGCAGGTGCTCGAGGTCGGCCTTCGCCACCGCGTAATCATACACTGCCTGGATCCGGTTCACACGCGCCTGGAGCAGAGCCAGGTCGGCGTCGTTGACTTCGAGCTGCGTGCCTGATCCCGACTGATAACGGGTGGTCGCGATAGCGTACCCTTTTTCAGCCTGCTCGACCGTCCGCGTCTGCGAGGAGATGCGACGCTGCGCTTCCTCGAGGCGGAAGCGAATATTCTGCGCGTCTGTAATAAGGGCGTCGCGGGTGGCATTGAACTGCTCACGCGATTTCAGGAAATCGACTTCCGCCTGGTTGACGCGTGAAGTCGTCTGCAATCCGTTGAACAGATTCAGACTCAGCTGAACACCCACCGCCGAGGTACTGACGAAATCGTTCATGGAAATTCTTCCCAGGTTGTCATTTTCCGCGAGCCAGCGGTAGTTGCCGAAGGCCGTCAGCGTGGGAAGGGATTCCGACTTATAGATCGTCACGAGTTTTTCGTTAACGTCGGACCGCTTGTCCAGCGCCATGAGCGCTGCGTTCTTTTCGACGACCAGGCTCTGCGCCTGTTCGATCATGACATCCTCTGCGGGAATGAAGTCCAGCGTTCCCGTGACTTCAATGTCTTCCGCGGGATTGAGACTGAGCATCAGCTTCAATCCGTTCCGCGCCAGCGTCACATTGCGCTCGGCTTCGATGACCCGGGGACGCACATTGTCGGTCTGCACGCGTGCCCTGATGAGGTCGTATTCCGAGACGATGCCCTGTTCGTGCATCACTTCGACGTTTCGCAGATTATCCTCGGCATTCTTCAGGCTCGCTTTGATGAGCTTGTGAACCTCCTGGCTCAGCAGGACACCGTAGAACGCCTTGGTAACGTTCGTCACAGTCTGGTTATACGATTCCTGGTACATGTGTCGTGACGCATCACGGTAGATCTGCGCCGTTCCGACACCGGTGAACACAGCGGCGTTGAACAGCACCTGCGTGGCTTCGAAGCCGAAGTTGTAAGAGTTGTCGCTTCCGACTTCAACCGGAATAACACCGTCACCGGCGTTGGGATCCATGAAACGAGCCGGGAGAAAGAATACGGGTTTTTTCAGCATGCGGGTATAGGTTCCCGCGGCCGAGACGCTCGGCAGTGCAGTACCGTAGGCCTCATTGACCTGATAGTCGGCCTTGTCCATTTCGAGGCGAGACATTTCAAGCTGGCGGTTATTTTCAACGGCCAGGGAGACGGCATCTTCCAGTCGCAGGGTCCTGGTCTGTGCCATGGCAGTCGCCACGAACAGCAGAAACAGTAAGGCGGTGAAGATGACACGATGCAATGTCATAACATTTCCTGTATCGATGGTGAGAGTATGTCGTTGTATGCTTATTTCGCGAGACACCAGTGCTTCTCCTCTGTCGGCTCGCCTGAATAGATTCCCTGGAAAAATGTTCGTTCCAGGATGCACAGTCCCTGTTCGATCGCCGCTTCGATAACCTCCGAGTCGAGTGTGGCCAGTTTATCGGCCGAGGTCAGGAGTTCGGGGTGCTGAATATGCAGCGTGCTTTTAAACAACGAAAGGACCATGGTCATGAACATCATGGCGACATGGGGCGCGGGAAGCGGGTGTACCTCCCCTTTCTCGATCGCACGCTCCAGAGGTCCGGCAAGGATGATCACGAACTCGGGCATCAGGGTCGCGATGTGCGGATTGGTCTCCATTTTGTGCAATTCCCGCATCACCAGACCGTAGATACTCCAGTTGGCCATCAGGTGACCGAGCAGCTGGCGTGTAAAGCGTGTATAGCTTTCATGCAGGCTGAGCGACTCGTCGAGACAGGTTTCGGTCGCAATCTCCATGAACTCGTCAACCGCATCGGCGATCACCAGCTCGAACAGCTCTTCCTTGCTCTGGAAATAATTGTAGAGCGTGGCCTTGCCAAATTCAGCGCGCTCGGCAATTTCATCGAGCGTGGCCGTGGCAAAACCGCGCATGGCAAACACATGACGTGCCGCTTCCACAATATCCTGCCGCTTGTGCTGGCGTTCCCTTTCCTTCCGTGTCAAGGTCAATTCTTCCGTTTTCATTGAGAGATTAACACAAAATACGACTCTGGAGTTTCAAAAACGAACGGTCAGTCGAAAAACCGACCAGCCGGTCGAAAAACCGACTCGTCAGTCGAAAAACCGACTCGTCAGTCACATGTACGGGAAATGCACGTCGATGTTGCGCGTTGAGGAAGAGAAAAATGCGTCCCCGGCTATGCCGGCTGCAACAAGAGTAATTGCCGTATCCGGTGCTGATTCATCATTTTTCAAGAAAAAGAAGGGATTTCCAGAAGAGAAGTTGAAAAGAAATGGAAGCGCTTCAGTATGGGCTGGATTCCTGGACCAGAAGATTACCAGCTGAAATTGAGGGAAATACCATCCGCGCGTCCAGCATAAGATGTGAGACGGGCGTTCATCTCGGGAAGGTCTGTCATGCGTTCGAGCAGGCCGGCGTTGTAATCCCGGACGGATACCGCGGCTTGAATTGCGCTCCAGACGCGATTCGCCACCATTCCGAGGATGAAGAATGAGACCGCGTTATGCAGTTCATCGGACTTGATACGCTGGTCCTTGTAATCGAGCCGATTCTCCTCACTGTCCCACTGCCAGCGCCATGTGGCCTCATCGGGATACACTTCGTCATAGCGGCGTTCGACCAGTCGCTGGTTATTGTAATCATAGAGATCGGAATAGTTTTCAATGTTGACGAAGAATTTGTCGTCTTTCCCCGTCGCATCGATACCGGCATGTCGAATAGCATAGATATGCGCGTCCTCCTCTACCCAGTCGCCGTAGGAGTTGACTCCCACCAGTCCGAGCCATAGTCCGGCTTCAACGATCATGGGATATTTGCCCTTGTCGAAGCGGTCGGCGTACAACTCACCGAGCCCGGGGACGGCCAGGGAATAGAGAACGGCAAGGAAACCCGATTTGCTGCCTTCCGCCGGAGTTTCCGTGAGTGGCGGCAGCTGCTGCAACTCCGCACCTGCTTCGTGATATACACGATTGTATGCCGCGGCGAAACCTGCTTTTCGCTGTACTTCCTGCTGTGCATGCAACACGGGCGTCGCAGCACAAAAGAGCAGAAGTAACAGGATTCCAAACGTGAAGCAGCTCGTGTATCTCATTCTCTTTCCTTGAGTTGAATGATCTCGTCTCACAGCTAATCTACCTGTGTTCGCGGCGCCGAACAAGGGCATTTATTCGTCAGCCCGGCTGCGCCTGCCGCAGGTGAATGAAGTCGAATCCCTTCTTCCGCAGTCGTTTCATCTCGCGGGTGAGGAATTCAATAATGCCATCGCGCAATTCCACAACGCCGATCGCTTTCTCCGTACGCACAGACAACGAGGCTATATCGTTCATCCGCGCACTCATGACGGACGGCTGCGAGCTACGGTCGATGTATCCGAGCGACGAACCTTCGAGCTTGCGGTAGCGCAGCGTGGCCATGATATCATCGACCATGCGCGAATGGAGTCCGAGCGCACGTTCTGACGTGACATAGTAGTAGCGACTGCCCGGAAAATTTTTCGCGATGTAGCGCAGATGTGAGGTCAGCTCCTCCTCCAGTAGGTCCTCCGCCAGCTCGAAACGAGATTCGTTTTCGGATCGCGGCTTGAAATGCAGATGCAGCACTACTTCCTTCTCCGCCTCACGCAGACGCGTGTGCAGCGGCAGGTGGTCCTTGCTGGGTTCCAGTATACATGCGATGGGCTCGCGGGTCTGGAGATAGCTTTCTATTTCACTACCCGGGGCATCCGTGAGTCCGTCGACCATCAGTACGACCTTCCCTGCCTCGCGGCGCACTTCGGATGTGGGCATGAACAGCAGCGAATAACGCACCATGCCGCGGAACGTGATATGCAGCGCCACGCGAGCTTTTTTGGCGTTCTCCACGGCAAAGGCCTTCCCGCCGTACAGTTCGATAATGGCCTTGAGATCGAGATTGACCGATGCGAGCGGGAGGTCATGGGGCACGCGCACCAGCCAGAGATCACGGATATGCTGCTCAGAGGTCGAAGTGATGCTGCGTTCGCGAATCCAATCCTCCATGACCCCGTAGTCGTCCAGCACCTTGTGCACGTCGTTTTCCAGGCTCTCAACCGATTGCAGGTCGCGTTCATTCTGGATGCGTTCGAGCCCGGGCTGCACGAGGGTGACGTAGCGATCTGCCACGAATAGAATGACGATCAGCACGACCAGGAAACCCGCCAGCCATGCGCGGCGGCGGAATCCCCGGTCTGCACGATCATCATCATCGACGTACGAAAACATGCGGTCTTCGTAGTCGTCGTCAAAGCGTTCTCGACTCATGATCCCTTGAATTCAGGGGTACGTTTCTCAAGGAACGCGGCGGTACCTTCACGAAAATCTTCCGTCCCACAGGAAAGTCCGAATAACGCGGCCTCTGTCGTCAGGCCGTCGCGTAAACTTGTCTGCGGTACGCTGCGTAAGGCCTCGAGCGCCAGACGAATGGCGACCTGCCCTTTCGCGGCGATCGTGGCCGCCATCTCCTTCGCAGCCGCGAGGGCTGTACCCTTCTCGACGACACTGTTCGCAAGTCCGATACGATGGGCTTCCTCCGCGTTTACCATGTTTCCGGTGAGGATCAGCTCAGCCGCGCGGCCGAGTCCGACGACATACGCCAGGCGCTGTGTGCCGCCATAGCCGGGGATGGTACCGAGGTTCACCTCGGGTTGTCCAAAGCGTGCGTTTTCGGCAACGATTCGAATGTGGCATGCGAGAGCGAGCTCACAGCCGCCTCCGAGGGCGAAGCCGTTGACCGCCGCGATGACGGGCTTGGTGGATTGTTCGATCGTATTGAAGACGTCCTGCCCGAACAGCGAAAAGCGCTGCCCCTGCACCGCATCCTGTGCGGCAAGTTCCTTGATATCCGCTCCGGCGACGAAGGCTTTCTCGCCCGCTCCGGTGAGGATGATGACATCCACGGCGGCGCTTTCATTCGCAGCCAGCACGGCCTGCTTCAACTCGACGAGGGTGTCATGGTTGAGTGCATTGAGTTTGTCCGGACGGTTGAGGGTGATCACCGCCACGCGGGCGTCTTCCTCGTACAGAAGATTCGTGTAATCCATACCGTGCTTCCTCTGGGTGGTTAATGGAATGATCAGCTGTTCGAACGCGGTCTGGCCGGGTGGAACAAGGAAAGATACAAGCGCTCATGGTTGAAATCCAATTCCGGCCGTATGCGTCCACCCCAGGTCGGGGTGCACAGCCACGGCATAGTCGATGCTGAATCCCGCGAGGTGGAAACCACAACCGGCAGTGACGGTATGCGGATCGTGCGACATGCCCAGTCGCAGGCATACGGCCCTGTGGACGGCATACTCGGCTCCGACGCGCAGGCACGGCGCCGAGCGCATCCGTGCCTCAATATCCATCGCGAGCTGCAGTCCGTCACGTTCCCAGCCTGCTCCAAGTCGCAGTACGAGCGGCAGACGTTCGCTGTCGGTGAAACCCTGCTGCAGCACCTGTTCGGCCACCGCGCCTGCATACAGATGTTCTGTGAGAAGGACCCGGGTCCCGATATCCACCCCTGCAGCCAGACCATTGCCGTATCGGACGATGGAGACTGCGTGCAGCGACATCCGCACGCCGATGGAGATGCAGGAATCATACTGCGCCGCGGCGGAAACATCCAGGCGGTGTTCGTTGTACACATCGTACCCGAAACGCTGCAGTTGCGCAGAGGCGGAGAATGAATGAAACTGCTGACTCCACCCGGCGTTGACACTGCCGAGTTCAGTAAAACCGAAGCGCTGTGGCGTCCAGTACACCGCACCGCCGCTCCCGCATCCCAGCGCGCTCGCCGGATTCAGCACGGGCAGCAGCGCACCGCCCAGCGCACAACCGGAGCCGCCCATCGCGGCGGCACGCGGAGGAAGATCACGCACATCGCCTCCAGCCCGGACGGAAATCGCCGCGAAGCAGATCAGCATGAGCGCGCACAGGGCGACCCGCATTACCTTGTTGGCCCAGCACCTTTTTTCTATTTTGTGTTGTTTATGTATCTCATTATTGATTGAATCCCTGTTATGCGTACCATCCTTTCGACGATACTGCTTGCGGCCCTGTTCGCTACTCCCCTGCCTGCGCAGGAAATCGACTTCATGACCGAAATCACGATGGATATCCTGTCGCCGTCGCAGAAGACCTACCTTGCCGAGTTTGAACAGGATCTGAAGGAATACGTAAACAACCACCGCTGGACGGAAGTCGAGTTCTACAACGACAAAATCCCCGTGCGGATGAGTGTCAATTTCATGACCGGAACCGATGCCGGTGAATTCACCACGCAGGTCGTCATCGACGCGCAGCGGCGTATCTGGGAAGACGGGCGTCCGACGCAGGTCACCTCGCTGCTCCTCCGTCTCAAGGACAACAACTGGTCCTTCAGCTACATCCAGGGGCAGCCGTTCGTGCACGATGAATACCAGTTCAACGAGATCACGAGCTTCATTGATTTTTACATGTACCTCATCCTCGGGATGGACTTCGACAGTTACGAACCGATGCTGGGCTCGCCGTACTACCAGAAAGCGCTGACCATAGCGCAGAGGTCGCAGGCGTCGCGGCAGGCGGGCGACTGGCAGGGACAGAGCAATCAATACAGCCGCATGAATTTTATTTCCGAACTTTTGAACGCCCAGTATGAGAGATTCCGCGAAGCGTTGTACTGGTACTACTACGAAGGACTCGATTTCCTGAAAACCGAGAAGCCCTTCGCTCAGAAAGCCATCGCAAAATCCCTCGAATATGTCGCGGAAATTCTCTCGCGCACCAGTGCACGTTCGCTGCTGCTGACCATGTGGCTGGATGTCAAGGCAAATGAATTCTGCAAACTTCTCGACGGATACGCGGATCGAAAAAAAGTCATGAGCCTCATGGCACAGGTCGATCCCGCACGACAACAGATATACCGTCAGTGTACGTTCTGACATAACGATTCTCCCTATTATTGGTATGTGATACGCCGGCCTGCATGGCCGCGTCAACGTGACGGATTACATGTAATCCGTCACTTTTTTTTCCCTATACAATACTCTCAGTCGCGGCCGTACTCTCCCTGTCGACGTCGCGGTGTGGTCAGCTTCCTTCGAACATCCGGCGGAGTTCGGTGGTGTCGCTGCTTCGGGCCAGCGCCAGCATCAGTTTGATGCGCGCTTTCTGTCCGTTGAGATACCGTGCAAATATGACACCTGCACCGTGCAGGTGCCTGCCGGCACCGTAGTACCCGTAAACCTCATCGGTCGTGCCTCGCGGGCATCGTGAGACGAGCACCACCGGCAGACCGTTTTCAAGCACGCGTGTGATGCCGTCGAAAGCCGGCGGCGGCACATTGCCTGTCCCCATCGCTTCCACGACCAGTCCCTTCGCTTCGGCACTGATCACGGATTCAAAAGGCCGTCCGTCCATGCCCGCGTAGCATTTCAGCAGGTGTACCGGCTCCACGGCCTGCACCATGCCAATATGATCGTGCATGAACGGTTTGCGGAGAAACACGGGGCGGTCTTCGAAAATGCGGCCGACGGGACCGAAATCGAAACTCATGAATGTATCACGCTGCAATGTGTGCGTTTTCGTCACCTCACTCGCGGCATTGATGTCACCGCTCAGGCAGGTGAGCACACCCAGGCCGCGAAACTGTCCCGACAATACGGTGAGCATGGCGTCGCGGATGTTGGCAGGGCCATCCCAGGCGGGATCCTCGGAATGGTTCATCGCTCCGATAACGATCACCGGCTTGTCGGTGGTGAGGGTCAGGTCGAGAAAATAGGCCGTCTCTTCGAGAGTGTCCGTCCCGTGAGTGATGATGACGCCCTCGACGTCATCGCGATCGGCCTCCTCCTGGGCAAGACGTGCGATGTCGTACATCATCCGCGGGGTGATGTGGGGACCCGGGTACTTGCCATACTCGCGGAAGCGGATATCGCCGAGTTCACGCACATCGTCCAGCCGTGCCAGGATCTGATCGCCCGATAGCGAGGGCACTGCCCCTCCGGTTTCCGGATCGATGGTCATCGAGATTGTGCCACCGGTAAATATCATCGAGATACGTTTCACGCGTTTTTCCTCATGAACAATAGTGTCTGTGCCATCGGCGCGATGATACGCAGGGTCGCGATCATCGGAAACGGCCACTCTTCGGTGTAACAATACAACACCACCGTCCCCGCCTCACCCACGGTGTGCAGCGTGTACCGTGCGCTGTCTTCCGCCACTTCCAGATGTACCAGGTCGGCGCCTTCTTCGATGGCGATACGGAAACGCGGTGCGGAGTGCGGTACGCGTCCGCCGAGCCTGTTGACGCCGTGGAGCACCAGGCTCGCACTCTCCGATTCTCCGGCGTACAGCAGCGACGGATCGAGATCCACTTCGTAGCTGACGCTGGTCAGGACCGAGCCGTACAGGAAGAGCGCGGCGGTGATGATGACGAGTGAAGTACCGAGCAGCAGAACGGGCCTGCCGCGTGGAGTACGTGTGGGTGAGGTCGCTTCCTGCATGGACATGAGTTTCGTGGCGCTGTTGGTGTTGTCCCTTCACAGCCGAAGGATTAAACCGCTGTGTTCCTCCCGCTGTCCAATGCACGAAACTACCGAGAACGATTTCACAATGCAAGGGTAAACGCAATGAAACCGATAGTATTAGCTCTGACCCTCATTCTCATCGCCGCTGTGCCGCTCAGCTCTCAGCCTGAAGGCCACGGAAAAAACGCGCTGCGCAAGGCCATGAATGAACTGAACCTGACCGACGAACAGAAAGATGCCCTTGGAGACATCCGTACGGCCACAAAAAAAGAAATGATCGACATCCGCGCGGGTATTCAGAAAAAGCGTATCGAGCTCAAGGAGGTCACCAGAGACGATCAGCCGAACCGCGCCATGTTCGAGCGTATTTCACGCGAACTCGCCGACCTGCAGGTGCAGCAAAAACTGCTGCTCTTCGACTCCCAGCAGAAGATGCTCCAGCAGCTCGATGCCGATCAGCAGGGAGTGTTCAAGAAACTTCAGAAGTACCGCAAATCCGCTATGCGTAACAGTAGACCAGGTCACAGGGGGCGCCCGCACGACGCCATGGACCGTTAATATAGATCAGCGGTCCGAATCAGTACGAGCCTCCTTCGGCCCGGTACAGCGGCCCTCATCAGGTGGGATGGGGGCCGTTTTCTATTATTGCTGAAACAGCCGGCCGAAACGACCGATGACCTTCTCCCGAACCGTCTCTCCGTCGGGATCATCGAGACGCGCCCCGGCTGCGAGCCGGTGTCCCCCACCCCCGAATTCTCCCGCAATATCGTTCACGCTGAATTTCCCGCGAGAACGGAAGCTGATCTTGTGTCCGTCTTCCAGTTCGGTGATGAGAGCCGTCACCTCCACACCGCGAATCCCCAGACCGTAATTGACCACGTTTTCAACGTCCTCGACTGTCGTACCGGTATCCTCGAACATCTGCCGTGTCACGCTGAGGATGGTCACGCGCCCGTCGAAATGCTGTTCGATACCGGCCAGTACGCGCCCGAGCAGAGCGGTCCGATTCATGGGATAATCATCAAAGATCTTCCGGTGGATGTCCAGCGGATCGACTCCGTGCTCGAGAAGCCTCGCGGCGATGCGGTGGACCCGCGGTGTCGTGCGGTCGAATCGAAAAGAACCGGTATCCGTCATGAGGCCCACGTAGATTCCGAGTGCAATCTCACGCGTCAGCTCCATCGCGCCGGCCTCCAGCAGGTCGTAGACGATTTCAGCGGTGGACGAGGCATTCGGAACGCTGAGGTACGTATCGGCGAAAGGCTGCGGCTCAAGGTGATGGTCGATCACGATTCGGTGGGCCGTACTCCCGCAGGCAGCATCCCCCATCTCCCGCATTCTGTCACAATGGTTGAAATCCAGGGCGATGATCGCGTCGGCACGGGCCAGAAGCTCTTCATGCTCGACCGGATTCCACGTCTCATAATCCACCGTGCCGTTGAGGAAACGGAGATTCTCCGGCATCGGATCGATATTCACGATGCGGACCTCCTTCCCCATTCCGGTCAGCATGTGGTACATCGCGTACTCGCTGCCGAGTGCGTCGCCGTCAGGATTGGGATGTGTCGTCAGAACGATACGCTGCCGTTCGGCAAGAATAGCGAGTACCTCTTCATTTCCGGCATGGTGAAGCTGCGGAGCGGTCATTATTCCATTTCCTCCAGTTCGGCGGCGAGCAACTGTCTGCGATGCAGATCCGCGTACAGTCCGTCGTGTTCAACAAGTTCATCATGCGTTCCCTCTTCCACGATTCTGCCATCGTCGATGACAATGATGCGGTCCGCATGTTTAACCGTGGAGATGCGATGGCTGATCAGGATGCTGGTGCGGTCTGCCATGACATCTCGCAGGCGCGAGAGAATATCCTCCTCGGTGTGGGTATCCACGGCCGAAAGAGCGTCGTCGAGAATCAGAATGGAGGGTTTCCGGAGCACCGCGCGGGCCAGACTGACGCGCTGTTTCTGTCCCCCCGACAACGTGATTCCCCGTTCACCGAGCACAGTTTCGTAGCCGTGCGGAAACTCCACGATATCCTTATCCACCTGCGCGATGCCCGCGGCCCAGAGCATGTCTTCCTCTGTTGCGGTTTCCACGCCGTAGGCGATATTATTGCGCAGTGTATCGGAAAACAGGAAGGTTTCCTGTGTGACGTATGCAATGCTTCGTCTCAGGGTTTCCACCGGAATCGTCGAGATCGGATGGCCGTCGATTCGCAGCGATCCCTCCGTGATATCGTACACGCGCGGAATGACATTCACGAAGCTGCTCTTGCCGGATCCCGTGGTACCGATGACTCCCAGCGTCATCCCGGCGGGAATGTCCAAGGAGATGTCGCGAAGCACGTCGGGACCGGTTTCCTGGTAACGGAATCGCACATCCTCGAATGTGATATCACCTCGCAGTTCAGTGATCGATGCGTTGGTCTCCTCGCCGTCGGCCACAGTCGACTCGCTCCCCATCACGCGCTCGAGTCGCTTCATCGAGGCCGATGCGCGTTGGACGAGACTCACCACCCAGCCCACGGCCGCCATTGGCCAGATCAGCATACCCAGATAAATAATGAACTGCGTCAGCTCACCGAGGGTCAGTTTGCCCGCGATAACTTCCCTTCCACCGAGCCAGATAATGATGATGACCGAGAGTCCGACCAGCAAACCGATCATCGGCATGAACAGAGACTGCACGCGCACCATGCGCATGTTTCTCTTCCTGTACTCTTCGCTCAGCTCAAAAAATACCGAGGTCTCAAAGGCTTCACGCAGGTAGGCTTTCACTACCCGGATGCCGGAGATGCTTTCCTGCGTGCGTGCGGTGAGGAGTCCATAATGTGACTGGATATCCTCGTAGCGCTTATGGATGACAGTTCCGAGGCGGTTGACGGCGAAGGAAAGGAACGGCAGGGGCAGCAGCGCCCAGAGTGTGAGCATCGGATGAATGCTGATCAGCAGGGTCACGATGATGATGAAATTGAACACGGTGTTGGAGGAATACATCACGGCTGGACCCACGAACATGCGCACTGCTGCGATGTCATTGGTGGCGTGAGCCATGATATCGCCTGTCGACATCGTCGCGTAGTACTCCTGCGGCAGCGTTGTGATATGCTTCAGGAAATCGTTTCGCAGATCGTACTCGATACGGCGGGATACGACGATGATGGTCTGCCGGGTCAGATACAGAAACAGTCCGCTCAGAAGGGCGAAGCCGACGATCATGCCTGCATACTGCAGGAGGGTCGAGCTCGAGAGGTCCCGCTGCAGCCCGTCGATGGTGTCACGGATGATCACGGGTGTGATCACGGCAAACACGGTCGAGAGCAGAATGAACACCACACCCCACAGCAGTGTGCCGCGGTAGCGCGAGAAATACACCTTCAGCCGAAGCAGCGATCGCATCAGGCTTGTCCTTTCCAATCGTTGATGATCGTGATGACGTCTTCCCAGGAATGTGCGACAGCATCGGCCGCGGTTCCATCGGGACCATTCTCATGATAGTACCTTCCTGTCGCATCTCCGCGATACAGGATGGCTTTCATCCCCTGCGCCCTGGCGCCGGCGATATCCGTGCGCTCGATATCACCGATATGCACGCTCTCGGACGCGGATGCACCGACAGCGTTCAGCGCGGTATCAAACATCAGTGGATGCGGTTTGGAAACGCCGACTTCATCGGAAAAGACAAGAGCGCTAAAATGTCGCTCAACGTCATGCGCTTCGAGAATTTTCCGCAGCACCCGTCCGGGCGAGAACGCCGTGTCGGAGATGAGCGCCAGCCTGTGGTCGGCGGCGAGCCGTCCGAGCGCTTC
>PKTF01000165.1 GCA_002869275.1 Ignavibacteria bacterium | reverse complement strand
GGGAGCTCGATGCCGTACTTGAGAAACATGCGGGCTGTTTCCGGAAAGATGTAGGCGACATAGAAAATGGTCGCCAGGATGAGCAGCACCAGGGTGATCATCGGCATGAGCATTGCGCTTTTCATGCTTTTCTTGAACTCGAGCCGACGTTCCAGGAATTTCGCCGTCGAATCATACATTTCGGCCATGGCACCGGATTTCGACGCCAGACCGAGCATCTTGGCAGTGAACTTGCCCAGGATATTCTCGTATTTCATGAACACACGCTCACTCTCCGCACCCTTGCGAAGATCGGCATTGATGTCCTTGAGCGTTTCACGGAGAGCTTTGTTGTCGATGTCGTTGGACAGCAGGTTCAGAACTTCATTGAATGGCAGCTTCTCACGGAGGAGATCCGCACTGAGTCGAACGAACGTGATGACATCGGCTACCGGTGGACTTCCAAGCGACATTGCCAGTTTTTTCCTGACATACACTACCTTGTAGCCCATGGATGTAAGCGCATTCTCGACTTCCGCTTTCGAATACGCTTTCTGCTCGCCCTCAATGATCTTTTCACCCTTGCGAGCCTTGTACACGAACATGAGCCGCTTCTCCAGCTTGTCCAGCCTGAAGGATCGGCCCTTTGACAGCTCCTGGATCTTCTTTTTGGCTTCAGCAGCATTGCTCGCGGTGATCGTGCCCTGGACGATCTTTCCAGACGGGACCACACCTTGGAATCGAAAATCAGCCATGTTACACCTTCCTTAGGTTCCTACTTCCTGTGGCGATACGACTTGCGCATTAGGGTTGCACCTGCCTATCGCACCTTAGAAATATAGTCGGCCAGCCTTAACAGAGACTTAACTGTGCATTACAAACCCGAAAGAAACTCGTCAACAGCAAAACGCCCCCCGGGGATCCGGGGGGCGTTTTAAAGCTTGTGATCGCCTTCTCAGACGATTCTCGTTACGCGGTTCTTACCATGCATCGTAGGAGATGGCAATACGGTTTTCTTCGGCCTGCGTCATGTCGCAAGTCACGGAAACTTCTTTCGGAGCACCTGCATTGTCTTCTGAAAGTGAAGCGCCTGTCACAGTGAACAGATCAGCGGCACCAACGATGGTATAGGTTGCATTGACGTTCTCACCGGTGAGGGTGGATCCGGACTCCGACATACCGCAGTCGGTGATTTCGATGTTGTCGAAGCTGTTATCGCCACCACCAAGCATGGCGGGCTTGCGATAGTAACCCTGGGCGGCCGCGGTGATGCGCAGACAGTCCTGCGTGATGGCATCCTTGTTGGCCTGCTCGGCGTTCGAACCAAAGATATTGATACCGACGACAACCGCGATACCGACAATAATGACACCGAGAACGATGAGAAGAAGCTGTTGCGTACCCATAATTAAACTCCTGGAAAATGGTGAAGAGAGTGAGAGAGTGTTTTTTTACTGCAAACCGTAGTGGTTGTTTTCCTCGATTGTCTGATAGCAAATCTACAGTGCCATCCTTACAAACGGCTTAATCGTGGATTACAAGAGTGAAAGGATACGTAAGGGTTGCAGCGGGCAGGAGGAAGCGCTATGCGCTTCTTATTATGGAT
Source organism: Ignavibacteria bacterium (assembly GCA_002869275.1). GTDB lineage: Bacteria > Bacteroidota > Ignavibacteria > SZUA-365 > SZUA-365 > BM516. The sequence goes on along the minus strand of PKTF01000165.1, from coordinate 20,622 downwards.
ATACAGGTATTACGACCCGATAATCCGGATAGGTAGGTGTACAGTGAACGTGCTTCCCTTCCCCCGTTCGCTGTCGACAGTGATCGCACCCCCGTGGTTCTTGACGATCCAGTGCACGAGGTAGAGTCCCAGGCCCGTCCCTTTCGCCCCGCTGGATTCGGTGTCGTTGACGCGGTAGAACCTCTCGAAGAGACGTGGCAGCGCTTCTTCAGGAATTCCGATGCCGGTGTCAGAAACGGCAACGGCAACCATGTCCCCTTCCCGGGCCATGGTCATGGTGACATTACCATTCTTTCTGTTGTACTTGACGGCATTATCAATGAGGTTGAGCAAGACCCTTCGAATGCGGAGGGGCTCCGCATCGATGTATGCTTCGAAGGTTTCTCCAAGGCTGAATGTGATGCCGGTCTGTTCTGCGTACATCTCGGCCTCATCGGCCATTTCCTCGACGAGTTCCCCGAGGTCGGTGGGCTGCAGTTCGATAGGACGCTCTCCGATCTCAGTCTTCGCGATAAGAAGAAGGTCGTCGAGGATGCGAGACAGGCGCATGATTTCTTCGTGCAAACTCCCGAGAAGCAGCTGGTACTGATCAGGTGTTTTCGGTTTCCGGAGGGCGAGTTCTATCTCACCACGCATGATGGTCAAGGGCGTGCGCAGTTCGTGTGACGCGTTTGCGGAAAACGTCTGAATCTGCTCGTACGCCGTCTGCATGTTTTCAATCGTGCTGTGGACGCTGTGCATTTTTTAGTGAAAATCCACATCGCTACCGGCGGATTGCGCTTCATCGACGGGCAGATGATCGCGTTTCTTCTGCGGATGCAGTTCCTGCGAAATGATCCAGCCGATGGTGAAAGCAAAAAACAGTCCCGCCGGAATGAACAGAATTCCGATTCCGGTGAAATTGAACGTGGGAAATTGTTGTGTGAAAACCGTGATGACCAGAAGAAGAATGAACGCGAAGGCCCCGAAAATTGTCGAACCGTACAGAAGAATGGCTTTCTGTCTCGGACCGATGCTCATTCCTCGTCATCCTTCAGGATATACCCCACTCCGCGGATCGTGTGGATCAGCTTGACCTCAAAATCGTCATCCACTTTCTTACGCAGCCGCGTCATGTATACGTCCAGGACGTTGGTTCCCGTGTCGAAGGTGATTTCCCAGATGTGCTCGATGATGGCCGAACGGGTGAGCACTGTGTTCTTGTTGCGGAGCAGGTACTCGAGCAGTTTGAACTCCTTGACCGTAAGATCGATCACATTTCCATCGCGCCTGACCACATGCTGGATCTGATCGAGTTCGAGGTTGTCGGCGGTGAGGATATTCGAAGGCTTTTCCATCTGGGCCCGCCGCAGCAACGAGCGGACACGCGCGATGCATTCTGCGAGAGCAAAGGGTTTGGTCAGATAGTCATCCGCTCCGATATTCAGGACTTCGACCTTGCTTTCCAACTGCCCCTTGGCAGTGAGGACGAGCACAGGCGTCGTTTTTTCCTTGCGAAGCTCCTTGAGGACTTCCACCCCATTCTTCTTCGGAAGCATCAGATCGAGAATGATCACATCATAGCTCTCAGTGAGAGCCATGAAGAGTCCCTGATCACCGTCCTGAGCGGTGTCAACTGAAAAAAGTTCCTCTTCAAATCCCTTTTGAAGGAACTGTGAAACCTTGAGTTCGTCTTCGACGATAAGTATTCTCATGGCAGCCGGAGTAGTGTTGCATAAACAGCGGATAGTTTACTGCAACAGCAGACAACTTGCAAGTCCACGAATAGAATGTGGTGGGATCAGGAAGTAGGATCGACCGTCGCGCTGGGGTGTACAGGTAAGCTGAAGCTGAACGTACTGCCCTTTCCGAGCTCGCTCTCGACCCAGATGCGTCCGGTGTGCTTCTCAATGATAGAGCGCGCGATAGCAAGACCAAGACCAGTGCTGCGTTCATTTCCCGTCGGTTTCACGCTCGTCGTGCTGAAGGGCTTGAAGAGCCGGTTCAGCTCGTTTTCCGGGATTCCTGGACCGTGGTCACGGACAGAAAAGACTAGCTCTTTTTCGTCGTACTGGTACTGAATCTCGATCACCGATCCTTTGAAGGAAAACTTCACGGCGTTGTCGATGAGATTCGAGACAACCTGCTCGATCCGCGCCGCGTCGAAATGAAAATCCGGTATGTGTTCCGGCCGGTTCACCGTGATATCGACACCTTTTTTCTTCACCGCGAAGGCCTGGCGTTCGAGAATGGTGTCGACGAGAGTGTGAAAATTCCCTTTCTGGAAATTCATCTCCAGATTGCCGGTCTCGATCTTCTGAACATCGAGAAGATCATTGATCATCGTCACCATGTACGTACTGCTTGACTGTACGGCGGAAATGATCGTACGCTGCTCCTCGCTGAGGTTTTCGCTGTTGTCCTTCAGGAGAAAGTCACTGTAGCCCTCGATCAGGTAGAGCGGATTACGCAGGTCATGGGCAGCCATACCGAGCAGTGTATTCTTCTGTTCGTTGAGCAGCCTCAGCTGGTCATTATTCTTTTCCAGTTCTTCCTGTACATTGCGCAGTTTTTTGTTGGTCTGCTCGAGTTCACGGTTCTTTTCTACAGCATTTTCATAAGTGGAGAGCAGCAGATCGATAATCTGAATGCGCTCGGAAGTCAGGTAGTGCTTCTTATTGGCGAAATAAATTTCAATACCCATGCCCGTGCGCGTTCGCGATCGTACATCCATGTTGATCAGGATGTACTTGATACGCGACATCAGGGCTTCCTCGCTGTACGGCTTATTGAGGAAGTTGTCGGCCCCGCTCTCGAGTCCACGGATGATGTCCTGCGGATCGGAAAGGGTCGTCAAAAGAATGACAGGGATATCCTTGAGATCGTCGTCATTTTTGATGGTGGAACAGAACTCATACCCGTCCATCTCCGGCATGAGGACGTCCGATATCACCATCGTCGGTCTGCGCTGCTCAATGGCCTCCAGTCCTTCTCGGCCATTGACGGCCAGTCGGACAGCGTATTCCTGCTTCTCCAGGATATACTTGAGTTTCAGTGCCTGGGTGGGACTGTCTTCAACGACAAGTATTTCTATTCCGGTGGACATGTTTTCCAAATTAGAGGTTTTCAGTGCTTCCTGTTTCATCTCTCATGGTATCTGACGGACTGATTCTAGTCAGTACGTCAAGTTTCTTGCCGATCTCTTGCACGGGCAGAATGTGCCGTGTAGCCGCAAGTTTGATCGCCTCTCCTGGGATACCGTGGATCAGTGAGGTTTCCTTATCCTGCGCAATGGTGCACGCACCAGCATCGTAGAGCTGCCGCATCTCAGCCGCACCGTCGTTGCCCATACCTGACAGCAGAACAGCGGCGGTATGTGCACCGTAAACATCATGCACACTGGAAAATAGTCGGGCAATGGCTGGCCGGAATCCGTTGACGGACTCCTCATTCGTCAACAGAATACAACGCTTTCTGTCAACTGTCAAGTGATGATTATCCGGAGCGAGGTAGATACATCCGGGCTGCGGTATGATCCCACTCTCGGCGAGAACAACCGGAAGTGCGCATTGTTCCGAAAGCCAGCGGACAAGACCGTCCACATATCCCGCCGCTATATGCTGCACCACGAGAATGGGGACAGGAAAATCGGCCGGGAGCGTATCAAATACCACCTGAAGGGCATTTGTTCCACCGGCTGACGCACCGATAACCACGATTTCGATTGCATTCTTACACTCTTCTTCATGCTCATCGTTATTCCCTGCTTTTGCAATCGATTCGAACAAGGTACTCTCCCAGCGTCTGACCACCTTGACTTCCGACATCAGTCGCAAGCTCTTGCAGACGTCGGCAGCTGCACGACGGGACTGTTCTTCATGAGTATTATCAGGTAGTTGCAGTACGGTCAACGCGCCTGCTTCGAGGGCGTGGATCGATTGTGACACGCCATTATGCAATCCGGCACTGGCCAGGATCACAACAGGAAGTGGATGCGTATGCATGATCTCCTGAGTGATCCTGTCGGTTTCCGATTCTCCACGTGAACTGTCGATGGCAACGATGTCAGCCTTGCTTCGCTGCAGATGGTTCAGATAGCCATCTTCCCCTAAACTGATCCGTACGATCTCCAGATCTTTCGACACGGAAAGAACATGCTGGATATGCTCCGCTGTCACTGCTGATTGTGCTATGACGAATACCGACGTCATCAGATCAATCGCTCGATGACTTCAATGAGATTACTCTGGTCGAAGCTGCTCTTGATGATGTAGGCATTCGCTCCGACATCGAATCCGCGTTCACGGTCCTCTTTGGATTCCAGACCCGTGACGAGAATCACAGGCATATCGTGCATCTTCTCATCATTGCGGACAGCTTCGGTGAGTTCAAAACCATTCATTCGCGGCATCTCGACATCCGATACCACCAGATCATATTCCTCCTCTCTCAGACATGTGAGCGCATCGATGCCATCGACAGCTGTTTTTACACTGTATCCTGCGGATATCAGAATATCATGCAGGAGTACGCGGGAGGTAATCGAATCATCCACGACCAGAAGTCTCGAGAGTACTGCGTCCTCAGACTTATTCTTCTCAGTCGTGGCTGCGAGTCTGGAGCTCCTGGCGTGGTCAAACAGATCAGGCACATTCAGGACGGGTACCAGTTCACCCGTACTCAGCAGACTGGCGCCCGCGATCGTCTGCACGCGTGAAACCGGTTCGGGCAGAGGTTTGATGACGACGTCCTGCTCCCACATGATCTCGTCAACCTCCATCGCGATATTGTTTCCGCCAAGTTGCAGCACGAGCACGGTTGCGTCGCTATGCTCTTCCGCACGTTTCACGGTAGGCATCTCGAGAAGATCTTCCAGCTTCTTGATCAGGATTTTACGGTCGGCATATTCCATCACCGACTTACCATCGATCACGGTGAAGTCTTCGCGGTGCATCATCATACCCCGTGCGACATGCTGCAGCGGAACGATGTACATGCGCCCCGAACTGCGAACGAGCACTCCGCGAGAGTTCGATAGCGAAACGGGAAGCGTCAGCCGGAACGTTGTTCCCTTTCCCTTCTCAGAGCTGACGGTCACATCGCCCCCGAGTGCCACAACGTTCTCGCGAACGATACTCATTCCAACCCCACGGCCGGAAACATCGGTAATGATGGAACTGGTAGACAGGCCGGAATGGAAAATCAATGCCAGTGCATCTGTTTCATCCAGCTTGTCAATGTCTTCCTCCTTGATAATCTCTTCGCGCACTGCGCGCTTCTTCAATGCGACGGTATCGATACCGCTTCCATCGTCACGCATCAGCACTTCGACACGGCTGTCGTCACGAATGGATATTTTCAGCTCGATTCGACCCTCAGGCGTTTTCCCGGCGCGTTCGCGTACAGAAGGCTCCTCGATCCCGTGATCGATACTATTGCGCAGCATGTGAATCAGCGGATCCTTCAATGCTTCGAGGATCCGTTTGTCGATACGCACCTCGTCGCCTTCGACATGGAATGTCACGGTTTTTTGCAGATCCCGTGCCAGCTTCCGTACCATCGGGGCAATCGAGTCCGTCAGCAATGCGAAAGGCATCAGCAAAAGATGCTTAGCCTGGTCCATCATTGAATCCGACATGGAGTCCATAATATACATCGTGCCGCGTCCGTCTTCGATGCCTTTTGTGACGGAAGCCTCCACTCCCTCGATCTGTCGGGCGGTCCATTTCACGAAATGCAGAAGTTTCTCGTACTGTTCGGCGGTATGCTCCCCTGAACCAATTCTGGTATCACCAACCTCGATGCCCTCCAGCACACCTTGCCGATATTTCTGGTATTCGCGCAGCCAGGAACGACACTGATCAACAACCAGCCTCAAATCTGACGATGTACGGCCGATCATGAACTTGATGGAACTGAGTTCCTCAGTCTTTCGATAGAGAGATTCCAGCTCTGTGATCGATACGCGTACTGTCTCCCTGGCAACGCGTTTAAGTCCGGACGCTTCTTTCTCTTTTTGCTGTGGTGCGTCGGATTTTGCATGAGTTCCGTTCCCGTTTCCGTTCTTTGGCAACTGCAGTGCCGGCAGATCAACTGGTGTAACAGGGCTGCGCCGGTTGTCGGCAGCCGGCATGGGGCTCGGGCCGGATTCTTCCTCTTCGGATGCCGCGTCATTTGCAGGACCAGGCTTCTTCTCGACAGTGGGTGCGGTGCCATTACGCGGCACCGTCCCGTTTGTCTTCTCGATCTCGGGCAGATCAGGTGGCGGCGGAGGCGAAAGGATATCTGAAATATTCGAAGGCATGCGCAGATCATTTTTCGACGCACTGTACATTTTCATCTGGTCTACGAGAGATTGCAGCGGTTCACTGGTCAGGGAGCGCTCGGTTTCGCTCTGAAGGTATTCCTCGAGCAGAGAAAGGCACTGGTCGAGAATGCCGAAATGTTCCTTCGCAATACTTGAGTAATCCTTTTTCCACATTGCAAGAAGGCTTTCCATACCCTGGCACAATGCCTCGATGTCACTGCGATTGACGGCGCGTGCAGCACCTTTCAAGCTGTGCGCTTCACGAAACACCAGTTCGATCGCATCCTGCGCATCCGCGGGATCGACGTCTTCGATTTCGCCAAGACACTTTGTGATCATGCGGAAATGTTCATCCGCTTCGATCGCAAACGCCTCTTGCAGTTTCTGTAAGAATTCTTCGTCCATCATCGTCTGAAACCATTCGTGCGTGAATTACAGATTGTAGCGTTCGACGAAGCGCTGAAGCCGCGTGCCGAGTTCTTTCAGGTTCTGGGCCGTCAACTCGACCTGATGGATCGATTCGACGTTCTGCTCACTTGCCGCCTTGATATGCTGGATCGCGGTGGTGACCTGGTCGAGCCCGACCACCTGTTCCTTCGCGGAGGCAGAGATCTGCAGCATCGACTCGGCTGTGTCATTGATGCCCTGCATCACCGTCTGTATAGCCTTTCCTGATACGGTGGATAACTGGGCACCGTCCTCCGCGAGTTTCGTACCCCGCTCTGCAACCATGACGGCTGATGCAGTCGCTTTCTGTGTATCGATCAGGATGGAGCGCACTTTCGATGTCGCCTGCTTGGACTGCTCGGCATGATTACGGATTTCACGTGCGACGACTGTGAAACCTTTGCCGTACTCGCCGGCCTTCGCTGCTTCGATCGCCGCATTGACCGCGAGGATGTTGGACTGTTCCGCAAGTTCGTTCACCGAAGTCACGATGTCGCCGATAGCCTGGCTCTGTTCACTGAGCTTGATGATGCTTTCTGCGATACCGCGCATCTGCTCACGGATATTCTCCATGCTCTTGATGCTCTGGTCGATCGAAACCACACCATCTCTCGATACCACGAGAGTTTCCTGTGTGTCATCGGAGATCGTCTTCGCCTTCTGGTTGGAGAGCTGCGAAGCCTGCTTGACCTCGACGAGCGTCGAAGCGGTTTCATTCACCGCGGATGCTGTTTCCCGTGCACCGGCAGCGATCTGCACCATTGTCGAGGAAAGTTCCGCTGTTGCCGAGGCCAGAACATTGATGCCCTCGATCATCTCACGAATCTGTGTACGCAGTCGCTGAACCATGCGTGAGAGCGCCTGTCCGAGTATGTCTTTGTCCGACAACGGCGTGATTTCCACAGTGAGATCTCCGTCGGCGATCCGTGCTGCAACCTGCGCCTCATGATCACTGTTGGCACGCAGTTTTTCGAGTGTTTTCAGCAGTTCTCCCACTTCATCACGCCGGTCGGTCTGGATGGGTACCGTTGTATCTCCCTGTCCCAGGCGATCCGCAATTTCTGTCGCTTCGCTCAGGGGCTGGGAGATGAGCCTGCTGATCGTGGTGGCGAAAAAGATGACCAGGGCGATTCCAATTCCGAAAATCAGAATGCGCGCGATCAGTGCGGTGCTCTCGATATCCTCGATCTGTTTTTTCGAGGCACCGTACAGATTTTTCATCTCGTGGGAAAAGAGGTCCACCGCACTGAAAAAGGCAACCATGTTTTCGGACATCTGTGGTTCCTTCGCCCGGATGGACTGCAGATCCCCTGATTCGATATGATTCACAACCTGAACAGCCATCTCATCGTATGCTTCCTGCAGCCGGAATGTCCTGAGAAACTGTCTCTGGGCATTGCTGAAGCTCGTGCTGAGCGTGCTTTCCATCAGGTGCTTTTCCGATTTCGCGAATAAGCTCTTGGTCGATGTAAGTCCTGCCGCGACGCGCCGCTGCTGCTGGAGGAACAGATCCCGGATTTCCGCGAATTCCGTTCCGGCCGGCGTCGGACTGGCATATGCGAGCACCTGCTGAAAGAGCATTCTCTCCCGCAGGAGATCGCTGACAAGGTCATTCCCGGCCTGGTTCAGGGGGATTTGAATGTCTATGATGGCTTCGTATTCAACGAGCGAGCGATTCGACTGTACGTTTTCCACCGCGATCAGCGCCAGCAGAAACACGATGACGACCGCGAAGCCGATTAACAGTTTTGATTTCGTTCTGAGGTTTGCAAACCATGTCATGATTGCACCTGTCCGTGCTGTTCCCGGGGCTGTGTATTCATACTCTGTTCGGAACTCGATCCTATTTCTTTGACGACTTCAATGGGATTGAGGATATGCATGTCATCCTCCGCCACCCCTCGCAGAAACCGCTGAGTCCGCTCATTCAATTCCTGGGGTAGATTCTTGATCAGTTTCATATCAATGCTGCGCATTCCGTGCACGACATCGACCAGGAATCCGACATGGTACGTTTCATGCCGGGCAACGATCACGCGATGCATTGTGGTCAGTTCCGAGGCGGGGATATTCAGTATCCTTTTGAGATCGATGATGGCGATCAGGACACCGCGATTGCTGGAAATTCCCATGATGTATCGGTTTGTGCGGGGCAGAGCAACGAGGTTCTGCAGTGGGATCACTTCTTCGATATGCTCACAGGGTATGGCGTAGGTGTCCTTGCCCAGCGAAAACAGCAGATAATCCTCTCTGCTCGTCTCCTCCGCATCGCGACGCTCAGTTTCGCGTGCGAATTCCACCGCGCGCCTGCGCAGCAGCTCAGCTTCCAATTCTGAAGTCAGTGTGTCGTCGTCTCCAAGGGCATTCCGAACATCATTGAACAGAGAACGAATCTCTGCCCATGATTTGCTGTCTGCCTTTTTGATTTGCTGTTCTGCTGTTCTCATTGTTCGATCATGGTTTGGATAATATCGATCATGCGTCCTGCACTGATTTCACCAGGGAGCACCACCGCATTCTTGTCGTGATAGGATTTCAGCAGATTCAGCGCGTTGCGCAGATGACGATGTGCGCGATCATGCTGTCCCAGATGCCGATACAGACTTCCCATGGCGAAATGTGCGGGAATAAAATCGGGGTCCAGGTACAACGCACGCTGAAATTCCTTCATCGCCCGCGAGGTTTCACCAGATTCTCTGAGGATCGTCGCATAAATGAAACGCGCATTGGCATCCATTTTGGTGTCGTCAACGGCACTCCTGGCCTTGGTGAGCGCTTCCTCGAGCTTCCCCTCATCCGCAAGATGCATCGCCGCATCGAGCACAGGATTCTGAGACGGTATGGCCTCCGCCGCGAGAGGAAGCTGCTCCTCCTGTTTTACGGGGGACTGCAGACGACGTTCATCCGAAGTCTCAGGTACTGCCGGGTTGATCCTGGGTGTGAGGGTTTTGTCTTCAGACGGCCGCTTTGAAGATGGCGTAGCCGTCTGCTTCGTGATCTCCTGCTTCTCGGCGGATTTCAGAATTTGTGTAAAGGAGCCGCCCTTTTTCTGTTTTTCTCGTGGAGCCTCCTGTCGCTCGATCTCCGTAATTTCTTTCCTGTGCCTGAGAGACAGAATGTGGGCGATGCGTGCCTGCTTCCTGAACAATGTGGCATCTCCGAAACGCACACCATCGAAACCGGGATTATTGATCAGGGTCGTTTCGGTCAGACTCGGGATCAGCCAGCCTGACTCCACGACTGATCGCCGGAATCCATGCACAATCTTCTGTACGTTCGGACGTGTGAAATACATCAGCACATTCCTGCAGAGAACGATGTCGAATCCGGCGGGATAGTGATTGGGAGCTTCTACCAGATTGAGATAGTGAAAATCAGTGTTTTCGCGCACGCGATCGACGACTTTTCGCCGACCATCATTTTGCAGAGTGAAGTAGTCACGAATAAGGTCCTCAGAAATATCGCGGAAGGACCATTCCCTGTAGATCCCACTCTGAGCGCGTTCGATGGCAATGGGATTGATGTCGGTACCTAATACGCTGTATGTCCACCCCTCTTTTTCGCGCAGGAAGGAGTCAAGAAGAATTGCAAGCGAGTACACTTCCTCACCCGTGCTGCATCCGGCGCTCCAGATCCGAATCGACCTTGCGTCATGCTCGGCCTTGCGTTTCATCAATTCCGGAAGTACGTGTTCCTTCAGCAGTGAAAACACAACGATCTCCCTGAAGAAATACGATTCACCGATCGTCAGGTGTTTTGCGAGTATGCGAATCGCATCGCTTGTGATCTCACCTTCGGCGAGCCAGGTAACACATTCAGCCATGTTCGCAAGACCAAGCTCTTTGACTGCGGGTTTCAGCATGCGCAGAACATCGCTCCACTGATGCGGCTGATATCGCAATCCAAGGTAAAGTTCGATGCGGCGCAGAGCTCCGTCCAGCGGCAGTTCACTTTCGATATTCCTCATAATCGGGTCAGTCATCATGTGTTACCCCTCTCCCGCCAACAATTCGGTTTCATCGACCATGAGAGTGGCGGATTCCTTGGATGGATTCGGCAGCATTTCATCCAGATTCACGAGCATAACCATCTCGCCTTCATGCAGAAACACGCCTTGCATCCCTGTGACACCGTTCTCAAGGAACTCCCGCCTCTCGAGGACGACATTGTCCCGTTCCACCAGATCGACAATATCCTCCACCAATACCGCCACCGTCTGAGAACCCGACCTGGCAATCACGAATTGATGCTGAGGACGAAGCTTCGTGGCTGTATCATTGCTGAAGCGTGCAGCATCCAGGACCGGCAACACCTCACCGCGGAGGCTTATCAATCCGACATACTTCTCGGCGATCCCGGGAGTCGCTGTGATCTCGAATGCAGGCAGCACCTCGCGGACCTGATCCAGCATGAGACCGAACCGCCGTTCACGGTTGCGGAAGACGAGAATTGATGTATGGGTTTGCGGGTTCATGGAACAGCCGAGCCTTTCCGTGGGTCTGGATGGGACGAAACCGTGATTTTTATCCGATTTCAAGATGAAATATACACCGGCTTCCTTTCGGTCATCTGAATACCTCATTAATAAACAGTAAGAAAGCCCTGTGTGGAGCACACAAAGAGAAAGGCACCTCCCATGTGGCATGAGAGGCGCCTTGAAACAGCATTAATCAGGAGTTTATCCGAGACCGAGACGCGCGAAAATCATATCGACATGCTTCGTACCCCTGTTGACGTCAAAACATGCGTCGATATCCTCGTCAGTAAGTATGGCGCGTATTTCCTCGTCTGCAGTTACGAGTTCGCGCAGGTGGACCTCTTCTTTCCATACCCGCATCGCGTGCCCCTGCACGATACGGTACGCATCTTCTCGGAGCATCCCTTTTTTCGTCAGTGCCAGGAGCACCTGCTGCGAGAAAATCAAGCCGCGCGTCCCATTCAGATTACGAAGCATGTTGTCAGGGTACACGAAGAATTTCTCAACGATGGACGTCATTTTTGCGAGCATATAGTCCAGGGCGATTGTCGCGTCTGGGAGGATCACACGTTCGACGGACGAATGGGTGATATCGCGTTCATGCCACAGGGACTGATTTTCGAGTCCACCCATGGCATACCCGCGCAGAAGCCGGGCCATGCCTGCAACGCGCTCGCAGGTGATCGGATTACGTTTGTGCGGCATCGCCGAACTTCCTTTTTGGCCCTTGGCGAAGTATTCCTCGACCTCGAGGACCTCGGTTTTCTGCAAATGCCTGATTTCCGTTGCGAATTTCTCGAGTGATCCCCCGATGATGGCCAGGGTGGAAAGAAATTCCGCATGACGGTCCCGCTGCAGGATCTGTGTGCTGATCGGCGAAGGTTTCAAATCCATTTTCCGGCAGACATATTCCTCAACCGTGGGACTGATATTCGCGTATGTTCCCACCGCCCCACTGATTTTACCGAAAGAAATGCGTTCGATGGCGCGGTCGAGCCGTTCAAGATTTCGCAGCATTTCTTCATGCCACAGAGCGAGTTTGAGTCCGAAGGTCATCGGTTCGGCATGAATACCGTGTGTGCGGCCGATCATCGGAGTGTATTTGAATTCTTTTGCCCTTGCGTTGATCACCTTGATCAGACCCTCAACACCTTCGCGCAGGACGAGGCCGGATCGCCGTATCATGGCGGCCAGCGCGGTATCACCGATATCTGAGGATGTAAGTCCGAGGTGGATGAATCGAGAGTTCTCCCCCACGTTCTCGGCGACGTTTGTCAGAAAGGCGATGACATCATGGTTGAGTGTTTTTTCCAGCTCATTGATGCGCTGCACTGAAAAATCAGCACGCTCGCGTATCACTGGAATGGCTTCTTTTGGTACCAAACCGAGTTCCGCCTGCGCCTCACAGGCATAGATTTCGATGTCGAGCCAGGTTTGAAATTTCGCCTCATCTGTCCAGAGCGTGCCCATCTCCGGGCGGGTATAGCGTTGAATCATGGAATCCTCGTCATTCAAGATTGAGTTCAATGTCTCTGATGCTGTTGTCCCGCAATACGCGGAGTAAAAGCGTCTCTCCCTTAATAGAATAGCGAATCTGGTTCTCGAGAACGTTGATGGCAAACACAGGTTCATCATTCGCACTGAGTATGATATCTGCGACCTGCAATCCGGATTTAGCTGCGACACCGCCTCGGTCCGTGATCTGTGTCACAATCACTCCTTCGGTTTTTTCCAGACTGTATGCCTGTGCGATGGCCTCGTTCACCGCCTGCACGCGAAATCCCGGGATAAAGTTACGGTCGACAGTGCCTTCCTCCATGAGGATCCGTATGATTTCGCGGACGCGGTTAACAGGGACGGCGAATCCCAGTCCGATGCTTCCTTCATTCGGCGTGTAGATGACGGTATTGACGCCGATGACTTCGCCCTCACTGTTGACCAGCGGACCGCCGCTGTTTCCCTGGTTGATGGCGGCATCGGTCTGCAGCATCTTTCTATAGATCTTCTCTTCTCTACGCTCGAGGTTGATCTGTGTGGCGCTGATGACACCGACTGTGACTGTCGGTTTGGCGCTCGCGGAGAAAAAACCGAACGGGTTGCCGAAGGCGATGCTCCACTCACCGACGATCACGTCATCGGAGTTTCCGAATTCGATCCATGGCAGCGGATGTTCGGCCTCGATCTTGATCAGCGCGATATCCGTGACGGGATCGGTACCGATGAGCTGCGCGGGGTGCTTGCTGCCATCGGTCATCGTCACGACGATTCTGTCTGCCCGGCCCGCCACATGGTCATTCGTGACGATATAGCCGTCTTCGGAAATCACAAACCCTGAACCGACACTCTGCACGGGAGTATACTGTTCGCCGAAATACATCCTCCAGAAGGGGTGCATTCGTCGTTCACGGATTTCCGTAACATTGATACCCACCACGGCGGGACTCACATGTTCGACAGCCCTGGTAATTGCGTTTCTACGAGATTCCGCAATATCATCACCGCCGGTTTCGGTGCGGCTGACGATTTTTGCGCCGCGGCCTTCGGGTCGATTCTCGGATTGGCACGCCTGCAGACCGGTCTGCGCGAAGATCAGGACGGCAAGCAGCGAAACATTGAGAATAGATCGTGTGTACTTCATGATTCAATCAGATTGAGAGACATAGTTATGAATTACTGCGCCGGGCGATGAGTTCGCGCAACGGCTGAATATGCTTGAGAAAGACGATCGTGGCCAGCACGAACCCGAGCACGACCACGTGATACACGCTGCCGGCTTCAAGAAAGTTTCCCTGTGAGATGAGTTCAGGCAGCAGCAGTATGAGGAACGGCATGAGGACAGTCGCTGCCAGGTTTCCGAAATGCACATCGCGCGAACGAAAATATGCTGCGAGCCAGAACAGTCCCCAGATTGCGAGTATCAGGGGATTCAACGCGCAGGACGCCCCTGCAGCGGGAGCCAGGCCGCGTCCCCCTTTCCATCCGATCCAGGGGGAATAATTGTGTCCGAGGACCACGCCGAGCAGGGCTGCGCTGCCGAGGAGAAATCCACCGCCGGTCAGGTGGACGATGGCGACGGGCAACGCCCCTTTCAGGAGATCGATCAGCAGCACGGCGATTCCCACTCTGCGTGAGCGGGTGACCTCGAAAGCGTTGAGCGTTCCGATATTGCCGCTTCCCTCAGAGCGAAGGTCCTTTCCACTCTTGCCGCGGACGAGCAGATATGCCGTGGGGAATGACCCGATCAGATAGGCGGCGAGCGCCGTTCCGGCCAATTGTAGTAGTTCTTCCATTCTGGTAATATACGAAGCAGGCTGATGAGTTTCCCGTCATCGCTTTCCATGACATGAGGCAAATCCTCTTACCTGATGCCTGTTTCCCTGAATCAGGTCCGGACTGCAATCCCCTAGTCAATTGCCACGGACGCACTTACAGAAATGTTTTTGATTGACAATAGAATATGTTTTTTGTAACTTTATGATCCTCAATAAGTTACTGGATATTGAGCGTAGAAAAAATGAGTTCAGCTGGAAAATGGATACTGGGTATTGCGGTCGCAACTGCGGGCGTGGGGTTTATTGTGCTTGCGTTCTCCGTTTTCATGCTCGCCACTGCCGTCACTGCTTCAAGTGTGGACACCTACGATGAAACAACCGGCGGCAGCAGCAGCGGACGCGTTGCCCTGATTGAGGTTACAGACGTTCTCGTCGATTCCGAAGACGTCATCCGTCAGCTGCGGAAGTACCGCGACCGCAGTTCGGTCAAGGCAATCGTACTGCGGCTCGAGTCACCCGGCGGCGGTGTCGTTCCGAGTCACGAGATATATGAAGAAGTGCGCCGCACACGCAAGCTCGGTACCCCCGTTGTCGCCTCGATGGGGTCGGTCGCGGCAAGCGGGGCCTATTACATCGCCTGCGGCGCATCGCGCGTCGTCGCGAACCCCGGTACCATCACAGGCAGCATCGGAGTGATCTCTGAATTCACGAATTTTCGCGAATTGCTTGACAAAATCGGCGTACAGAATACCACGATCAAATCCGGTGAGTTCAAGGACCTCGGCAATCCGTCTCGGCCGATGCGCGAGCACGAGAGAGCATTTCTTCAGAAAACCATTGACAACGTATACGATCAGTTCGTGGATGTTGTGGTCCGCGGACGTGGTCTGAGCGAAGATTCCGTTCGCAGCCTCGCGGACGGTCGTATCTATACCGGTGAACAGGCGTATGACAGCGGACTGATCGATACGCTCGGCACACTGCTCACCGCAGTCACCATTGCGGGAAACCTGGGGAAAATCCAGGGTGAACCGCGCATTGTGCGTGAACGTGAGAGTGAAAAGCTGTTCGATCTCCTTATGGGGACGGAAACCCGTAAGACCATCGAGCAGATGGGGACGCGAATGCACAATCGCACTCCGCTGGAATACAGATTTAATTACTAACACTTCCGGAAGGTACATCGTGACAAAAGCAGACATCGTAGATAACATTGCAGCCGCGACAGGTTTGACCAAGGTCGAAACCGAGGCGGTGGTGGATGGGTTTCTGGCCACGGTGAGTCAGGCCCTGAAAGATGGGCATTCTATCGAAATTCGCGGCTTTGGCAGCTTCAAAGTCAAGAAGCGCAAAGCTCGGATGGCGCGGAATCCGCGCACTGGTGAAGAGGTATTCGTCGATGAACACTACGTACCCATCTTCAAGGTTTCGAAAGAACTGCGTTCCGGTGTGGATGCTAATCTGAAAGCGAAGGAATAATGGCAGAAGAAAAACGTATATGTCCCAGTTGCGGGTCCGCTCTGCCGGATTCGGTGACCCTCTGTGATCTCTGCGGTGAAGAGCTGGCGGCACAGCCTGTCGAAGATGTGAAGTCCGCAGCAGCGGCGGCTCCACCCGCACGCCCTTCCAGGCAGCAGAATGCAAAGGCTGTGAAGAAAGAGAAATCGCCTGCTGGGCGACCTGAGCATGGCGCAGCGCTGTTCACGACAACACAGTGGGTCATTATCTGTGTTGCCTCGATGGTTCTCGGTGCGGTTCTCACGGCGTCCTTCCTCCCCTCTGTTTCCGGGACTGATACTCCCGATCAGGCGAACGTTCAGAATGGACCTCCGGCGGCGCAGCAGCCGCAGATAGATCTGGAGCGTCTCAACCAGCTGCGTGCCTACATCGACCAGCATCCGGATGACGATGAGACCCGGTTACGCTATGCGAACGAGCTTCACGATGCCAATCTCACAGATCAGGCAATCGTGCAGTACATTAAATACCTCGAAGGAAATCCCGATAATCCCGATGCGCGAGTTGACCTCGGAATTTGTTATTTTGAACTTCAGCAATACGCGAACGCCATCAGAGAGATGGAAACCGCGGTTGCCAGGCATCCCGACCATCAGCTGGGACACTACAATCTCGGTATTGTCAATTTGAATGCTGGGAACGTTGAAGCCGCGCGTGAGTGGTTCATCAAAGCGCGGGATATTGATCCCTCGTCATCGTACGGGATCAATGCCAAACAGCTGCTTGAATCGGAATTCGATTCGTAGAAACGACAACGATATTTCACTGATTGTTTCATTCACTCTTGATTGGAGGCCCTATGCCTTGCGGCAAGAAAAGAAAGCGCCACAAAATGGCGACGCACAAGCGGAAAAAACGCTTGCGCAAGAACAGACATAAGAAGAAAAACAGCTAGTCGTTGAAGAATGGATAGGCTCTGGTCTCCCTGGAGATCGCAGTACATTCAGTCATTCGGAACTCCTGAGGAAGACAAGGGCTGCGTTTTTTGCAACGCCCTTGCTTCCAATCAGGACGACGAGCATTATCTCGTGCGGCGCCACAGGCACTGTTTCACGATGCTGAATCTTTATCCTTATAACAGCGGCCACCTTCTCATTATCCCGAGACAGCATACCGGTTCGTATTTCGAGCTCGAGAATGCATGTTACCGTGAGATGACAGAGGTGACGCGGGACTGGCTGCGCGTGCTGGAAACCGTCATGCACCCGCAGGGATTCAATATCGGATCCAATATCGGCCGTGTCGGAGGAGCTGGAATCGACCAGCATGTTCATATGCACATCGTGCCCCGCTGGAGCGGAGATGCGAATTTCATGCCGGTTATCGGTGATACGAAAGTCATCTCTGAATCCATGCAGGATACCATGCTGAAGCTGCGGGCGGGATACGACGAACTCCCCGAGCGCTACTCCGACCAACTGTAACCCTCATTCCCCCGCTACTATCCCAACAGGAAGGAGTTTGTATGTCTGACCATTCCAACCGCAATCTCCTGCTCGGATTCCTCTCCGGCGCGATCGCGGGAGGTGTCATAGCACTGCTGTACGCCCCGAAGCCCGGCAAGGAGCTTCGAAATGATCTCGTAAAAAAAGGCGGTGAACTCGCCGATGATCTCGAGGTCTACCTTCAGGATGCGCAGGAGAAAGCCAAGACTATCATCAACGAAGGCAAGGATAAATCCACCGCGCTGATCTCTGATGCGAAAAAACGGGCGGACAGTCTTCTTGAAGATGCCGAGCAGATTTTAACCGGCGCAAAAGGCAAGGTGGCCGGTGAAGGAGACAAGCTGAAAAACGCCGTGAAGGCCGGCGTCGACGCCTACAAGCATGAGCGTGACAAAGGCGGCGAAGCCCCCTCGGCCTGAACTTCTCAGTACTGACCGTCTTACATGTATTCAGTGGAAGGTCCCGATCTTCCCATTATTATCCTCGTGATACAAGGGGGATGCCATGGATGTGCTTCAGGATATTCTTCTCATTCTTCTGACCCTGGCAGGAGTCATCGTGCTCTTTGTCCTCGTCAGTGTGCTGTTGCGTGCACAGAAAGTCCTGCAGGATGTGAACGAAAGCGTCCAGAAAATCAGTGATGAGGCCGTTCCGACGCTTCGAAGTATCCAGCAGGTATCCGACCGCACGGAGGAAGCCCTCCGTGTCGTTACAGACAACCGGGAGAAAGTCACTGAAGCAGTCGACAACCTGCGCAAGGTGACCGAGAACATTTACCGGCTCGAAAACATCCTTCAGCAGCAAGTGGAACCCACTTTCGTCAGCCTGGCCAATCGTCTCGCTGGAATCAGGAAGGCCATCGATACATTTTTCGCCTATTGGCGTCGGGAAGGATGAGCGGCGAACACAAATCACCTGATGTTTCTGCAGGATCACGCACGAGCATGGTTTTGCGGACAATGCGGATCAAGCAGTGGACAAAAAATGTTTTTGTCCTCTCGCCTGTGCTGTTCTCACGACATTTGTTTGACGGTGAGATTCTCCTGCTGGCTGTCGCCGGCTTTTTCCTTTTTTCCATGATCGCCAGCGCGATCTACGTTCTCAACGATATCGTAGACGCATCATCCGACCGTACACACCCGGTAAAGAAACTGCGACCGATCGCATCTGGAGCCCTGCCTGTATCCGTAGCAGGGATTGTGGTCATCATCCTCGTACCTCTGACACTCGGAGCTGCCTGGTTTATTCATCCGCAGTTCGCGCTGGTGCTGTGCTTTTATTTCGTGATGAATGTGGTCTATTCCTATGCGCTGAAACGTGCAGTGATCGTGGACGTGATGACTATCGCAGCATCGTTTGTTCTGCGCATCGTCGCCGGGGCGGTCATCATTGACGTGCCCATCTCAGAATGGCTGCTCATCTGCACTTCCCTTCTCGCACTCTTTCTCGGGTTCAGCAAACGACGCCATGAATTAACCGTCATGGAACACGACGCGCACATTCATCGACCCGTACTGATGGAGTACAGCACATATTTCCTGGATCAGATGATATCGCTCGTCACGGCATCGACACTCATCTGCTATATCCTGTACACGGTATCGGATGAAACAGTAGCAAAATTCGGAAAGGAACTGCTCTACACAGTGCCCTTCGTGCTGTACGGACTCTTCCGTTACTATTATCTCGTCCATCAGAAACAGACTGGTGGAGATCCGACAACTGAATTCCTGTCGGACAAACCACTGTTGCTGAACGTCTTTCTCTGGGCAGCATCTGTCGTCGTCATCATCT
Organism: Ignavibacteria bacterium; assembly: GCA_002869275.1. GTDB lineage: Bacteria > Bacteroidota > Ignavibacteria > SZUA-365 > SZUA-365 > BM516. The sequence continues at coordinate 1,383 of PKTF01000165.1, read as the reverse complement.
ATCTAACTTGAAATCCATGAAGAGCAAAGTAGCCGTACTGCACACCACTCCTGACACCGTTCTCGATGACTATATCCGTCTGATGGAACTCGGCGGAATGCAGGAAGCCCTGGATCCTTCCAGGACGACCATTCTCAAGGACAATATTTCCTGGCATTTCCCCTTCCCCGGTGCCAATACCACTCCATGGCAGCTTGAAGCTGTCGTGCAGGCACTCGGGAAACACGGATACGACGACGTGACCTGCGTTCAAAACAAGACAGTAGTCACCGATGCGTTCAAGGGTGAAGACCTGAACGGCTATGTGCCCATTTTCAAGGAATACGACATCCCGGTACTCTTCAATTTCAAGGAAGAGGACATGACATGGGTGAAGTACGAGCCCAAAGCTGAAATGATGGTCCTGCCGCGCATTTTTCCGGAAGGGATCCATATCCCAGAATATTTCTTCGGAAAAAACATCATCCATCTGCCCACGGTGAAATGTCATATCTACACGACGACGACCGGGGCGATGAAAAACGCTTTCGGCGGGCTGCTCAACACAAAACGTCATTACACGCATACATGGATTCACGAAACACTCGTCGATCTGCTCGCGATTCAAAAAGAAATTCACAGCGGCGTTTTTGCGGTGATGGATGGGACGACTGCCGGGAACGGTCCTGGTCCGCGGACGATGTATCCCGAGATCAAGAACGTCATCCTGGCCAGCGATGATCAGGTTGCCATTGACGCTGTCGCCGCCAAGATGATGGGCTTCGATCCCCTGCGGGACCTGAAATACGTGCGGCTTGCACATGATCGCGGACTCGGCACGGGGGATGTCCGGGATATTGAAATCGTCGGTGATGATGTCAGCGGGGTAAACTGGGGATTCGAGGTGGGTGACAACGGCGCGAGCCGTGTAGGGGATCTTTTATGGTTTGGTCCGTTGAAGGGCATCCAGAAACTCTTTTTCCACACGCCTCTCGTGCACATGTTCGTCGCCGGATCAGAAGTCTACCACGATTACTATCGCTGGCCATTGAAGGACAGAAAGACGTTTGAGCGCTGGATGGATGACACGACCTGGGGACAGCTATTCGCTGAATACAGGAAGCATGGGGTGATGGGAAACCTGAAGGCCGTCAGGTAGAAGAATCGTATTATTCCACCAATTCAAGGGTGAAGGTCATCGTTGTACCTTCATCTATTATTGATTTCGCATTGATCGACTGCCCGTGCAGTGCCATTAGCTCCCTGCAGAGGATTAATCCCAGTCCCGATCCCTTTTCCTTCTCCGTTCCCAGGGTGCTGCGCGCATCCGCAATATCGAAGAGCGATGCCACGCGATGCGCCTCCATGCCGACACCGCTGTCCTGCACACTGACGAACACAAGT
>PKTF01000385.1 GCA_002869275.1 Ignavibacteria bacterium | reverse complement strand
TCGTCGTCTTCGGACTCGAGGATCTGGAGGTAGTTGCGATAGCGCAGGGGATGGATGTCTTCGGTTTCGACGGCGTCTTTGACGGCGCAGCCGGGTTCGTGGGTGTGCGTGCAGGAGGGGAAACGGCACTGGTCGGCGTGTTCGAGAAAATCGGGAAAATAGGTGTGCAGGTCGGTCTTGTCGAACTGGAACAATCCGAACTCACGGATGCCGGGCGTGTCGGCGATGTAGCCGCCTTCGGGCAGGGGGTACAGCGTGCTGTGCGTGGTGGTGTGCATGCCGCGCTGACTCTGGTCGCTCAGGTCGCTGGTCTTTTCGTCCAGTTCCGGCATCATGCGGTTAAGAATGCTCGTTTTTCCCACACCGCTGTGGCCGGAAAAAGCGGACAGACGGTCTGACAGCATTTCCCGCATCTCGTCGATACCTTCTCCCGTAATGCAGCTGGTGAGAAGTACGTTGTAACCCGCACCCTCGTACATCTCCGCCAAATCGTCGACGAATTCACGTCCCTCGTCGTCCGGCAGATCCATCTTGTTGATACAGATGTGCGCATCGATGCCACCCATGGCCGCGGCCACGAGGTACCGGTCAATGAGTCCCGGACGCAGCAATTCGTCCGTCGCAGCGGCGATGACAAACACCTGGTCGATATTCGCCACCATCACCTGCGCGTATTCGGTATCGCGGATGGACGTGCGAAGCAGATAGGAATCACGCTCGTACACATGCGTGATGACGGCTTCGTCTTCTCCCATGTCGAGGTAACGCACGAGATCCCCGATGGCAAGCAGAGTGGCGCCTGTGTTACCGGTGGTGGTCGAGCGCCGGGGACGCGCGCGCAGCTGACTGTCGCCGTCCTGCAGCAGGATATGCGTACCGCCGGTCTGCAGGACCAGTGCGTCGCGCTCCTCTTCCTCGTTGACGAGCTGAAACTGGCGGGGATTGGAGAGCTTGCGGTCGACCTGATCGTGGTCGGTTTCACCCTCGCCGGCATACTGCCATCGAGCGGTACCCTTTCGCCACTTCCGCGCAACGCCTTTGCGCTTGTCCACGCGACGCTGAGTCTTCCGCTGTTTTCGCTCTTCGGATTTCGCCATATGCGGCTATTCCCCTTCTCCGGTCAGCTCGAAGCTGCGGCACCAGAGCACAAGATCATCGATGAGCTTCTCGGTGACATGTCCTTCCTGCTGATAATTCCAGGGGCCGGGCTCGGCCTCGGTTTCGATGAACAGGTGGTAGCAGTTCTCATATTCGCGGAAACGCGCCTGCTCGCTGTCCTGCAGCCATTCCTTCCACAGCACCATTTCCATCTGCGGTGCCTGGTAGTCCTTGATGCCGCGGGCGATGAAGATGGGGATGTCGAGCTGCTGTGCGTAGGCTTTCTGATCCCGCTTCTGCAGGTCATAGTAATACGATGCGGGCATGCCCAGCAGCAGCTTGCTCTTGCCGAGTTCGCCGGATTGGATCTTCGCGCTCTTATCCAGCTCGCGCTCCAGTTTTCCCTGCTCTTCGGCTGTGAGTGTGTCCTGCGTTGACGCGATGTAACGGAGCTGGTCGGCGATCACGACTTCGAGCGGGCGCGCAATCGGCGCGAGCATGACAACGCCGTCGACATCCCCACCGTGTGCCGCGATTTCCGGCGCAAGAGCTGCCCCGAGGCTGTGGCCGAGCAGAATAACATGATCATCGTCCGTTTCGGGTCGATCGGCAATAAGCTTCAGCGCCATAACGGCGTCGTCGATGACTTCTTCCTGGACGGTGGTTTTGAAGATGTTCATCTTGCTGCCATACAGCTTGCTGCGTTTGTCATAGCGCAGCACCATCACGCCGCGGCTTGCCAGGCCCAGGGCGATATCGCGAAACATCTTGTTGCCGCCGATGGTCTCGTCCATGTCGTTGGGACCCGATCCGTGCACGAGTACCACGGCGGGAAACGGCCCTTCCCCTTTCGGAATGCTGAGTCGTGCCGGCAGCGGGAATTCCGTTCCAATCGCGAGGTTCTCCTCGGTAAAGGCCGTGGTATCCACATACGCCGGCGGGAGAAATCGGTACTCCTTCTTGATCGGATCGATCCAGAAACCGCCCACGAGGTTCAATGTATCGACGACGAGGCGAAGTCCGATGGAGTCCTTTTCAAGGTGCAGGCGATGCACGATGCTGGCATAGCCCCCGTTTGTCGTTGCGGAATAGCGTTCATGTCGGACCGCCTTACCGCCCGATCCTTCGAGCTGATCCATGAGCTGCGACCATTGTTCGCGGGTGATCTTCTCGCGCATAGTGGGATGCTGCAGCGTCTCGAGACGCTCCCAGTTGCGCCCGACCAGGGCGTCAATGAATGCTGAGGCGGACTGTAACTGCGTTTCAGACTGCGCCTGAAGCACAGCCGGGAAAAAGAGAAGCAGCGGGAGGATCAGATGGCGAAATGAATGGCGGGTCATACAGGTACATGCAACTTGTGAAACTGTTATCGCTGTGAACAGCAGGAAAAAATACCAAACATAATGGCGTAGAAAAAGGGACTCATGATCAGGGAAGCAGAAGAAGCGGGTGGGTAATGCGCGTCGTCCCATCCTCGCACAGAATGGAATACCTGCCCGCATCCAGCGCGTGCAGGTCCAGTGTCAGAATATGCGCGCCCTGCCGCAGCGCATATGCCTCACGCGCGACGTCGCGTCCGAGTTCATCGACAATATGGATGCGCAGCGTAATGTCGTCGGCGCTCCGGACCTCGAGGTGCACCTGCTCCCGTGCCGGCTGCGGCCAGGGTTGGGAGACATTCAATCCCGTCAGAGCGACTACGTTATTGTAACAGGAATCCCGCACGACGAGGAGACCGTCAGAAACGCGCGCCGGAAGTTCATTCACCTGCGCATGTTCGATGTGCACGGGAATGCGGTACGGCGCGTTCTGCGCAGTTCGCAGGGGAATGCGCAGCGGCTGATATGCGGAATCCGCATCACCGCTCAGTCGCAGGCGCAGCCTCTCCTCTCCGGGCGAAAAATCGATATCCGCGGCCAGGAGCGACCATCCGGGAGAGGTCCCAAGCTCCTGCGCAGTTATCGGAGGAAGAAACGAGGCGTGATCGGCATCAATGCTGAGGGTGACATCGAGTCGCTGCAGGCCTTCGGGAAGTTCGATATGCGGGACCCGCATTTCAAAAAACACATCTCCTCTTCGGTTCACAAGTGTGGTGTCGAGCGCAAGCATGACCTCGGCCGGGTAGATGCTTTCCATGCTGCGGTAACAGTCCCACGGGAAGCTTAATACCACAGGCTGCAGCGGACGTGGACGAGAGGGATCGATGCGGAGCCGAAGCTTCAGCAGTGGATAGTACCCGTTCTGAAGGCCGCTCTCGGGCGGATAGCTCCAGACATCGACAATGCTGCCGAGGTCCTGCCAGTACGTCTCCCAGTTCAGCACGGCAGCCGAGAGCAAATCCGCTTCCTTCAGGTTCATTGTCAGCAACATCGGCCGCAGCTGCCGACCATCACGCACCTC
>PKTF01000315.1 GCA_002869275.1 Ignavibacteria bacterium | reverse complement strand
TCGGCCGGCGAATCCGAATCCTCCACGGTAGTCGTCTCCTGCACCTGGGTGTCCTGCACCTGGGTGGAGTCAGCTGCCGGGGAAGCGGCTGCAGCCGGGACGGGGCTGTCGGTCGCAGTACTGTCATCAACTGTGCCGTCGTTGTCGGTCGGCCGAACGGGCAGCGCGCCTCCGGAGATGTCCTCCATGAGCTTCAGCCCGTCGAAGGCGTCCCTGGCGTAGCGCAGTTCGCCGTCGTAGGACTTCGCGAGGTCCTCGGTGACGAAGCGTCGGGTGAGCGCTGCGCCGCCGAGTATGACCGGGATGTCGATGCCGCGCTGCTTCATCAGCTCGAGGTTTTCTTTCATGATGAGCGTGGATTTTACCAGCAGTCCGCTCATTCCAAGTGAATCGGCCCGGTGTTCCTGCACGGCGGACAGCATGGTTTCGACCGGTACTTTGATGCCGAGGTTGACGACGCGGTAACCGTTGTTACTGAGAATGATATCGACGAGGTTCTTGCCGATATCATGGACGTCGCCTTTCACGGTGGCGAGCACAATGCAGCCCTTGTCCGTAGTGTCGCTCTTTTCCAGGTGCGGTTCCAACAGGGCCACGGCCGCTTTCATGGTTTCGGCGGACTGCAGGACGAACGGCAGCTGCATCTCGCCGGCGCCGAAGAGTTCTCCGACGGTTTTCATGCCGTCGAGCAGGATATCATTGATGATACTCAGCGCCGGGTGTGTACCGAGCGCCTCATCGAGGTCGGCATCGAGTCCGATGCGATCGCCGTCGATGATACGGCGGCGAAGGCGTTCCTCCACGGAAGCATCGTCGTCGAGCGCGCGGCGCTCCTGCGCGGCACTCTCACCGGCGTAATGATCCATGAACGCCGTGAGCGGATCGTAGACGCATCGTTTCTCCATTCCATGCCTTTAGGTTTTTTTATCTGAAACTTTAAATATATGCTTTGTTGTTGTATTTTCCGGCGTTCCGCTGTTCAGACATGCCGCAAATTTTCTGCATTTCTTCATTATAACTCTTGACAATGCAGGAAAAACCTTTTACTTTTCCTACAAAAAGGTAATCAAATCTTATTTTATTTTTTACCACCATAGAGGAGCGGTCCACGTGCTATATTCCAAAACAGCCCAGTATTCGATCCAGTCCATGCTGTTCATCGCAGCCAACAATTCCGACCAGAATATTCTGGTGCGCGATGTCGCAAAGGAGCTGGGGCTTCCGTCATCTTTCCTGAGCAAGATCCTTCAGACGCTCAGCCGTTACGGATTCCTGAATTCGGTCAAGGGTCCCAAGGGCGGATTCTCCCTGTCCGAAAAAGGTGCCGAGTCGACCATCGCCGAACTTGTCGCCGTTGTCGACGGTCCGATGAACTTTGACATGTGTCTCGCCGGCTTCAGCCCGTGCAGCGAAGAGAACGCCTGTCCGTTCCACCAGGAATGGAAACGCATCCGCGAGGAAATTCGCGAGGTGGTCAACAGCAAGAATATCTTCGAGCTGGCCAAGGAGATGCCGATCCGCTACCGTACGCTGCTTGCGGGCTCACCTCCGCCGGCCGCGGCGAAGAAGAAAGCCCCTGCAAAGAAGGCTCCTGCCAAGAAGACGGCGGCCAAAAAGGCACCCGCGAAGAAGGCTCCCGCCAAAAAGGCGCCCGCGAAGAAGAAAAAGTAAATTCATGATATCGGCGTTGATGCCTGAATCCGGACGTGTACATCGCGTCCGGATTTTTTTTTGTTCTTGCGCTGCGCCCCCACGAACGGGCGAGAGAAAAGCAGGGGGAAATCCTTTCTATTGCTTCTGCCAATCTGACGATCTATTTTACTAATCTATGAATTTTATTCATGCATTCACTGACATTTTGACATATAGATAACGCATGCACAGATCCATCTACATAGAGACGTACGGCTGCCAGATGAATTTCGCGGACACCGAGATCGTCAACGGCATCCTGCGCGAGCAGGGGTACGAACTGGCGTCGGAGGTCGATTCCGCTGACGCCATTTTCATGAACACCTGCGCCATTCGTGACAATGCCGAGCAGCGCATCTACGGCCGCCTCTCGAATTTCGAACACCTGAAAAAACGAAATCCCCATCTCGTCGTCGGTATCCTCGGCTGCATGGCTGAACGATTACGCGCGAATCTGCTCGAGAATAACAGTCTCGTCGATATCGTCTGCGGTCCGGACGAGTACCGGAAGCTCCCTGCGCTCATTGACCAGGCCTTCGAAGGTGAAAAAGGGATTCGAACACAGCTCTCGCGCGTGGAAACTTACGACGACATCGTGCCGCTCCGCACCGATGGAATAAGCGCGTGGCTCTCGGTCATGCGCGGCTGCGACAAATTCTGCACCTATTGTGTGGTACCGTATACGAGAGGACGTGAACGCAGCCGCTCACTCGAAGGTGTGGTTCAGGAAGTCGGCGGACTCATCGAGCGCGGATTCCGCGAAGTCACACTGCTCGGACAGAACGTCAATTCCTACATCGACGGGGAAAACGATTTCGCCGACCTGCTCATCGCTGTGGCAGATGTTGATCCCGGGCTGCGTGTACGTTTCACAACATCGCACCCGCAGGACATGTCCGACCGATTGATCGAGGCCATCGCCGGGCACGAAAATATCTGCAGCTACATCCATCTGCCCTTTCAATCCGGTTCCGACCGCATCCTCGAATTGATGAACCGTACCTATACGCGCGATCACTACCTGAACCTGGTCAGGAAAATCCGCACGGCAATTCCCGATGTTGCGCTGTCCACTGATGTCATCGCCGGTTTTCCCACGGAAACCGAAGAGGAGCATGCGGAGACGCTTTCATTGATGGAGGAAGTGCGCTTTGACGGTGCCTTCATGTTCAAGTACTCACCACGTGAGAAAACCCGTGCCTGGAAGATGGGTGACGACATACCCGAAGACGTCAAGGGCCGTCGGCTGGAGGAGATCATCGACCTGCAGCGGCGTATCTCATACGATATCAATAAGAATTGGATCGGCCGGACGGAGCACATCCTTCTCGAGGGTCCGAGTAAACGGTCGGAAGACGAATGGATGGGCCGGACGGGCACGAACAAGACCGTCATCGTTCCCCGGGGCGATTTCTCCGTGGGAGATACGATCGCTGTACGCATCAACAGCGCGACATCCGCTACACTCTTCGGAACTGAGATCACCAACGCCGCCAGCGAAGCGGCCTGACATCGGGACGAGACCATGAATCTTCGGCGATTTACGATTGTACTGCTGTTCCTGCTTATCCTTGGCGGGCTTGTGAACGAGGTGAGCGCACAGGCGGGACGCGATCTCAATGCTCTTCTGGCCCAGGCCCGTGCCGGCGAACGTGCGAAGGTTGCGCAGCTGCTGCCCGATCTGCGGAAGTCGCATCCCGACAAAGCCGGGGTACTCTTTCTTGAGGCGGTGTGCGAGGAGAATGCCGAAAAGGCGCTCGATCGCTATCAGCAGATAGTCGATGAGCATGGTCGCAGTCCCTGGGCCGATGA
>PKTF01000190.1 GCA_002869275.1 Ignavibacteria bacterium | reverse complement strand
CACGAGTTCGTGCTGGATATCGTCGAGTTTATCAACGTCCACCGCCTCGGCCCGCGTGTACTTGATGAGGATTTTGTCCACGATCGCCGGCACGTTGATGTTGACGAACATGTACTTATCCACTGCCGCGGTGATCAATTTTCCGCCGAAGCGGCTGTAATACGCGGGCAGGTCGGTTCCACCGCCCCCGAGGGGCAGACGAAACGGAGTACGTACGAGGATCATGCTGCGGGCTCCTTGTGAGTGAGCTAATCCCGTAAGTTACGGAGATTCGGGGGAAGACGCTATATGCCGCCGTATGCCGTAGGCCATATGCCATATGCAGTATGCCGTAGGCTGTATAGGCTGTATGCCGTATGGTGAACGAAATGGGGGATGTTGTATTACCTTTCGTTGATATGTAAAAAATGCCAGATTTGGTGCATCACATATCATAGGGAGACATCGTGATGAGAGACTTCAAGAAGTTTGAGATTGCTCAGTTGGCGCGAGAGCTTGCGGTACTTGTCTACGGGACGCTGGGGTCCTTCCCGCAGGAAGAGAAATATGCTCTGTGCCAGCAGATCCGTCGTTGCGTCGTATCCATCGGAGCCAATATTGCTGAGGGAGCAGGTCGAAAGACAGAAAAGGACTTCGCCCATTTTCTCACACAGGCCATCGGATCCGCATGTGAGTTGGAATTTCTTTTTCTACTTTCACTGGATCTGGCATTTCTTAACGTTGAAACCCAATCCAACGTAGACAGAAATATTCAGCACCTGAAGAGAAAACTATTCCGATTTCGCCAGACGGTTCTGGCTGAGTGCTGATACCGCCTCAAGCCTACGGCATACAGCATACGGCATACAGCATACGATGTCCTACTGCGTTTTTTCCCTGCTTTCTGCATATCTTACGGGGATAGAACAACAACCGCACGACGCTGACGGCGCATGCTCACACGACGCACGGAAACGATTATTCTTCTGATCATCGACGGACTGATGGTCAACCTGGCATGGGTGCTCTACTATCTGTTCCGCGTGCGGTCGGAGTTGGTGGGCTCCTTCACTGAACCTGAGTTCTGGGCGCCGATGGTGATCATCGGACTGTTCTGGCTGCTCGTTTTCCTGTTTTTCGGGCTCTATCGTCCATGGCATGCCGGATCGCGCTTCGATGAAATCGTCACCATCCTGAAAACGGTCACCGCCGGTATCATCGCGCTGTTTTTCCTCATTTTTGTCGATGATACCATCACGGAAGATCCGGCGAACTCCCGGCTCCTGATCGCCGCGTACTGGCTCATCATGCTCGGATGCATGACCTTCGGTCGGCTGGTGTTCCGTACCGTGCTGAAGGGACTCACGCTCTCAGGGGTCATCACGCACAGGGTGCTCATCATCGGCACCTTCCAGCAGTCGCGCGAACTCTACGACCAGGTACTCCAGTATCCCCTGCTCGGATTCAGCGTCGCCGGGTATGTGAGCACCGAAGACATCACCGAAGAAACACGCGTGCCGCACCTCGGCACCACCGACGATCTCGACACGATCCTCCGCGAGCAGCAGGTGGACGAAGTCCTGATCGCCCTGCCCTCCAGCGAACACGACAGCCTGCTGGATATCATCGGAAAGTGTTCGGGACACAACATCAAGATGAAAATTCGTCCCGACATGTATGACATCATCTCGGGCCAGGCACGCACGAACCAGATCTACGGCTTTCCGCTGATCGAAATCACCACGCAGCTGATGCAGCCGTGGGAGATGGTGGTCAAGCGGCTGCTGGACATCGTCGTCTCGCTGCTCGTGCTCACCATCGGGCTCCCGGCCTGGCTCTTCATCGCCTTGATGATCAAGCTTTCTTCGCGGGGACCGGTATTCTACATGCAGGAACGCGTCGGGAAAAAGGGCAAGGTATTCCGCATGGTCAAATTCCGTTCCATGTCGTCGGATGCCGAAAAGCACTCTGGTCCGCGCTGGGCGGACAAAGACGATCCGCGCGTCACGCCGCTGGGTCGCATCCTGCGACGTATGCATCTCGACGAGGTGCCGCAGTTCCTCAATATTCTCGAAGGCAGCATGAGCCTGGTGGGTCCGCGTCCCGAGCGCCCGTTTTTCGTCGAGCAGTTCATCCAGGAAATCCCGCTCTACCGCCGGCGCCTCAACGTGCGGCCTGGACTCACGGGCTGGGCACAGGTCAAGCACCGCTACGACGCCAGCATGGAAGATGTGCGGCAAAAGCTCAGATTTGATCTTTTCTATATAGAAAACATGTCGTTCCGGATGGACCTCAAGATTTTGATCCACACGTTTTTCCGCATGATTACGGCGAAAGGGCAGGCATGATGAGAACAAGCTTGATGATCGTTGCGTTGTTCCTCTTCCTGCCGCATGTGACACTTGCTCAGGCGGAGCATGTGGAAGTGACGCATCCGGTGTATGAGTTTCTCAATCGCATGCAGCTGCGGGGACTCACGACCGGGTATTCGCGGGCGATGCTGCCGCTGGAGCGCAAGGCCGTCACGGCGTTCATCCGCTCACTTTCAGATGCGGACGAATCCGCCACAGCCGCAGAACTCACCGGGGCGGAGAGCACGCTGCTCGCCCGCTTCGAGGAGGAATTCGTTGCCGAGGCCGACGGCATGCAGCAGGCCACGGTGCTGTTCGACACCCCTGTCGCGGATGTCGTTTCCGCTTCGCTGGACGACCGCGAAAAGTACCTCTACCGCTGGCGCAGCGAGGACGGCAGCAGCACGTTTCACATGGAATTGCTCGCTTCGCTCGAATATCGCGCGCTCATGGACGATGACCGCAAGACGAATGTCACTCTCGGTCAGCTGGGCGGACGCTTTCGCGGAACGCTGGGCGGCGTGTTCGGTTATGGCCTCATGGCCACCAACGGCACGGCCAAAGGGGACCGCGCCCTCGCGATGTCGGACCATCAGCTGCGCCGCAATTTCAATTTCGCCGACCTCGATAAGGATTTCTTCGATTTCTCCGAAGCCTATGTCACCGCGAGCTGGGACTGGGGCGCCGTGGCGCTGGGCAGGGAAAAACGACTCATCGGCAGCGGATACGGCAATAAATTTCTCATCAGTACAAACGCCCAGCCGTTCGACGCCGTGCAGTTCACCGCGCATGCGGGCGACGTGCGCTTCCTTTTCCTCCATGGCTTCCTGCTGTCGGAGAAGGAATTCGTCGACAACTACCGTCCGTATTACGACAGCAAGTACCTCGCGATTCACCGGCTCGAGGCCGACCTTTTCGACGCCCTCCGTTTCGGCGTTTTCGAATCCGTGATTTATTCGCAGCGTGAAATCGACTTCGGGTACCTCAATCCCGTGAATTTCTACAAATCCGCCGAGCACGCCGGGGGCGACCGCGACAACCCGATGCTGGGCTTCGACCTCGCGACGCTCTTCGTGCCCGGATCCCAGCTCTACGGCAGCTGGTTGATCGACGATGTGGATTTCGCGCGCTGGGGCGACGATTGGTGGGGAAACAAGTTCATCTGGCAGGGCGGCGTTGCGAACGCGTCCCTT
>PKTF01000281.1 GCA_002869275.1 Ignavibacteria bacterium | reverse complement strand
GCCTCGTGGATGGAAGGCGAGCCGCTCGACATCGGCAAGCTGCTCTATCAGGCTGATGGGAAACCGCGCGTTTCCATTCTCTCGATTGCGCATCTCTCGGACCAGGAACGCATGTTCTTCGTGACCCTCGTTCTCAACGAGATGGTGGCGTGGATTCGAAGGCAGTCCGGCACGTCGTCCCTGCGAGCGATACTCTACATGGATGAAATATTCGGGTATTTCCCGCCTACGGCGAATCCTCCTTCGAAAACCCCGATGCTCACGCTGCTCAAGCAGGCGCGGGCGTTCGGACTCGGCTGCGTGCTCGCCACACAGAATCCGGTGGATCTCGATTACAAAGGACTCGGCAATACGGGTACCTGGTTCATCGGACGCCTGCAGACCGAACGTGACAAGCTGCGCGTGCTCGACGGACTTGAGGGCGCAAGTACGGCGGCGGGAAAGGCTTTCGATCGGGAGACGCTCGACGCAACGATTTCCGGTCTCGGCAAACGGGTATTTCTCATGAACAACGTGCATGACGATGCGCCCGTGCTGTTCGAAACGCGATGGGTGCTCTCGTACCTGCGCGGTCCGCTCACCCGCATGCAGATCGAAACCCTGATGTCTGCCCGGAAGCAGCAGGGTGCAGGGCGCACGGCAGCAGCCGATCCGTCAACGCCGGCAGCCGCCTCCGCACGTCTGTCGAAAAAGGAACAGAAGGCTGCCGCGGGACAGGAGAAGCCCGTGGTCACGGCTGCTGCTCCGGAAACCTGGCTCGATGCCACGCGGCCGCTTCCCGCGGGTACGCGGCTGCTCTACCGGCCCGGACTCCTGACCAGTACCTCGCTGCATTACGCGAATGCGCGTGCGAAAATTGATGACTGGAGTACGCTGACCGTCCTTGCCCCTGTGCCCGAGCGTGCTACGACGTCGCCGTGGGACGATGCAGATGTTTTTCCCGAAGAAAACGCTCCGGGCGAACGCGGAGACGCAGAACAGGGAGCAGGCCATGCTGATCTGCCTGCTGCCGCCGCAAATCAGAAAAACATCACGCTATGGAACAAAAAGCTGAAAACCTGGCTGTATCAGAATCGCAGCATTACCGCATGGAGCTGCAGGGAATTGAAGCTGCTCTCTGAGCCCGGCGAGACGGAGGGCGAATTCAGGGTTCGCCTGACCCAGGCTCTGCATGAGAAGCGGGACCTTGACATGGAAAAACTGCGAACGAAATACCTGCCGAAATTCTCACGCGTACAGGACAAGATTCGCCGGGCGGAAGAGCGTATCGATCGCGAAGAGGCGCAGTATAAGAATCAGACGCTCAATACCGCGGTCTCGATCGGATCGACCTTGCTCGGTGCATTGCTCGGACGGCGATCCTCGACACGCGGTACGATCAACCGTGCGGCGAGCAGCGTCAACCGCGCCAGCCGCGCCATGCGTGAGAAGGACGATATCAAGCGGGCGAAAGCAGGGCTCCAGGCCGCGCAGCAGGAACTCGTCGCGCTCGAAGACCGCTTCCGCGAGGATGCGGAAAAAATGAAGAATGTCGATGTTGCCGATCTGAAAGTCAGCGAGATTGTGATACGGCCGCGTAAGTCTGATATCACAGTAGGAGAATTGTCCATCGCATGGGTACCATGGAGCGTCTCGGAAGACGGCATCGCCGAGCGGCTACTCTGAGAGAATTGCCTGGAGCCTGTCGCGGTCGTCCTCCGCTTCCCGCATCCGCACGAAGGTGAGGATGATACCTCCGACAACGAAAAACGCCACCAGGCTGAGGATACTCAGGCGTGCGCTGCCCGTTAGCTGACGGATAAGTGCGAAGGCGATTGGTCCCCAGATGGCACTGAACTTTTCGAAGACAGAAAAGAAACCGAAAAATTCTGCCGAGGCCGCCGGGGGAATAATGCGGCTGTAGAGGGAGCGGGAGAGGGCCTGGGATCCGCCGAGTACGAGTCCGACAACGCCGCCGAGTATCCAGAACTCCAGCGGTTCGGTCATGTAGAAGGCATACACGACAACGCCGGTCCACACGACGAGGGATACGAGTACCATACGCTTCGTACCGAAGCGCGAGGCGAGCATGGCAAACATCTGCGAACCGACCATGCCGACGAACTGAATCATCAGTAGTGCTCCCATGAGCGTCAACGTGTCGAAGTGCAATTCCTCGCTGCCGTAAATGGTCGCCATGGCGATCACGGTTTGAATGCCGTCGTTGTAGATCATGAACGCGAGCAGAAAAAGGCCCATCTGTTTCAGCGAACGGACGGTGCGCATTGTTTGCGAGAGCCGCCGAAATCCGGTGTTGACAATTGTCAACAGGGGTGGACGCTTGCCCGCGGCCCTCGGTTCGATGAGTCGCTGAAAGGTGATGATTGAGAAACCGCCCCACCACAGGCCCACACTCCCCAGTGAGACCCGCACGGCCATGATTTCGCTCAGTCCGACCACGTCATGGAACTGCACGAGCACGAGCTGCAGCATGAAGAGCAGTCCCCCTCCCACGTACCCGTACGCGTATCCTTTTCCGGACACAAGGTCCTGTTTGTCCGGCGCGGCGATGTGCGGGAGAAAGGCGTCGTAGAAAACATTCGCGGAAACAAAGCTGAAATTGGCCAGCATGAACAGCACGATCGCAAGGGTGACATCCCCGGCATCGACGAAGAACATCAGCAGGGAACTTGCACTTCCCAGATAGCAGAAAAACATCAGGAAACGTTTTTTCGCCGTTGTATAGTCGGCGATTGCACCGAGCACGGGGGAGCTGAGCAGTACGAGGAAGGCTGAAAACCCTAGTGCATATCCGTAGAGCGAGGTGGCGGAGAGTCCGCTGATGCCCAGAAGCGGTATGGCCACACCGCCTTCGGGTACGACGACCTTGCTCAGGTATGGACCGAACAGTGCAGCGAGTATAGTGACAGCGAACGCGGAATTTGCCCAGTCGTACATGTACCACCCGTGCAAGACGCGGTCATGTGCTGTACGTCCGGCGAGTGTGGCTGTTGAGACTGTCATGGCTGCCTTTGTGGGGGAGAGAAAGGGCTCAGTTGTTGATCAGGCCCCGGCCTTCTTTCTTGATCTTGCCATCCTGATTGAGAGCGGAAAGGATACTGTCGAGCATGCCGTTGATGAAACGGCTGCTTTTCTCGGTGCTGAATCGCTTGGCGATTTCAACGCATTCGTTGATGGTAACCTTTGTCGGAATCTCGGGGAAATAGAGAAATTCGACGATGCCCATGCGCAGCAAAATGCGGTCGAGAGTTGCCATCCGGTCAAAATCCCAGTGCCGGGCCTTGCTGCGGATAAAATCGTCCGATTCCGTGCGGTGGTTCAGCACCGAATATACCAGTGCCTGTGCGAAACGGAACTGGTCCTGATCGGCTCCGAGGTCCTCGGCGGCGATCGATTCCATCAGCATCTCTATCGGCTCCTGAGAAATCTCATAAGCGTAGAGCACCTGCATGGCTTTTTCACGTACTTCTCTTCGGGACGGGGACATTTCTTACTGCCTCAAATTTCAATTCTACAAGATAGCGCATCGG
>PKTF01000424.1 GCA_002869275.1 Ignavibacteria bacterium | reverse complement strand
TATGAAGGAAAGCATCGGAATCACTCCTGATGTACTGATCGCGCGTGATTCACTTCCGGCAGGTCTTCGATGTCTTTCTGACAATGACGGTATCTTCCGTTTCGTCACGCTCTGGAACAATCAGCATCGATTGAAGCAGCTTCCACTGATCGACGATAAAATGCAGATACGCTTTCACCACTTCTATGATTCGCTCGCCAGTATCCACGGCGGTCCGTTGACGAAAGCATTCCAGGATTTTAAATCAGTGGCTGAAGGTTTCACTCTGAATTCCGCTACAGAGCAGGAGCTCGAAGAGCTGGAAAATGCATTGCAGATCACCGAGCGCGCGAACTTCGAACAGTGCTGGCCGACGATTCTGGAGCTTCTCGAGCAGGAGTTCACCGTACAGATTCTGGGAGAGCGGGCGGTAATTGAACGATCACTAGCGGCGGATGACGCTCTGCTCAAGGCGCGCGAGCTGCTTGCCGACAAAGATGCCATGCGATCGGCAATGCTTAAATCGCATAAAGCGGATTCGTATTGACCCTGCCGGTTCAGATGATCATTGGAATCTGATGGTTGGTTTCTGTGAAATAAAAACGCCGCGTCTGTCAAGACGCGGCGTTTTTAATTACAGTATTCCGTATCAGGCGCCGAAAGAGGAACCACAGCCGCAGGTCCTCACGGCGTTGGGGTTGTTGAAGACGAATCCTCTTCCCTGCAATCCATCGGAATAGTCAACTTCAGTGCCTTCAAGATAGAACAGGCTCTTCGAATCGACGACGAGCTTCACTCCACTGATCTCGAGGATCTCGTCGCCATCGTTTTGCTCACCGTCAAAGCCGAGGGAGTAGGTCAACCCTGAACACCCGCCACCCTTGACGCCGATCCTGAGGTTGTATTCCCCGGGAATGCCGTTTTCCGCGCGGATTTTGGCGATCTCCTGCGCCGCCTTTTCCGTAACCGTAATCTCGCCGACGGAATCAGCAACATGTTCGCTCATGGTAACTCCTGTATGAAATTCAAATTTGATGTGATCTGAGATAGTGGAAGAACACGCAGCACATTCACAGTGCGGATTATCCTTCTGTCGTTTCCTCTGCAGCGGCTGCAACGCTCTCGCCTTCTTCCTGCTGAACAGATTTCAACGAATATTCTTCGTCAAAGAGGATCCAGGTATTTTTTCCATGCGGACGCAAGATCTCCTGCTTCTCGAGATCTGCAACAAATTCCGAGGCGAGCCGCCCAGCTTCCCGACCGCCGATATCTTTGCCCTCATGAACGCGCACATAATCGCGTATTGCATATTCAACATCGCGATAAAAGAAATTGCTCAGGTGATAAACCGGGAAATTATTCTCGCGCATGAAGGAAAAAAGCACATTCCTGTTTCCGGCGGAAAACGTTTGCATGGAGTCTCCGTTGATGGTTTCGCAAGTTCTTTCAAGGATAGAACAGAGCGTGGCATGCTTCTGGTTCCCGCCTTTTGATTGACTGAAAGAGCCATTTTCCGTACTTTGAGAATCTTGTTAGGAAGTGAACAGATGCTCAATATTGCTGTATTTGTATCGGGAAGAGGCTCTAATCTGCGGGCCATTCACACTGCGATCGAAGATGGCAGGCTCCAGGCCTCAATCACGCTCGTCGTCACCAGCCGAGACCGCGCAGGAGCCGCAGAGTGGGCTGAAGCGGAAGGAATTCCGGTACTTTCCGTACATCACGTCCAGCCGAGCGAAGTCGCCAAGGTTCTCCTTGAAGCTCTCGGCCAGCATCAGGCGAATTTCATCGCTCTTGCCGGATTCCTGAAACTCATTCCTTCTGAAGTAGTTGCGGCATTCCGAAACCGGATTCTCAATGTCCATCCCGCGTTACTTCCAGCATTCGGCGGTACTGGCATGTACGGACATCACGTGCACGAAGCTGTCATTGCCTCCGGCGCGAAAGTTTCCGGTGCGACCGTTCACCTTGTCGATGAAGAATATGACCGCGGGCCGATCGTGGCCCAGCGCTGTGTCCCCGTTCAGGATGATGACACGGCGGACGACCTGGCTGCAAGGGTTCTGGAAATCGAGCATTCCATCTTCCCTGAGGCTCTGGAACTCTTCGCACAGAATCGTATTTTCGTTCGGGACCGACGCGTTTTCGTTATCAAGTAGAGGAATCATGCAACAGATCCGACGCGCACTTCTGAGCGTCTACGACAAAACAGGTATTGTAGAATTCGCGCAATTTCTTGCGGCGCAAGGCATTGAACTGATTTCAACCGGCGGAACCTGGTCCGTGCTGCAGAAAGCCGGGCTCCCCGTGACGAAGGTCCAGGAGATCACCGGTTTTCCGGAAATGCTCGACGGCCGCGTAAAAACCCTGCATCCGGCCATTCACGGCGGACTGCTCGCCCGGCGCGACCAAGCCTCGCACCTTGAGCAAATCGCTTCCGAAAACATCGTTCCGATTGATCTGGTCGTCATCAACCTGTATCCGTTTGAACAGACCGTGGCCGCAGGCGCATCGCTCAGCGAATGTATAGAGCAGATCGATATCGGCGGCCCGGCCATGCTGCGTTCCGCGGCAAAAAACCATGATGCGGTAACAGTCATTTGCGATCCGACAGACTACGATCGCATCCGTCTGGAAATCGCCGATCACGGAATGACACAGCTGGCAACGCGGCAGGATCTCGCCCGGAAAGTCTTCGCGCTCACAGCGGGATATGATCACGCGATTGCCCAGTATCTCGTCCAGCAAGGCGAGCAGGAGGATGGCCTCGACAAGCGGTTGCTGATTTCCGCGACGCAAGCCCAGCCCCTGCGCTACGGGGAAAACCCACATCAGGCAGCTGCACTTTACGGCGACTTTTTCAGGGATTTCGAGCCTTTGCACGGTAAGGAGCTCTCGTACAACAACATCGTGGATATCGCCTCCTCTGCCGCCCTTATCAGTGAGTTCGACGCACCCGCTGCCGCGATCATCAAGCATACCAATCCCTGCGGCTGCGCGAGCGCGGAAACACTTCTGGAAGCATATACAGCTGCTTTGACCACCGATCCGCAATCTGCTTACGGTGGGATCATCGCGCTGAACCGGGAAGTCAACATCGAGCTCGCCAAGAAGCTCAATGAGATGTTCTCCGAGGTCATCATTGCCCCCTCCTTCGCAGATGATGCCATGGATATCCTCAGGCAGAAAAAGAACCGCCGGCTTCTCCGCCACCGAAAACAGTCGAACTCGCAGAAACAGATTGATATTAAATCGGTCGGAAATGGTTATCTTTGTCAGATTGCCGATACGGCAGTTGATACTTCCCCCGACTGGAAGGTCGTTACGAAGCGTACACCGACCGATGCCGAGTGGAAGGCATTGAAGTTCGCATGGATCGTCGTCAAACACGTCAAATCCAATGCGATCGTCTACACCGACGCCATGCGAACCCTTGGTATCGGTGCCGGTCAGATGTCCCGAGTTGATTCCAGCGCCATTGCAGTCATGAAGGCCGGCAATGCCGGATTATCGCTTCAGGACTCTGTTCTGGCCTCGGACGCATTTTTCCCATTTGCAGATGGGCTTCTCGAGGCAGTGCGGGCAGGTGCGACTGCAGTCATTCAACCGGGTGGCTCCATCCGTGACGAAGAGGTCATCGCGGCAGCCGACGAACACAACGTCGCGATGGTATTTACGGGTACCCGACATTTCAAGCATTGATAGATAACGAGCGATTATGGGCCTTTTCAGTTTATTTGCGAATGATATTGCCATCGATCTGGGTACAGCCAACACGCTGATGTGGGTTAAGGGCAAAGGTGTGGTTCTCAGCGAACCCTCCATCGTCGCGTTTGACAAGAACACGAAGAAAATCATTGCCATCGGAAACGATGCCCGCGAGATGCAGGGAAAAACGCACCGGGACCTTCAGGTCGTTCGTCCCATGCGCGATGGCGTCATAGCCGACTTCGAAATAGCTGAGGGAATGCTTCGTTCGTTCATCAAGAAAATCATGAACAGCTGGGTACCCAGCCGCCGTATTGTCATCTCCGTTCCGAGCGGCATTACCGAAGTGGAAAAGCGGGCCGTGCGTGATGCCGCAGAACATGCGGGCGCAAAGGAAGTGTACCTCGTTGCGGAACCTATGGCCGCCGCTATCGGCATCGGACTTTCGGTCGATGCTCCGGTGGGAGACATGATCATTGATATCGGTGGCGGCACGACCGAGATCGCTGTCATTGCACTCTCCGGCATTGTGCAGGAAGAATCCATCCGTATCGCCGGTGATGAGCTCAACAATGCAATCATGCAGCATTTCAAGAAGAGTCATAATCTTCTGATCGGCGAGCGGACTTCAGAGATCATTAAATGTGAAGTCGGCAGCGCCGTCCCTCTCAAGCAGGAACTCGTCGTTCGTGTCAAGGGCCGTGACCTCGTCGGGGGACTCCCCACCACTGTCGAAGCATCGAGCGTTGAAATCCGCGAAGCTCTCGAAGAACCCATCAACGCCATCGTCGAAGCCGTAAAAACCACGCTCGAGCGCACTCCGCCAGAACTGGCTGCAGATATTCTTGATCGCGGCATCATGCTCACCGGTGGCGGTGCACTGCTGAAAGGCCTGAACGCGCGTATCCGGAAGGAGACAAACCTCCCCGTGCACGTTGCGGAGGATCCCCTGACCGCTGTGGTCCGCGGTACCGGTGCCATCATGGAGAACCTCCATCAGTTCGGTGAAGTCATCATGAAGGGCAAACGGTATTAAGTCAGAAACTGCCGGGTGATACATTGTGCAAACGCTGTACGCATTATTACGCCTGTTCCGTGAATACATCGTATTCACCCTGCTGACCGGCCTTTCCCTCTTCCTCATCGCCAATAATAACAGCGCGCCCGTTCAGGTACTGCGCTCGTTCTCGATCCTGACTTTCGCTTCGTTCCAATCCGGTTCCAATCAAATCGCCAACCTGTTCACATCAGCGCAGGATGCTCAGACGCTGCGCGACGTGAATGTCGCATTAATGGAAGAAGTCATGCAGCTCAGGCAGCTGCGGCAGGAAAATCTGGAATTGCGCAGGAAAATAGGATTCAGAGAGCGTGTCTCGTATCCGCTGGTTCCTGCCGAGATCATCGGAAAGAATCTCTCCCTCGGGCAGAATATGATCACCATCGATGCTGGTTCGGATGACAGTGTCGGGGTCAACATGCCTGTTATCAATGAGCACGGTCTTGTCGGGAAGATCATCGCGACCACCGCTGGATACGCGATAGCCCAGTTGGCGCTGCATCGCGATTTCAGAGCCACGGCGAAAGTCAAGCGATCGCGTATCGATGGAATCATCGCCTGGGATGAAGGAGACATGCTCATTCTCAAAAACATCGACAAGACGGCAGATATCATTCCCGGCGACACCATCGTGACCTCGGAATACAGCAACATCTATCCCTCAGAAATCATGATCGGTGTGATTCGCAGTATTGGTCCCGGTGGAGGAGGCTACTTCGATCGTATCCTCGTCGAACCGCGAGTCAACTTCGCTTCCCTCGAGCGGGTGTTCGTCATGCGCTACCGGAGCAGCTCCCAGCGCAGTCATTTGGAGGAAACCATGTTCCCTGACGAGGATGAGCGCTGATGAGGCCGGAGCTGAGAACATACCTTCTGTGGGCACTTCTGCTCTTCGCCCTGGTGCTGCTTCAGGTGACCGTGGTCCCGCTCATCAGCATCGCCCGCGTGCTGCCGTCGCTGCCGCTGATCGGACTGACTTTCATCGCGCTTCGTCACGGTGGCCTGCAGGCTATGTTTTATGCCTTTCCGTCCGGCCTGATGATCGATCTGTACTCCGGCGCCGTCGTAGGGCTCACTTCCCTGTCCTTCGTCGCTGCAGTATTCGTGATTGGCTTCTTCCATGATCCTGAGCGCAGTCAGCTCATCATACGAAACATCGGTGCGGTAATACTGACTACCGCTGCCGCATTCATCTCGTCGCTCATCTTTGCGTTCGCATACCTCGTACGACTTGACTCAAGTATCTGGAATATCATTCTTCTGCATGTGCTGGGCAGTACTCTGTATACTGCCGCACTGAGCATCATTCCTGTCCTTATCCTGGCACGGACGGGACCTGGACTGAAAGTGTGAAGGAGAGGAAGTAACCGATGGGACGCACGTCATTCGCCAGCAGAAAGCGCACATACATCGTAGGAGCGGTTTTCCTGATCCTCGTCGGCATCCTCGCTTTCAGACTGTATACCCTTCAATTCGTCGAATTCGACTCGTTCCGCAGCCAGGCTCAGCGCAACTCCATTTCGCGTATCGCCAGTGATCCTCTTCGTGGGATCGTCTATGACCGCGAAGGTAACATCATTGTCGATAACAATCCGAGCTATACGCTCACGGTCACGCCCTTCGAGTTTGAATGGAGCAGCCTCGCCCTCCTCGTCCAACTGTTCAACGTAGATTCCAACCTGGTTCGTTACCGTGTCAGCCGTGCAGGCCAGAATTCTTTCGAACCGGTCAAGATCATGCGCAACCTCAGCTTTCAGCAACTTTCTATGCTTGAGGAATACCGCACACTGCTGCCGGGAATCAACTACGTGATTGAAAGCCGACGAGATTATCACATGAGGCCTCACCTTTCACATCTTCTCGGGTACACGAAGGAAATATCCCCTCATCTCCTCAAAACCATGGGCGATTACTACCAGCCAGGCGACATCGTCGGTTTCAATGGAATAGAGTCCTTCTATGAAGATATTCTTCGAGGTGAAAAAGGGTATGGCTACCACACGGTCAATGCTCTAGGCAAGGTTGTAGAAAGTTTTGACCACGGGCAGTCCGACATACCTGCCGTGGAAGGCAGCGATATCGTCCTCACGATCGACATGGATCTCCAGAGTTACGGTGAGCGGCTCATGCTCGGGAAACGGGGATCGATCGTCGCCCTTGATCCACGAAACGGAGAAGTCCTCGCTTTCGTCAGTTCTCCCGATTACGATCTCCGTGACTTTACCGGACGCATTTCCGTCGAACTCTGGAACAGCTTGAGAGATGACGAAGCTTCGCCTTTGTATAACAGATGTTCGATGGCGGCATATCCACCCGGCTCAACATTTAAAATGCTGGTGGCGGCCGCAGCCCTGCAGGAAGGTATCATCGACATCAATACGCGGATTCCATGCTCGGGCGTGCATCTTCTCGCCGGTCAGGAATTCGGATGCCACGGTGCGCATGGTAACATTAATGTTGTCACCGCAATCGAGCATTCATGCAACGTCTTTTTCTACAAACTGATTTTCAAGCTGGGCTTCGACAACCTCGTCAAGTATGGACGGCTATTCCATTTCGGTCGTGTGACCGGAATGGATATCAGCAACGAGAACAGTGGGATCCTCCCCAGCAAGGAGTATTACGACAAACGGTATGGCTCGAAGTGGAACATCGGATATCTGATCAACCTTGGTATCGGCCAGGGAGAAATCAATACGACTCCTCTGCAAATGGCTGCCTATACCGCGGCACTTGCGAATGGAGGCACGTACTACCGACCACATGCGATTCGCGCGATCAAGCATCCCGCCAGGGATGAAGAAGAACTGATACCCGGCAATCCTGAAAATCTCGGTTTCAGCAGGTCGGTGATGGAAATCATTCAGCGCGGAATGTACAGATCCGTCAACGGTTCGGGCACGGGATATCTCGCACGGGTGGGCGGCACGCGCGTAGCCGGTAAAACAGGAACAGCGCAGAATCCACCCAACCCTGATCATGCATGGTTCGTAGGGTACGCCCCGTTCGATGATCCGCAGATTGCCGTCGCGGTCATCGTTGAAAACGGGGGCTTCGGTGGGAGCGCCGCTGCCCCACTTGCCGGAGCGATGATTCGGCGATATCTCATTGGTCCAGTGTATCCTGGTACGACAACAGATTCATCTTCGTCCGTCATCGAACCCATTGATCAGGCCGAAGTGGAATCGGCAGAGGGAGTGATGACCGACTGATGAGGAAAACGCTACACGGCAATGCTTTCAAGAGACTGGATCTCGGCATCCTTATCCCCGTCGCATTGCTGATCGCTGCCGGACTCCTCGCCCTCTTCAGCGCGACGCATAACGCTGCGATATTTATCAAGTTCCAGAAACAGATCTTCTGGGTCATCCTGGGGACGTTGTCTCTGATCCTGGTGCTGCTGGCCCCCCCGCGTTTCTTTCACTACAGCGCTTACCTGCTCTACGGGGCCAGCCTCCTTCTCCTTATCCTCGTTCTCGTGTTCGGGAAAACAATTGCGGGGAATGCCGGATGGTTCGGTATCGGGAACTACGGAATACAGCCATCGGAATTCGCGAAACTTGCTGCCATCCTCGCACTGGCACGATACCTGAGTGACAGTACCACGAGCATGTCATCCTTTCCAGACACACTCAAAGCCATTGCGATCGTGGCGGTACCCTGGGCGCTCATTCTTCTGCAGCCGGATTTCGGTACCGGGCTTGTGTACTGGGCGATATTCCTTGCCATGCTTTTCTGGGCTGGCGCAGAGATGGTCATCCTACTCACACTGCTCTCGCCCGTGTTCATCGTGATTCTCTCCATCATCGGACTGTGGTACTTCCTCATCGCGGCGCTTGTCGTCTCCATTCTGTTTTATCTGTTCAAACGTAATCTGGGTGTTGCACTTCTCTTTCTTGTCCTTAATCTCTCGCTGGGATTTGGCGTTCAATACCTTTACGACCACCTGCCTGACTATCAGAAAAACAGGATCGCCGTCTACTTCGATCCCACCGAAGCTCCCCTGTCTGCGGGGTATAACGTTATCCAGTCAAAAGTGGCGATCGGATCGGGGGGGCTGACTGGACGCGGATACCTTCAGGGATCCCAGACCCAGCTGCGATTTGTCCCAGAGCAGTGGACGGATTTCATTTTCTGTGTCCCTGCAGAAGAATTCGGCTTCATCGGCGGGAGCCTCATCCTTCTTCTCTTCAGCGTATTCTTTCTTCGAGGGCTTGTCCTGGCACGAAGAATCGAATTTCGTTTTTACAGTCTCGTGATCATCGGTATTACAGCGATGTTCGTATTTCATGTCTTCATCAATATCTGAATGACTGTCGGCCTTATTCCAGTTATCGGCATCCCGCTACCATTCATGAGCTACGGCGGTTCATTCTTTCTGACGAGCATGGTTGCGATCGGGCTTCTTCTCCACGCAGCGAGGACGCGGTCAGAATTCGAATAACACCCGTTTTTTCTTCTCTACACGTACTGTAAAAACAAAAGCCTTGTGTATCCTCTTTTCCTTTGGTAATTTTACAAGGATATAGATGTTCGGGGGTTTCAGAATGCCTCGCTACAGTCCGCGTTCCGATACGCCGGCTGCCCTGCCGCGAATTTCACACAGACCTCTCGACTTTTTTTCAACATACATTCCAAGCTGTCAACCGATCAGCCCGGTACGAAACGGAGTGCATAATGCCAGAACAACCTTTCAGTCTCAAAGACCTCGAACAGGAAATGACCATGACATCGTCGCCCTCTGCGACCCGCATCGAGTATGTGGGCCTCGTCGGCGGTGGTGTGATGGGCCGGGGTCTCGCCCAGACGCTATCCGCGCAGGGGCTAAACGTCCTGATTGTCGAAAAGAACGAAGAAAAAGCACAGCGCTGCACAGAGGGTCTCAGTGAGAACATGGACCGTGAAATTCAGCGCTGGGGCATGACCGAGGGCGAGAAGCGAGCCCTCCTGAGCCGGATCAAGGTCTCGACCGATATCAGCGAAGTCGCGAATACGGATTTCGTCATGGAAGTGGTCGACGAACAATTCGATCTCAAGCAGGAGATTCTCCTGCGTCTCGACAAACTGTGTGATCCGCATACGATCATCGCTTCGAACACGTCCACCCTGAGCCTTACCAAAATTGCCAAACCGGTGCAGTCACCAAACCGTATCATCGGTTTGCACTTCGCCAACCCTGTCCCGAAAACTCCGCTGTGTGAAATCGTCCGTGCGTTCCAGACCAGCGACGAGACCTTCGAACAGACGCGGGAATTCATCAAGAGCATCGGCAAGACACCTGTTGAGGTGTATGAATACCCTGGTTTCATCACGACGCGCGTGATCATCCCGATGGTCAACGAAGCCATGTACATCCTGATGGAAGGCGTCGCTTCCGCCGATGATATCGACACTGCAATGCGACTCGCATACAACATGCCGATGGGGCCTCTGGAGCTTGCCGACTCGATGGGACTCGAGGAACTACTCGCCTGGATGGAGTCGATGTTCCAGGAATTGGGGGATTCGAAATATCGTCCCTGTCCCCTGCTCCGTCGGTTGGTCCGTGAACAGAAATACGGTAAGAAGAGCGGTGAAGGATTTTTCCGCTACGACGAATCGGGTAATCGTATCAGCGAGAATGAAAGCAAGGAGAGCGTATCATGATGAATATTCTCGTCGTCAATTGCGGCAGTTCATCGATCAAGTATCAGTTCATCGAAGCCGAATCAAATACGCGTCTTGCGAAGGGGCTCGTGGAACGTATCGGTATGAGCGGTGCCGTGCTTACGAACACGCGCCATGATGATGATACCATCAAACTTACCGGTGAGATTCTCGACCACGGCATGGCTATCGAGTACGTCCTGGCTGTGCTGCTTTCGAAAAACCACGGTGTAATCAAGGACAAGTCCGAAATCCACGCCGTCGGCCATCGAGTCGTGCACGGGGCGGAAGACTTCGCCGGATCCGTGCTCATCACCGATGCAGTACTGCAGTCGCTGCGCGACAATATCGAACTTGCCCCGCTGCACAATCCGCACAACATCCGCGGTATCGTGGCATGCAAACAGCATTTACCCGAGGTCCCGCAGGTCGGAGTATTCGACACGGCGTTCCACCAGTCGATGGATCCCCAGGCGTTTCTCTATGGCATTCCCTACGTGTTCTACAAGAAGTACAAGATCCGTCGGTATGGTTTTCACGGGACTTCACATTTCTATGTCTCGAACAGGTATGCGGAGATTAGCGGCAAACCGATCACCGATCTCAAGATCATCACCTGCCACCTCGGCAATGGCTGCAGCATGGCCGCTGTCAAGCATGGCCAGTCCGTGGACACGACCATGGGCTTCACTCCCCTCGAAGGCCTAATCATGGGAACGCGTTCGGGTGACCTCGATCCACAGATGATTCTGTACATCATGGGTAAAGAAGGTCTGTCGCTGGCTGAGGCTACCACATTGCTCAACAAACATAGCGGGCTGATGGGAATCTCGGGTGTGAGCAGTGACATGCGTGAAATCGAGCAGGAAACCGAGGCGAATCACTCGCGAGCGAAAATCGCTTTCGAAATGTTCTGCTATCGTGTCACCAAGTACATCGGCGCCTATGCAGCGGCGATGAACGGTGTGGATGCGATCGTCTTCACCGGCGGCATCGGAGAAAACAGCACTCTCGTTCGTGATCACGTCTGCAACAGCCTTGAATTTCTCGGTGTCGGGTTTGATAAGGAAAAGAATGAGAGCGGACCGAAAGAACGCCTGATAACAAAGGG
This sequence comes from Ignavibacteria bacterium, assembly GCA_002869275.1. Lineage (GTDB taxonomy): Bacteria > Bacteroidota > Ignavibacteria > SZUA-365 > SZUA-365 > BM516. Next base: position 10,997 of record PKTF01000424.1, on the reverse strand, counting down.
TGATTCACGCGTTTCGGTTGCTATCGTCCCGACCAATGAGGAACTCGTCATCGCTCTGGATACCATGGCAATCGTCAACGGCGAAGTACCGCCGTCGATGCGCAACATGATCAAGAATCACTCCCTCGATCCCGTCGACTGATCGACGGAGGCCGTATGGGACGCAGAAGCAATGTACCTGAGGAATTCCGCTTTCCTGCACTTCTTGTGCGTCCCATACGGTCCATCCTGATAATCAAGCCGCGTGCCATCGGTGACGTTCTCCTGAGTACGATCGTCACGCCCAACCTCCGTGCGGCGTTTCCTGATGCCCATATCAGTTTCCTGACCGAAAATCCCGCAGCTGATGTCATCGAGGGGAATCCCTACCTCGACGAGGCGATTATTTTTTCGCCGAAGCGTGATTCGTATACGCGTCTCCTCTTCCGACTTCGCAAACGTCGGTATGACCTCGTATTCGATCTGTTTTGTAATCCGCGCAGCGCGCAAATGACATTTGCCACAGGTGCCCCAATCCGTGTGGGGTACCCGTTCCGTGGCCGCGCCTGGGCCTACAACGTCCACGTAAAAACACGTGCAGACCGCGTCCATAACACCCAGTTCAACCTCGATGCACTGCGGGCACTCGACATCCCGGTACCGCACGATACAGTTGTGTTTCCACTGCCGGATGACGAGCTGCAGGCAATGAAACAGTACCTTGCGTCCATCCGAAATGATTCTGATCCTGTCATCGCGCTCAACCCAAGCGGCACATGGGAAACAAAGCGATGGGGACTCGGGCATTTCGCAGAATTGGCCGACCTGCTGGTTGAGCGGCTCAATGCCACAATTGTTCTGCTGTGGGGTCCGGGCGAACGTCCAGACGCGGAAACAATAGCAGATGAGATGAAACACGACGCCGTAATCCCTCCGGCGACGAGCATACGTACCCTGGGTGCGCTGCTGGCGGCGTGCGATGCGGTAATCAGCAACGATGCGGGACCGATGCATATCGCGGCAGCTGTTGGCACTCCCACACTGGGAATATTTGGTCCGACGAATCCCGAGCTTCAGGGCCCCTGGAACAACAACAGCACCTGGGTTCGCAACGAATCAGCAGACTGCCTGGGATGCAATCTTACGAGCTGCGATATCAATAACATCTGCATGCGCGATCTGAATGCAGAGCAGGTGTTTCAATCGTTCGAATCACTTCTTTCGGAAAGCACGAAATGATCAAGTTGACTCCCCTCGTTCGCAACAGTTTCATCGCCGCAGTTGCACTCATCTCCCTTATGTGCTCTGCTTGCGATGAAAGTACTGCGCCTCCAACGGAAATCAGTGTGAGCATCACTCAGCCGACGGACAGTTCCGTCATTCGAGACAGCGTTCTTCGCATCCTGACCGAGGTTTCAACCAATTGCGGATGCCAGGCGTACGTGGAATTTCACATTGACGACGTGCATCAGTACTCCGACTATCTCCCGTACTTCTCCTACGACTGGGACATCAGATCGATGCAGGGTATGCACACCATTAAGACACGAGTTGTGGTTCCCAACCGGGGAGATGCATGGGATTCCATCAGGATTTTTCTCAACCCTTCAGACAGCCTGCGTTCAGAACGCATCACTCAGAAATAACTTCCCATTCTTCCCTGCTGCTTCCGAGTTGCGGGAGCAATACATCAGCTTTTGCCGCCACTGCCACCGAGACCGTGGAAGGATCGAATACTGCTCGGGCCACACGCTGGATATCCGCGGCCGTAACATTACGGATCATCCCGGGATAACCGATTATCGTTTCTGAGGACAGCCCGTAGACCGCCATTTCTTTCAGCTGCGCAAGCATATTCCTGTTGGAGGCAAACATCAACGGGCTATCCGCAAGGATCGTACTTTTAACTCGCGCGAGTTCTTCTTCTTGCACCGGGGTATTTCTCAACTCCTCAAGCACCTCCATGACAGCCTGAACAGTGGTGTTGACAAGGGCATGTGAAACGCTGCCGATAATCATACAATAATTACAACTACGTGTGATGCCCAGCGTCGAGGTGAAGGTCGGAGAAATGACGCGATCACCCCACAGCGCCTTGCGAAGCCTCGAATCCTTTCCATCGCTGAGAAGTTCGTTGAGCAGCATCATCGCCGCAAAATCATCGCTGTCACGTGGTATCGACGGCATACTCAATCGCACCTGAACAATCATCGAATCCGCCGACGCGACATCGACGATACGTTTCCCTGCGATGATCGCCTGCGAATCCTGCACGTCGTCCTGCTGCGTGCCCGCTGCCGGTTTCCATCGGCCAAAAGCTTCGAGCAGGATGGTTCGGATAAATTCGAAATCAAGGTTGCCGCTCACGATGACCGTCGTATTTTCTGGCCGGTACCACGTTGAATGAAAATCTTTGATCTCCGCCGTCGTGAGCACCTCAAGTTCAGAAGAGGCCGGAAGCAGTGACCGGGTATTCGCGGAATTCTCACCACAGATCGATGTGATCGCAACCCTGGTGGCTCTCTCCCCTATCGAGGTCACAGGACGTGTAAGCGTGGCCGCTGCCTGCTTCTGAAACGTCTGCCATTCATTTTCCGGGAAACGAGGGCTAACGACAGCTGCTGCCAGAATTCTGAGTGTGCTTCCGAAATTGCTGGAGAGCGATTTGGCATACAACTGTGCGTAATCGTAGTGTACGTATGGCACGATGATGCTGCCGAGGTCATCGAGACTGCGTGCGATCATTTCGCCGCTCTGATCCCCACTGCCTTTGAGGAGCAATTGGTTGGTGGCGTATGCAACTCCAACCTGATCACCGGATTCACGCGCAGTTCCGGCATCGACGATGATGCTGATTTCTGCGAGCGGAATATCGTTTATCCTGCTGAACAGGATGCGTACACCGTTCGGCAGAGTTTCCTGAATAATGTCCGGCTGCCAGTCCGCGACACGTGTTTCCACTTTTTGAGACGACGATGAACCCGCACTCTGCGCATTTGCATGCTGCAGCGGGACGGCAACGATGATCAGGCTGAGTATGGTTGCATACAGTCCTGCAACTGCTCTGTGCAAAGCGATACTTCTCGAAAACAGCTTCATTCTTTTTCCACCTCAACGTTGTGTATGGCGACCGTGAGAAAACAGTCGTCCTCGGACACATTTTTCAGCAGTCGCAATTTCTCTCCGACGGAGATGCGTGCGGTATTAACGATATCGCCAGGCTTGGTGACCGTGATATCATAGGAGCCCGAAAGATCGAACACATCGACGATGCTTTCCGCAACTCCAACACCGGGGAGAAGGCCCTTCGCCTTCAGCCCGCGAAGAGTGAACTGCAGTGATTTCTCTGCATGCTTCTCCTCAACCGCGATATTATAGCGGAAATGGTGAAATTCTTCGGTGGTCCGGAACAGGAAACGCATACACTCTTTCTGCTCCTCAACATTGAATGCCGGATAAATATCCAGAGTGTACTCGATCGGCCCTTTATCAATTCTCGGAAACATCAGGACACATCCTCGTTGTTACGTGACGTGAAGTATGCAATCAACTCATCGAAGGCGACCTCTTCCTGCTCACCTTCCTTCATGTCCTTGACCTGTGCCGTGGACGAAGCCATTTCGCTCTCACCAACGAGAATGACATACCGCGCGCCGAGCTTGTTCGCCTCGCGCATCTGCGCCTTTACACTGCGGCCGGCATAATCAAGTTCCGCGGCGATACCGCTGGATCTGAACGAGATAGCCTGTTCAAATGCCCACCGGCGGCTTCCATCATCCATTCCCACGAGGTACACCGAAGGAGCGGATACAGGGAATTCATACGCCTTTTTCTCAAGTACGATGAGCAGGCGCTCGATTCCGGCGGCGAAGCCGACTGCGGGAGTCGGTTTTCCATCGAGTTGTTGGACGAGCCCGTCATAACGGCCTCCACCACCGAGCGCATCCTGTGATCCCAGATCGGCGCTGACAAATTCGAATGCTGTTTTCGTGTAGTAGTCCAGACCGCGCACGAGGCGGGGATCAATCTCATATGGCACCCCAAGGCTGTCGAGAAGAGCCAGCGTTTCCTTGAAATGTTCGTTGCATTCCGAAGACAGGTAGTCAAGTATCACAGGCGCATTGCGCGTCAATTCCTGATCCTGCGGATTCTTTGAATCCAGAACGCGCATCGGATTGGTCTCAGTGCGCCGCTGACTCTCAGGCGACAGATCATCATACACGCCCTTGAGGAAATCCTGCAGCGCTTCACGGTATTGCGGACGGCAGCTGGGATCTCCGACGGAGTTGATTTTCAGTGTCGAGGAAATCCCCAGCCTGCGGTAGATGTCGTGCGCCATCATGATGATCTCGGCATCGCAGGTCGGATTGTCCTGCCCGATGCTCTCGAAGCCGAATTGATGAAACTGGCGGTAGCGTCCTGCCTGCGGACGTTCCTGCCGGAACATCGGACCGATATAATACAGCTTGTTCAACGCTGTCTGCTCACCCAGGCTGTGCTGAATAAACGATCGGATCACCGGTGCAGTCATCTCGGGACGGAGCGTCAGACTGCTGCCCCCTTTATCGGTGAACGTATACATTTCCTTGCCCACGATATCGGTTTCCTCCCCGATCCCGCGTGCGAAAATCGTGGTTTCCTCAAATATCGGCGTGCGGATTTCGCCGTAGCGATAGACGTCCATTACCTCACGAATGATACCCTCCACGTGCAGCCACGAGGCGGTATCGGCCGGTAACAGATCTTTGGTTCCCTTGACAGATTTGTAGGCCATGTAGATACCCGGCGGTAGATTGAGTTAGGTGTAAAAAAGGCACGCCACGGGCATGCCTAAAATCTCGGTCACGTGAGCCTATGACAGGGGCTCATACGTCGAGGTAATTAATCTCCTCGTCCTTGAGAATCTGCAGAATTTCCTGCGACGAAGCAGCCTGCAGCAGCCTGTTGCGGAGTTCTTCCTTGTTCATCAAACGTGATATGCGGCTGAGCAGCTTGATATGTGCACCGACGAGACTGTCTTTGCCGATCAGAAGAAAGAGCAGACGCACAGGTTCATGGTCCAGCGATTGATAATCGATCGGGTTTTCCGTCACCGCGAATGCCGCGACGATGTCGCTTACGGCATCTGTTTTACCATGGGGAATGGCAAAGCCCTTTCCGACGCCGGTCGACATGATTTTCTCACGTTCGAAAATCGCATGACGCACTTTGTCAATGTCCTTGATCTTCTGCGAATTTGCTGCCAGATCAATCACGGCATTGATGACCTCATCCTTCGTGTTCCCGGGGACGTTGACCTGGATCAGGTCTTCTGTAAGTATGCTGGTAATTTTCATGGTGGTGTGCGTGTTTAATCGCGGTCAATTGTATCTGACAAATTACGCATTGTCGCGCCACTGAGCAACTTTTTGGGAATACTCCTCCGCCAGTTCGTTCGCGCGTTCAGGAGTCTGTGCTTCGACATGGACATCAAACAGTTCATGTTCCTTGCTGGGTACGAGCAGCACCCAGGTATCACGGTCATAGTGGATCTTGATACCGTCGACGAGTTTCCGCTCCATGCCTTCGGAGGCGTGCATGGCGTGTCGCATGACGCGACCTTTCGACTTCCACGGACAATGCACAGTGCGCGAGATCCGTGAGAGATGCGGGATGCTGTCTTCGAGGTCTCCAAGCCGCCAACCGGTGACCGCCATCATCTCGAGAATTTTTGCCACGCTGTACATCGCGTCCGTCGCGAAAAGGAACTCGGGGAAAATGAACCCACCTTTGGTTCCGGCAACAAACTGAATGTCGTGGTCTGAAAGCACGGCCTGCATCATGCCTCCGTGCGAGTTCTGTGTACGGACGAGTTCCACGCCGTACTCTTCCGCGATGAAATCCATTTCAGATGACGCGGAAATCGGACAGCCCATTTTCAAAATCGGGTTCCCCTGCCGTTTCCGGGCCTCGAGATACAACTTCGTCACGACTGCAGGGACGCGGTCCTCAGGCAGGAAACGACCGTGTTCGTCTGAGACAAACACTTTCTCGGCTCCGGCATCTAGCAGAATACCGATGTTGCACGACAGAGAATTCACGATACCAGACACATGCTGGCAGGCGGAATTGAATTCCTCGGGTGAGCGCGTCAGTCTGGTGCGGTCGATATACGCGTTCAGCGAGATCACCTCCGCACCCATTTTCCCGAGGATGTTCGGAAAAATCGATGACGCAATACCGTACGAGTAATCTACGACGACACTGAATGCTTTCGTTGCAATCAGAGAGTGGTCGAGCGTGGAAAGAAAACGTTCACGATACGCTTCCGTGGTCCGCTCGGGGAAATACAGTGAGCCAATCCCTTCATAATCTGCCCGACGAAAATCTTCGGAGAAGAACTGCCGTTCGACCGCCTTGGTACGGCCCGAAGAGATATCCTGTCCATCAGCATCAAAGAAAATTAGATCCATCGAGCGCTTGTCGTATGGAGATTTCCGCACATGGAAGCCGGCAGAATACTTGCCGCTCCGCAACACCTGCCGCAGCAGCGGGATGGATGTGGACTGCATGTCATACACGTTGACACCAGCCGACATCAATCCACAGGCGACTGCACGCTTGATCATGCGGGATGCGTTGTCCGGATCACGGCTGGCAAGGACCTGTGCCCCCTCTCCCACGACGGCCCCGAGAGACGCACCAAGTTTCGCACCAAACTCGGGGTTGATTTCTATATTCGCAGATCCTGTGATACGCGCATCGGCAAACAGCTCGCGCAACCACTTGTCCTCCCAGACCAGGCTCTTCGAAAGCACCGCGCCTTCCTGAACAATTTTCTCCGGCCACAGCTTGATGTTCGACAGCAGCGAAGCTTCGGCTCCAATCGTACATTTGTCGCTGATGAACACATTGTCCGCCACCGATGCATCGGCATGGAGGATACTCTCTGAACCCATTACGGAATTCGTGATACTGACGCGTTCTTCAAGCGTACATCCGTCCCATATCACAGAATTCAAAACAATTGCGCCGTCGTGCACCGTGACGTTGTCCCCGATCACAGCATTGATCAATTTCGCCGATTCGGCGATACGCGCGTTCTTTCCGACGACAACAGTTCCGCTCCAGTTTTCCTTGTTCTCAGGGACTTCACTACCTTCTCCAACGATGAAATCACCCTTTCGCTCACCGTCAAAGACGACCGAAACGTTCCCGCCGAGGCAATCCATCGACGCTTCGTGGTATTCACCCAGATTTCCGACGTCCCTCCAGTAGCCCTCAGCGATATAACCACAGAGTTTCTTTCCTTCCTGCATCATTGCCGGGAACAGGTTTTTGCTGAAGTCAAAATCTTCTTTGTATGGGATCGTTTGAAGGACTTCATTCTCGATGATGTAGATGCCGGTATTAATCGTGTCGCTGAATACCTCGCCCCAGGAAGGTTTTTCCAGAAATCGCGTAATATTTCCTTCTTCGTCGACGATGACGACGCCGAACTGCAGGGGATTCGGGACGCGTGTCAGCACGAGCGTGGCATCGGCTCCCTTCTCCTCATGAAACCGGATGGCTTCGGTAAGATCAAAATCTGTAAGGACATCACCGCTGATGATGAGTACGCGATCATCACCGATTTTTTCCAGGGCGTTGCGAACACTGCCAGCCGTTCCAAAATCGGCTTCAGCGAGCGTGTAATCCATGGAAATTCCCTGAGCCGATCCGTCGCCAAAGTAGTTACGTATCACCGTGGGATGGTAGTACAACAGTGAAATGATATCCTTGAAGCCATGCTGCTTGAGCAGATCCACGATGTGCATCATCATCGGACGATTGACCATCGGTACCATCGGCTTAGGAACATTACACGTCAACGGGCGCAGGCGAGTCCCGAAACCGCCCGCCATGATCACAGCTTTCATAGGGTAAAAAGAGCCTGTAAAACAAAGAATGATACTGCAGACAAGCTACGCAATTGCCGTTGAGCCTGCAACATATCCCGCTGGAAATTGATTAGAATCCTGTTAAAACGGCTGTGGAGGCAGGTTATAGAAATCCACGTCGATATCGATATCGCCCAGGAACAGACCCTCGGCGAGATCGACCGGAGTCGGAGTCTGGACATCCCCCGTAACGGTGTACACACCGATTGCTCTCCAGTCCTGGAACATATCATCGCCATAGTTTTGCGCGACTGCAACGTACTCGAAGACTCCCGCGAGCGCTTCCGCAGTGATGATGTAGGGAATTTCCTCTTCCCCGTAGGGTATCTCATCAGAAAACACGGCAGAACCGGTGATCACTTCTGTCAGGATATCGTTCGGTGGATAGTTACGAAATGCTACCACGCGGAGGTCACGAACGCTGTCTGCCGGCGGCCAGGCACTGCGTATCCTGAGGATGCCGGCGATGCCTGGATCCGACCTCGCGTTGAGAGGACTCAACCCATGGTCACAGGCTGCGATGCCGAGCAGTGCCGTAACAGCAACGATGATGAATATGACAGAAGCAACGTTCTTCATTTCACAATCGCCCCGTTGGAAATCGCCCCCTGAGGAATCATAATCATCGGTCCTTCCTCCTCATTCGACGCGGCAAGGAGCATCCCCTGTGATTCGATCCCGAAGAGTTTCGCAGCTTTGAGGTTTGCCACGATCGCGATCTGTTTGCCGACGAGATCGGCAGCTTCATATGCCGATGCAATTCCCGACACGATCTGCCGCGTTTCCGAGCCGATATCCACAATCAGCTTGATCAGTTTTTTTGATTTTGGCACGTTTTCAGCCTCGATCACCGTTCCGATGCGCAGATCGAGTTTCATGACATCGTCGATGGTGATTTCGTCCTTCAGCGGCGGATAACTTGCTTCTGCGGTGCTGCTCTCTTCGGGCTGCTGCAGCTTTGCCATCTCAGCCTCGATGATCTTATCCTCTATTTTTTCGAACAGCAGCGCTTTCTCCCCGAGTTTATGGCCGGCAGGGATCCGGTGGACAGCCGGCGCGTCCCAGGTAAGCGGATGTTCATTTCCGAGGTTGAGCTGCTTCCGCAGTTTATCCGCGGTAAACGGCAGAACTGGTTCAATGAAAATGCTCAACGCGTAGATCGCCTGGATACTGCAGAACAGTGTCGAGGCACAGACCTGAGGGTCGGCTTTGACAGTTTTCCAGGGTTCCCTGTCGTTGAAATACTTGTTTGCCGCGCGTGCAAGGTTCATCGTTGCCACAACTGCATCACGAAAGCGGAACCGCTCGTAGAAGTCCGCGACCTCCGCCGCCGTCGTGTTGAATCCGTTGAGAAACGCCCTGTCGTCGTCGCTCAGCTCTCCGGGTTCCGGGACGATGCCATCAAAATGCTTCTCCAGGAAATGGGCGGCACGGTTCACGAAATTGCCGAGGATATCCGCAAGCTCGTTGTTGTTTCTCGCCTGGAAATCTTTCCAGTAGAAATCGCTGTCGCGTGTTTCGGGCATGTTCATCGCGAGTGTATATCGCAGAGGATCAGCAGGATAAGAATCAAGGAATTCATCGAGTTCGATCGACCAGCCCTGGCTCTTCGAAAACTTTTTTCCCTCGAGATTGAGAAATTCATTCGCCGGCACATTGTCCGGCAGAACATATCCGCCCTTGCCCATGAGCATCGCGGGGAACATCAGGCAGTGGAAGACGATATTGTCCTTGCCGATGAATGCCAGGTACCGCGTGTCCTCTCCACACCAATAGTCTTTCCACAATTCGGGCTCGCCCTTTTCCGCCGCCCACTCCTTGGTGGAAGAGATGTAGCCGAGCACGGCCTCGAACCACACGTAGAGCACCTTCCCGAGGTCTTCTTCTCCCGGGACCTTCACACCCCAGTTGAGATCGCGGGAAATCGGCCGGTCTGTCAAGCCGGTTTTGAGCCAGGACCGCACCTGCTGGAGGACATTGTCTTTCCAGTCCCCGGCATGGGACTCGACGTATTCCTCGAGTTTCTTCTGGAATTCGCCCAGCGGGAAATGCCAGTGCTGCGCATCTTTTACCACGGGCTTTGCTTCGCTGAGAAGGCTTTTGGGATTCAGCAATTCCGTCTGGTCATAGTACTTGCTGCAATTCTCGCACTGGTCGCCATAGGCACGATCATAGCCGCAATGAGGACAGGTGCCTATCACGAAGCGATCGGGAAGAAACATCCCCGCTTCCGGATCGAACAGCTGTTTTTCCGTGCTCTGGGTGAGGATGCCTTTGTTCTTGAAATCCTCGAACCACTCACGGGCGGTTTCGTGATGCACGGGAAGCGAGGTACGGGAATAATTATCAAAACTGATACCTACCCTGTCGAATGCGCGCTTGTTCTGACCGTGATAGCGATCGATGATCTCCTGCGGAGCCACTCCCTCCTTTTGCGAGGAGATCAGAATGCTGACACCGTGCTCGTCCGAACCACAGATGTAAATGACGTCCGTTCCGCGAAGCCGCTGGTAACGTACATACATGTCCGCAGGGAGATATGCTCCGGCCAGATGTCCAAAGTGGATGGCGCCGTTGGCGTAAGGTAGTGCCGATGTGACGAGAAGTCGCTTGTAATCCATGATTTCCAGGTTCTGAAAGTGATCAGTCGAGTGCCGCCGCGTTTTCGGGGCTGTCAAAGTATCATAATAGGAAAATCAACCTGTGTGTACAATATGAGGAAGCGGGCAGGCTGTTAAACCCGTAGCGGCCCGATGTGTCAAACACTACGACGCATGTTCAACTCTGATGCAGGAAATGTTCATGACAACATCGTACGCGACAGCGGTTGCGACTCTGCTCTTCATCATTTCACCAGTTCTGACTTCCTGTTCCTCAGGCGATGCGAGCACCCGACGCGACTTCGATCCCTCAAGAGCATTTCAGCGGATGGATCAGGATCAGGACGGCCTGATCAGTTGGGATGAGTTCAAGGATGGTCCCACGCCCAGATCCGGCACGAGAGAAGAGCGATTCCAGCAAATGGACGACGACGCCGATGGATATGTCTCGCTCGATGAATTTATCGCGGCGACTCCGACTGACCGTCCCGGAGGCGGC
>PKTF01000226.1 GCA_002869275.1 Ignavibacteria bacterium | reverse complement strand
AATGACATCGGTGTCTACTGTTGTTTCCTCGGTCCAGGCCAGGCCATCCGGAGAAATCTCCACAACGAAGTGGTCCTCGTAATCGGAATTGTCCTGCCAATTGAGAACGAGGGAGGAAAATGACACCGAATCAGCGACCAGGTCTGTAGGCGCTGGAAACACCGGCATGGACAGCTGCAGAATGTTGGAGTAATCCGATTCATAGAGAGAGTTCGTTGCCTTCACGCGAAAGTAGTGCGTACTTCCCGGCTGCAGATCTATCACAGTCAGGGTGGTAATATCCATTCCGACGGTGGAGATGACCTGCCAGTTTTGATTACCTCCGTGGTATTCGACAACAAATGAATTCTCACTGGTCGAATTATCCACTCAATTCAACTGCGCTTTTGTGTGCGTAAGTGGTGCCCCCGTGAGATTGCTGGGGGGATCAGGAGGGGTCAGGGTTCCACCCGAGGAGAACAACGAGAGAATCATGATGTCTTGCATTCCGGCATTCGTGGACTGAATCGGATTCAGGAGAGGGACGTCATCGCTAGCCGTACTCCCAGCAACGATTACTCCGCCCGATTTATTCACTTCTACACAAACGGCATCATCTGCCTGAGATCCTCCATAGAATGTTGACCAATCGACGACACCAGAGGTATCGAAACGCGTGATGAAAGCATCTGGACTTCCAGCGAGAGTGGCTTGTTGTGGCACGAGAAGTGGGTAATCTGCGCTCTCTGTTTGTCCACAGACCACAATCTTCCCCGATGGATCAAAGGCGATTCCATTTCCTACATCTCCGTTGCTCCCTCCTAGATAACTACCCATGATAAATCTGCCACTGGAATCATACACGGCGACCAGAGCATCACCATTCCCGACCGCGGATGACTGTATTGCATTTCTGACCGGTAGATCAGTGCTCCACGTGCGAGCTGTCACTGAAACAATTGCGTCTGGTCCACAGGCAATCTCCGATGCATATTCAGCGCCATTGCCTCCATAAAGTGTTGCCCAGATCAAACTCCCTGACGCACTCATTCTTGCAATAACGAGATCCTGGCCCACCGGCGAAGATCCATGCACCGGATTGACCAAGGGAATATCTGCACTTTTAGTGGGGCCACAGAATAAAACATTTCCATTGATATCCACACTCATTCCATGGATTAAATCGTCGCTCGATCCACCATAGAACGTTGACCATTCCAATGTCCCTGAGCTTGATAGCCTGAACACAGCGATATCGTGACCACCACCGGCGTGTGCATTTTGAAAGGCATTCTTTGTGGGGAAATTTCCACTTGTTGTTCTCGTGCCGCCAAATACAGCTCCCATTCCATCAATTGCGCACCAGCCATGGTTTTCTGTAAGCGCTCCACCGAAGTAAGTCGCCCACAGCACCGTTCCAGAAGGTTGAAGCTTCACAACGAATGAATCTCCGTTGCCGCTATATGTCGACTGCACTGCGCTCTTTATTGGAAAATTAGCACTATGAGTAACTCCAGCAACAGCGATGGTACCCGTGGCATTTGCTGAAACGCCGCTGCAACCCTCCCCTTCAGTCCCACCATAAAATGTCGCCCATTGAAGCACACCAGCAGCATTTAGTTTGACGATATATGCATCATAGGCACCCCCTGCATATGTAGCCTGGATTGCTTGAGACACTGGAAAATCAGTGCTCTGTGTTCCACCACCGAGGATCACATTGTCTGAACCATCTACTGCCAAACCTCGAACGCCTTCATTGTTTGATCCTCCGTAATACGTCACCCAAGGATCGATGGTCAGATCTGCACTGCCATCGAAGCTTGTAACAGCAAATCCAAGTTCGTTGTCATCAAGAATAAATGCAGAAGCTATCCTCTCGGTCGGATCCTGAAACGTGAGGGGTGCTGATTCGCGAATTGTCCCCAGAGGAGTGGAAATGTCCATTCCTCCGTCCAATGTGGGGAATAGATCGGTCGCACCATCATAACGCAACCGGATATCTTCGACTCTCCCACCTGGATGGACGATAAACTCATACTTCAAGCGCCCTTCCACGATTTGGAACCTGAGATCGATATTCTCATAGATGTTGACGTACGTCAATTCCGCATAACCCGGCACATGCGTAATACCCTTCGGACAGTGCGCATAGTAATAATTCGTATACCCTGGCTGGACTTCGGCTGCCTGCGGGAATGTACCAGAATTTCCACCTACGAATAGCATATCCACTCGATGATACGAGGTCGTCTTCTCCCCCAGCCATGCATCGCTCTCATCATTGAGGGATCTGCCTGTAGCCTCGCTGATTCCTGATTCGCTGGATTCGATGGTCATGAACACGATGCTCACACGGTCACGCTGAAAATACAGTTTTGCTCCTCCAGCATCCGCGTAGTACAGTATCTCTGGCACCGGATTACCCTCGGTGTCTGCCAGTTGGCCCCGGTTCTCGACGAAACGGAATAACGTTCGTCCGAGGCGCTGTTCGGAAAGATCTGCAGAGTATGTCACATCTGATACTCCGGCCACGGGCTCATCCATCTCAGCCTGCAATGGTTCATAAGCCTGTATACAGAGGATCAAACAGAAACTGATAGGCAATACCCAGTACGATTTTCCATGAGATTGTGACATACGGGACATGATGGCCTCCTGAGACGCTTCTGAATACGATAATCGGCACCCACCCCATGTGACTTTGACTTCAGGGGGTACCGGTACCAGCGGATGACAGAGATACAGACGCAGGATATTACGATAATTTCCTCTCCAATAACAATGCGTAGTTCCACCCATTTTAGTGCGCCTGGACCTCCGCAGTCAGCGATTCAGCAAAAATGGGTGGAACTACGTATTGAAACCCCCTTCGATGTTTCCTTCCTTATTCCTGACAACGCACATCCAGGAAATTTCATGCGCATTCTCATTGTCGATGACCAGCCGAAGGTCCGCGCCATGCTGCGCACCCTGCTGGCGGGTGCGGAAATCGAGTTCGACGAAGCGGTCAACGGCGCAGACGCCATCACGCGATATGCCCATGGCCGTTGGGACCTCGTGCTCATGGACGTGCGCATGCCGGTCATGGATGGCATCGAGGCAACTGAACACATCACGGCGGTCGACAGGCACGCGCATGTGGTAGCCGTCACCGACTACAACGATGAAGACTGTCGCCGTGAAGCTCTTGACGCGGGCTGCAGAAAATTGTTTGGGAAAGGAGACCTCATGTCCCTGCGTACCTACGTGCACGAACTGCTGCACTCCACCCGGGCCGGCAGCATGAACTGATGGTCAGATGAATTGACGCATGGTATTCATAGACATCACCGAACCATATAACAGGAGAAGACACGATGAAAAGGACAGGGCTGGTACTCACGATGCTGCTTTTCGCATGCGGGACACAACTGCTCACTGCGCAGAACCTGCGGATGGTGGCAGACCCAAATCCCACAAACTCGTTGAATGAGGAAATGGTGACTTCACGAACCGTACTCAACAACAAGATCTATTTCGTCGCCAATGACGGATCGGATAAGCGGCTGTTTACCATGGACGGAAACGGAGCGTCAATATTGCTTCCACAGGTCAAGGCCAGCCGGCTTCACAACACGGGGAGCCTGCTCATATTCTGGGGAGATGATGGAAGCACAGGAACAGAACCATGGAGAAGCGATGGAACCGTGAACGGTTCATTCATGCTGGCAAATCTTAATAAGACTCCTGTTAAGAAAAACACAGGGTCTGGTTCCCAACTAAAAGGTGGAATTACGACAATCGGCAGCACGACATATTTCGGATGCTTCGTCTCGTATAAAATCCTGGGTGGCGGTCCGGTCTGGGATCAGGGACTGTACAAAACGGATGGCAGCTCCTCGGGTACGACCGAGATCTATCATGATATGTACTCCATCCGAATGACAGGCTTGAACGGAGATCTCATTGTCGATGGTATCGACAATGCCACGGTAGGACGCGAACTCTGGAGCAGTGATGGGAGTACGACTGTTCCAATCGGAATACTATCACCCGGTGCCACAGTTGGAGATGACGACAATCCGTATGAACAGTGGTACAATGGACATCTCTACGTCCGGCCCGAACCTGTTGTGGCTGCCGGGTGCGCATTCTTCAACACGCGCAGTCTCGATCAGGGGAATGAACTCTGGTGCACCGATGGCAATGCGCTGCGGCAGCTTACAGGGCTCACCAACGGTGCATATTCCACCTACCCCGTGCAGATGACAGTAATGGACGGTGTGCTGTATTTCGTCGGTCTCGACGCCACGCATGGCTCCGAATTGTGGAGCTTCCCCCTCACCGATCCGATGAACACCGGCACCGCCGCGATGGTGCAGGATCTTTATCCGGGTGCGAACAGGTCAGAGCCCTGCTGGCTGACGGTATATGACGGAGATCTCTATTTCAGCGCAATTACCGAAGCGACAGGACGCGAACTCTTTCGCTACGATGGTACTTCGATTCAACTCGTCGCGGATATCGCACCTGGCACGGCAAGCTCGAATCCGAAGTATGCCCCCGACGACATGGCACATGTCTATCCCGAAATGTGGGACGATACTCCCGATCGCTTCTCCTTCCTCGAATTCAACGGAAAATTGTATTTCGCCGCGGATGACGGTGTACATGGGTATGAGCTCTGGAGCTATGACGCAGCAACGGCCGCAGCGAATCTGGTCGTGGATGTCAATAGCGGAAGCGGAGGTTCGGATCCCGGAGATCTTGTCCTCTTCAATGGCAAACTGTACTTCACCGCATATACACCCGCCTACGGCCGTGCATGGTATGAATACGATCCCGGTGGCAGTACGAGCAACCAGCCTCCAGTCGCTGTTGTATCTGCGAATCCACAATCTGGTAATGCGCCCCTTGCGGTCACGTTCAATGGAAGTGCTTCGTTCGATCCGGATGGCAGTATCACGGGGTACGACTGGAATTTCGGAGATGGCGCAGGCACATCGACGCTCGCCGATCCAACCTATGCCTATGGCACGGCAGGCACCTACATAGCACAGCTTACTGTCACTGACAATGACAATGCCACCGATACTGAAGATATCACCATCACGGTCACAGCATCATCGACGGGTGCGGTTTACGTGGCAGCACAGACAGTGACACGGGTGACTGTTCCGGGTAACAAGATAGCCGGCCAGGATATCGTGCTCATCAAGGACGATACAGGCGCACCTGTCAGCGGTGCGGTTGTGACGGCTACGTACAGCGGACCCACGGCAGGGATTGTCTCCGCAACGACAGGTTCCACGGGCGAAGCCACTCTGCTGAGTGAAAAGGTGCGCAATCCCTCAGTACCCTGGTGCTTTACCGTGACGGATGTGGCGGCAAGCGGGAAGACCTACACGCCATCGCTGAACGTGGTGACGACACAGTGCGAGAGTACGCCGAAATCTGGGTCTTCCCCGGCAGTGACACAGATCCAGCTCAGCAACCATCCTAATCCCTTCCGGTCATCGACACGTATTTCCTTCAGCATTCCGCATGACGGGAATGCAACGATGATCGTTACGGATATTCTCGGGCGTGAAGTCGCACGGTTGAGCGACGGTGCTGTATCCGCAGGCACTCACAGTATCACATTCAATGCCTCGCAGCTGCCGGCGGGACTCTATCACTGTCGCATCGAAACGGCCGGAGAAACGCAAATTCATAACATGCTGCTGATGAAATAGAATCGCTGTCAACGTGGAGAGTGGGATCGTCGAGGTTCCGCTCTCCACGTTGCTGGATATTCTCATCGCTTTCACTTATTTTATCGGTCAATCCACAAGATATAGTGCAACAAGATTTGCGCGTGCAGTGATCCTGCCCTGTGACTATCCGGTACGGCATCGTCGCCATGGAGACAGAGATGGAGGTCCGCTGATGTTCAATCATTTTCAATGGTCTCGAACAAGATCGATGAAGTGTCTATCACGCTGTACTGCTCACCTGCTGGTCCTCACGTTTCTGTTGGTCGTTACATTCTGTGCCCGTGCACAGCAGCATCGCATCGACAGTCTCACACAGCGTTTGGAAGCCGTGACCGAGGATACCGCACGAGTGAATGTTCTTATCGGCCTCTCCACCGCGCTGCTGAACAGAGATATCAAGGCAACAGCTCGGCATGCAGACTCCGCCAGGACATTGGCGCAAAAAATTGATTACCCCAGCGGACTCGCCCGGGCACTCAACCTGACCGGAATGGTGCATGATAGGCGCGGACAGCTCAACAAGGCGCTCAAATCCTACCGTGAAAGTCTCGCTATCCGTGAGGAAATCGGGGATCGACGCGGGGCCGGCTCCTGTCTCCTCAACATCGGCAATATCTACATGCGGCGCGGTGCATGGAAGAAGGCGAGAGAGAACTATGAACAGTCCCTGGAGATTCAAACGGAGCTGCAGAACACGCGTGGAATGGCGGTCTCATATGGGAGTCTCGGGATCATACTTAAATACGAGGCGAAATACGACCAGGCGATAGAACAATTCACACGCAGCAGGAATCTGGCCGAAAGTATCGGTTTAACCCAGATCGCCGCAATGGGCACGATGAATATCGGGCTGATTCTCGGTATACAGGGCAATCATCGCGAGGCGCTGAAATATCATCAGAATAGTTTGAAGCAGTTCGAAGCAGTCGGGAACAAGCATTCGACAGCGACCTGCCTGATCAATATTGGAACGGCGTATCAGTACCTACAAAAATACACCGAGGCACTCGAACAGTTTCAGCGAAGTCTTACACTGCAATACGAATTGGAAAACAAGGGCGGTATTGCCTCCTGTCTCTCCAACATCGGCGTAATCTATGAGAGAAAGGGAGATCTTAAGGATGCGCATGCACATTATCAGAAAAGCCTCGCACTGTACCGCGAACTTGGCAAAAAACACGGTATCGTGCAGACGTTGTTCATGATTGGAGAAGTGCATCGCAAACGACGTGCCTTCGATGAAGCACTCCCCTTCCTTGAAGAAAGCCTCGACCTCGCCGAACAGCTGGGTGACAAGCGCTGGATTTCATTCGGATGCACCACGCTGGGTGCAATCCACAGCGATCAGGGTGAATACAAGAAGGCGTTACCATATCTCGAGCGTGGACTCGCACTGAAGGAAGAACTCGGTGAGATGGCGGCAGTGTCCGACGCACTCTGTAAGATCGGATGGCACTATCATTCCATCGGGGATACGGCGAAAGCAAGGATGCATCTCGAGCGCGGGCTGCGAATCGCCACGGATCTGCACGCCCCGGAATCGATAGACTGTGCGCTGGCACGACTTCACAAATACAATGCCGCCACCGGAAACTACGAGCGAGCATACCAGTATTCGCGGCAGCAGATTCGCCATCGCGACAGCACACGACGCAGTGATGAACGCCTGCAGCTGCAGGAACTCATGGAGAAATACGAAGCTGAACAGCGGGAGCGGGAAATCGAAATGCTGGAGAGAGATAAGGCCATGCAATCCCTCGAGATCGAGCGCCGCAATGAAGAGATACGCAGGCATCACGTCGAAGCGCTACAGCGTATGCAAAAGATCGAGTTGCTTTCCCGCGAAGCGGAAATCCAGCAGCTGGAAGTCGCGATGACGACCGAGCAATTGAAGAACAAGGAGGCGGAAGCCATACGTAGCCAGCAGACGATCGATCTCCTCGAGAAAGATCAAAAACTTAAAAATGCTACACTGGATAAGGAAACCACCCTCCGCAACGCAATCATCGCCGGAGCCTTGCTGCTCGTCATCATCGGGCTCCTCATCTTCCGTCGTATGCGGGACAAACGCCACACAATCGAATTAAAGGCTGAAGTGGCCGAGGCGCATGCACGGACAGCGGATATGGAGAAACTGCGTTTTGCGGCTGAGGCGGAGCGTCGTGAACGCGAGGCGCAGCAGCGTTTTGCCCGCGGACTCCTCGAAGCCCAGGAGACAGAGCGCAAACGCCTGGCCGGCGAGCTGCACGACAGTCTCGGCCAGGACCTGATCGTCGTAAAAAATCAGCTGCTGCTGCTGCGCGAAACGACGACTGTCAATGGAGATCTCGACAACGCCATTGTCGGTATCGGGGAAACGCTGGAGGACGTGCGGCGGTTATCACGCGACCTGCGTCCGTATCAGCTCGACCGCTACGGCATAGGAAAAGCCATAGAAGCCATGGTCGCACGAGCGAACGAATCTACTCGCATTCAGTTCACCACTGTGATAGGAAATGTGGATGGTATCTGGGACAAAAATGCGGAGGCATGTATCTACCGTATCGTTCAGGAAGGAACCAGCAACATCCTCAAGCATGCAGATGCGAGGAATGCCAGCATCAAATTCTCGCCGGAGAACGGAACGGCAAAACTGCTGATCGAGGATGACGGGAAGGGATTCATTGACGCGGATCCCGATGCAACGCAGCCGGCAGGTAGCGGTTTCGGAATGAAAGGGATGACAGAACGGGCAGAAATCCTGGGGGGCAGCATGTCGATTCTGTCTCAACCGGGACAGGGCACGACGATCACCATCACTCTCCCGCTTCCTGCTCCACCGGCATCAATAGAATCCGTCAGCACAGCTGAATCGGAGCACGGATGAACGAAACTATAACGATCGTGATCGCCGACGACCATCCAGTGTTCCGCACAGGCCTGCGGCAGATCATCGAACGCGACTCCACGCTGACGGTCATCGGCGAGGCCGGGGACGGCAACGAGGCACTCGAGGCCATTCGGACGCTCGAACCCCGAATCACCCTGCTGGATTTGCACATGCCGAACCTGGGAGGACTCGACGTCGCGGCCACCGTGAACCGTGAACGTCTGCCGGTCACTCTGCTCGTCCTGACCATGTACGACGATGAGGACATGTTCAACGAGGCCATGGAATACGGGGTACGGGGATATATTCTCAAGGACAGCGCCGCGCTGGACATCGTGCGGGCGATACACGCCGTTACCGAGGGTTCATATTACATCAGCCCGACGCTCTCGGGCAAAAACCTGAAGCACAATCATGCGCCGGAAAAGAATTTGGAGCAGCGATTGGGTCTCGATCGGCTCACCCCGACGGAGCGCCGTGTCCTGCAGTACATCGCCGACAGTAAGAAGTCATCAGAAATAGCTGAGTCCCAGTCCGTCAGCATACGCACGATCGAGCGTCACCGTGAAAACATTGGCCGCAAGCTTGGCCTCTCGGGCGCCTATGCCCTCCTCCGCTTCGCTCTGGAGCATCGGGAGGTGATATAGCTTCCATACGGTTTCAAGACAGGTTCAAAATGAGAAACGCACACCGAAATCGAGATGCGTTTCTCTTGTAGCGGGGGCCGAATCCGCCTTCCATGGATGGCGAAGTGGGTTGACTGACATGAAATAAAATCCACATATTCTTTAATGATCACTGTGCGTCGTCATATCAACATGCTCATTCTGGTGCTCGCCCTGGTGCTCCCAGTCATGGGATTTGCTGCACAGCAGTACCACATCCATGTAGATCACACCGCAGATCATCAGGCAGCACGTGCTCACACCCACGAGCACGAACATGACCACGAAAACGCACCGGACACGCACGATCACGAACAGGTGGAGTCTATTCTCCATCTCCATGCACGGCTTGCGCACAGGGTGGACATCGACGCACCCCGGTCTGATTTCGAAATTCCGGACTGGTCACCCGCGATTGAGCAACTGTTCCTGAGCATCGCGAAAACCACATTTTCGCAGAACTACCATCCTGCGGTGGAATACTCAATTGTTCAACGGGTGCCCTTCCTGAGACAGGCCGCGAACCTTCCTCCGCCGACCTCGGTCGCTTAACCTCCTTTTCCATTTTCATTTCGTAACGGGATACCTGTATCCCTTGTCTCCATGTACGTGTTTCCTGGAGGATACTTCGCTATGAACCTGCGCAGGCACATAGTCATATACCCCTTACTCTGTATTACACTGTTCACGTTCGCGCGTGCTCAGACGCCACGCATTACAGCATCTACTCTGCACATCGATGAAGCAGTTGAGATTGTTCTCACACGATCAGCTGAGCGCAGCATTCTTGACGCTCATCTCGCTCGGCAGCAGGCGATCCGTCTGACTGCCGGCATTCTGCCCAATCCGTCCATCGGCTACACCCACGAGGAATTGAGCGGGACAGGAAGCCGTTATGCGGAATGGTCCGCCACTGTCGACTACCCACTCCTTTCCCTCCTCTTCCGGGGAAGCCGCACTGAGGCTGCGGACATGAACGTCCGTGCGGCAGTCGCACAGAATGCGCGAGCAATCGCCGACCTGATGTACGAGGTCCGAGAGCAATACCTCGACACCTGGAAGCTCCGTAATGTGCATCAGACACTGGTGGACATTCAGCCGAGGATTCGCTCACTCGAGGAGGTTGTCTCCGCTCGTCAGGAGGAGGGCGACATTTCCTCGTATGAGCGTCATCGCCTGCACACCGAGCTCACCACCCTGCAATGGCGAGTCACCACGATGGAGCGAGACCTGCATACAGCTGAAGCGAGGCTCGCCGCTCTTCTCAGCATCCCACTCGACAGTTTGAGGCAGATTCAACTGCACCTTCCAGTGTTGGAAAAAATCGATCTCGATCTCCCGATGCTTGTCGACATTACCATCAAGAATCGCAGTGACCTGGTCTCATTGCGTGCACAGCGCGCGGCACTGGAACATGAGAATCGCTGGCTGGGAAAATCCTGGCTCGAGGACTTCAGGATCGGCGGAGGGTACAAACATCAATCCGACACCTATTCTGGACCGGTACTCACGCTTTCCACGCCCATTCCCCTGTTCGAGAGAAAGCAAGGCTTGCGAGCGGAAAACGAAGCTGTTCAGAGTATGCTCGATGCGAATACTCGGATTCTCGAACGCAAGGTGGTTGCTGAAATCCACAATGCCGTATCCGCGTATGAACAGATCATCGGCCAAGCTGCAGCATTCTATCCGCCAAATCAGCTAGGAGAAAGTGATCTGCTCGCAACGGCAAGTGAAGCGTACAGAGAAGGTGAATTTTCACTCGTCGAGTACCTCGATGCTCTCACGGCACATACGGATGGCAGAGAGCTTAACCATACGGTGCGAGCAGCTGTCCTCACGGCGGCATTCAGACTCGAACTTGCCGTGGAACGCAACCTTTTTTCAAAACAACAATGACTTCGCTCATCCAATGGAGCTCCATATCATCATGAAACGCATTTTTCTTCTTACAGCTGCCATTGCACTGTTCAGTGCCTGCGGTGATGAGCACATAGATTCTCAACATGGACATGATCATGGCACATCGATGTCTCAAACGAGGTGGACGGACAGCCTCGAGGTGTTCGTCGAACATGATCAGCCCGCTCATCCCGGGACAGTGACATTCACGACGCATCTGACCCGTCTCTCTGACTGGTCGCCCGTCACGGAGGGCACTCTCGTGCTGTATGTGCGACGACCCGACGGAAGCAAGACGGGTACAGCATCTGACAGCCTGATCGGACCGGGAATCTTCCGGCTTTCACACAATTTCGCATCCAAGGGCCGTCATCTCCTGACTCTCGTGTATCGGCATGGCACATTCACGGATACATGCCGACTTGGCCCCCTGGTTGTCGGCAGCGAGAATGACGTGTCTGCGTCTACGGATGGTGCTGAAAACGCCGGCATCAGCTTCCTGAAAGAACAGCAATGGCGAGATGACTTTTCGACTGCGCCCGTGCGGTATCAGGAGGTTCGTACGATGATCAGTGTCAACGGTGTGCTTGAAGCACCGAGTGGCAGAATCGTTGAAGTCTCCGCTCCAGTGAACGGGACGATTCTCCCAAATAATTCTCAGTTCCCTTCAATCGGAGGTCAGGTTGCAGCAGGGAAAACGCTCACACTTCTATCCCCTGACCCGGGGAACGTCGAAGGACTGGCACAGGTGCGCGCGGAGTTTATGAATGCCAAATCCGACCTGGAGCGCGTGCAGCGACTGCATCAGCGCGGAGCGGTATCAGACAAGAGGCGCGATGAGGCGACGAACCGGTTTGAATCCGCGAAAGCCGGATACGAGCTATTGCAGTCTTCCAGCACATGGACCGCTGATGAAGATGGCACCACGCTTCGAATTCGTACGCCTATCAGCGGTTTCATCGAGGACGTATCGATTCGACCGGGGCAGCGCATCGAAGCCGGCCAGCGACTTTTCGTCATTGCCGATCCATCAAGGATGCTCCTCATCGCAAACGTTCCTGCGGCACAGGCATCCATCCTTAAGGATGTCGCGGATGCATGGTTTTCCGTGGAAGGATATCCGGATGCCTATCGCGTCAGTGCACTGAACGGTCGTCTGATCGCACGGGGAAATGTCATTGATCAGAGTACACGGACGCTCAGAGTTGCGTTCGAATTTGACAATCCCGCTGGCGCGCTGTCGTTCGGTCTGTTCGCGGTTACGCGACTCGAGACCAGCGGTGTTGACTCCGTGGTTGCTGTCCCGCGCAGCTCCGTCATCGACGAAGGTGATGGCATCTCGGTGGTGTACGTGCAGACGGGCGGTGAATCCTTCGAGCGAAGACGCATCACGACCGGACGTCGCGGCGAAAACTACGTCGAGGTGACCGACGGACTGACTACCGGTGAACGCGTCGTCAGCGTCGGCGCCCAACTCGTGCGTCTCGCCTCAATGGCCGGCTCCGTACCCGAACATGGACACACTCATTAATCGAAACCGGAGGATTACGCATGTTTAGTTTCCTGCTCCAGTTTTCCCTTCGGAATCGACTGCTCATCCTGTTGACGACTGTCGTGGCAGTCGCCCTTGGTGTCTTTATCACCTTCCGTCTGCCTGTCGATGTGTTCCCGGATCTCACTGCTCCCACCGTGACCGTACTCACCGAAGCCCATGGAATGGCACCCGAAGAGGTGGAGACGATGATCACCTATCCCATCGAAACCGCTCTCAACGGCGCGACGGGCGTGCGCCGGGTTCGTTCTTCGAGCGCGGCCGGCATTTCCATCGTATGGGTGGAATTCGACTGGGACATGGACATCTTCATCGCGAGACAGATCGTGAACGAAAAACTTCAGCTCGCTTCCGGGTCCCTGCCCGAGCGGGCCGACCGTCCGGTGATGGCTCCCATCACATCCATCATGGGAGAGATCATGCTCGTGGGAATGCGCCATGAGCTGATAAATACGGAGAGGAACGACGAAGCGGCAATGCAGCTGCGACGAACCTCGGAAAGCCTCGTGCGTCGTCGTCTGCTCTCAATACCCGGTGTGGCGCAGATCATTCCGATGGGTGGCTCCATCCGTGAGTTCCAGGTACAGGTTTCCCCGCAGAAGCTGGCTGCCTACGACCTGACCTTTGAGGATGTCTTACATTCCGTCAAACGCGTCAACGCTGCATCCTCGGGAGGCATTTACAATGATCGCGGCACGGAATACCTCATCCGCGGCATGGGTCGAGTTCATGACATCGAGGACATTCGCAATTCCGTCGTCGCGACTCGGAATGGCATTCCAATCCTGCTCGCTGCCATTGCCGCAATCGAGATCGGCGCCGCTCCGCGAATAGGTACCGCGTCAACGGATGGTGAGGCGTCCGTCATCCTCACGATACAGAAACAGCCGCATGCGAATACACTGGACATCACCGAAGCCATCGACCGGGCAGTGGAGGAAATTCGACCGCAGCTTCCGGAAGGTATAAGTATCGATGCACACGTATTCCGGCAGGCGGACTTCATCACCCGTGCTATCGACAACGTCGTCGGCGCATTGCGTGATGGCGCGATTCTCGTGGTCCTCATCCTGCTGCTGTTTCTCTCGAATATTCGGGTAACAGTGCTATCGGTAATCGCCATCCCGCTGTCTCTTCTGATCACCTTCCTGGTGTTTCATTTCGCCGGGATCGCCATCAACACC
Source organism: Ignavibacteria bacterium (assembly GCA_002869275.1). Classification (GTDB taxonomy): domain Bacteria; phylum Bacteroidota; class Ignavibacteria; order SZUA-365; family SZUA-365; genus BM516. The sequence continues at coordinate 11,082 of PKTF01000226.1, read as the reverse complement.
ATGACGCTGGGCGGCATGGCCATCGCGATCGGTGCATTGGTGGATGACGCGATCATTTACGTGGAGAACGTGTTCCGGCGATTACGGCTCAACCTGGCAATCCCGGAACACGAACGACAGGAGACCCGGGATGTGATTCTGTCGGCTTCGAAGGAAATTCTGTCGCCGATGGTACATGCGACGTTCATTATCATCATCGTGTTCCTGCCGCTGTTTTTCCTCTCAGGGCTTGAAGGACGCCTGCTGCTCCCCATGGGCATCGCCTATGTGACGAGCATTCTCGCGTCGCTCATCGTTGCTGTCACCGTCACCCCCGTCCTAAGCTCCTTTCTGCTGCCCAAGGCAGCCGAAAAGGTCGGTGAACGCGAAAGCCGGCTGCTGACATGGATGAGGGCCGCGTACGAGCGCACCCTCGCAATCGTGTTGGTCCGGAGCAGGCTCGTTCTCATCGGAGCGGGATTCCTGCTAGTTTCCGCACTGGCGATGCTGCCTTTCCTCGGGCGATCGTTTCTCCCTGAATTCAACGAGGGAGCATTGACGATCACTCTGATTACCATGCCCGGTACCTCTCTCGATGAATCCGATGCCATCGGCGGGCAGGCGGAAGCCCTTATGCTGGCACTGCCCGAAGTTGAGGGAACGGCCCGCCGAACAGGTCGCGCCGAACTGGACGAACATGCGCAGGGCTCGAACGTTTCGGAAATGGATGTGCGCTATACGCTTGGCGATCGCTCCCGACAGCAATTTCTGCAGGCTGTTCGCAAAGAACTTTCCACGCTCCCAGGAACGAATGCGACCATCGGACAGCCTCTCGGGCACCGCATCGACCATATGCTCTCGGGTACGCGCGCAAATATCGCCTTGAAAATCTTCGGTACCGACCTTGCCGAACTCGCAAACCTCGCAGAGGCGGCCAGGGCTGAGCTGGAAACGATTGACGGAATCGTCGATCTATCCGTGGAGCAGCGCATGCATGTGCCGCAGGTTGCAGTGCGTTTCAATCGCGCTGCGATGGCTGCATATGGAGTCAGCGCATACGGTCTCGCGGACATCATCGATGCGGCATTCGCCGGTGAGGCAGTGACCAGCATCCTCGAAGGCACGGTCAGCACGAACGTTGTCGTCAGGTACGAGGCATCTGCCCGACGCGACATTCAGGCGATACGGGATGCCCTGATCGACACGCCGAGCGGTGCACGCGTGCAGCTCAGACAACTGGCGGACGTGCGCTACGATTTCGGTCCACATTCCATCAGCAGGGAAAACGTTCAGCGAAAGATGGTCGTCCAGGCCAACGTGGCAGGACGCGACCTGCACAGTACGGTTGAAGAGATACGAACGAGGCTCGAGACAGATGTCGCATTCCCGCAGGGATACTACTACGAACTGGGCGGACAATTCGAGAGTGAACAGGCCGCGACACAGATGATTACTGGTCTGAGCCTCCTCTCCATCGCCGCCATTTTCCTGATCCTGTTCCTTGAATTCCGCTCGATCAAACTCACCGCCCTCGTGATGGTCAACCTGCCACTGGCCCTGATCGGCGGATTGTGGTCCGTACAGATCATCGGTGGTGTCGTCAACGTCGCCGCTCTCGTGGGTTTCATCACCCTCTTCGGTATCGCAACGCGGAACGGTGTCCTGATGATCTCCCACTACCAGCGTCTCGAAGGAGAAGGCTGCGATCATCGGGAGACTGTGCTCCGGGGTTCGCTGGAGCGTTTGAGTCCCATCATGATGACGGCGCTCACCGCGGCTCTCGCGCTTCTGCCGCTCGCATTCGGTATAGACGAACCGGGTAAAGAGATCGAGGCACCGATGGCGATTGTCATCCTCGGGGGACTGCTGACCTCCACTGCCCTCAACATGATCGTGATTCCAGCCCTCTACTTCCGGTACGGAACACGGCGACAGCCGTGAGCAGATTTCCGTTCCACAACGAAAAACGCGCACCGAAATCGATGCGCGTTTCTCTTGTAGCGGGGGCTGGACTTGAACAACCAACCTTTCGCTATAATTCGCTCTACTTCATCACCACCATCTTCCTGACAAGCACTGCATCCTCCGTCTCCAGGCGGTAGAGATAGACACCCGACGGCAAAGCCGACGCATCGAAGATCACAGAATGCCTGCCTCCTGCTTCCTGCTTCCTGCTTCCTGCCCGCCACACTTCGCGCCCCAGTGCATCGGTGACGACGAGAGAGACTCGCATCGAGCCAGGCAGCTCATAGGTAATCGTTGTGGCGGGATTGAACGGATTCGGGTAGTTCTGATGCAGGATGCAGGAAGCAGGAAGGGGGTGCTTCTGCTCTACTGCTGTGGTCGTGGTGGTATCCGGCACTTGAAGCGTGCGTCGGTCGATGAATACACGTCCGCCGGTTTCCATCGTCATGCTGATGGTCACATGCGTGATGCCAGCATCAATCGTCACGTCGAGGCTGTCTCGCACTGATCCGTCCGGCTGAAGCGTTGTAAAGCTGTAGCCTGTACTATCGACCGCTCCAACGCCGTCGCTCAGGAAGCTCAGCTCGGCTGCGGGCGTCTCCGCGTCCGCACCGCCGACGTTCTTCACCTCGAAATGGATGCGGCAGCGCGTGGGACCACTTGCCTCATCGCGAACGATGTCGGCGTTTTCAAGCGAAAGTGCGGGTATCAATGTTATGCTTCCAACATCGCTTGTGAGATTTGTGAGCACATCCTGCGCATCGCTGAAGGGACCAATGATGGAGTCGATCTCCGCCACCAGGGCGGTCTGTTTGCTCGCAGCCGGATTGGCAACGTACTCCGCGAGCGCAACAGAGAGAACGGTCCGCCGCGTCTTCAGTAACTGCAGGCGCGCGAGCGTGTAATAGTAATCCCCGCGCAGCGTTTCATCCTGGTAGAGCTGAGCACGATCCACGCCCAATAGCGGACGCTGCAGGCGGTCCACTTCTGCCACCAGATCCTTGCCACTGCGGCGCAGCGCATCAAATTCAGCTTCGATATACTGCGTGTCACCTGCCTGCACGTTCGAACGAAGCTCCTGCAGCAGGGCGAAGTCTGCGTCGATGACGGGATTGGCAATTGTGGCAGCTGATTTTCGGAATACCGAAAGGCTATTCTCCTGCTGCACGATACCGCCCTGCGTGGGATCAAAGATGGCCTCGCCTGCCTCACGCAGTGCCGAGGGTACCGAACCCAGTTCGGGAACAGCATCTGTCGATGTCATGTACAGGAAGCGTTCGGTGGGAATGATCGCATCGGCAAGCGCGGCGTACATGTTGTCGGTCAGTGGTGGACGCAATCCCATGATCCGCATCAGGAAAATATCGGTTCCAGCGCCCGGAGCCTGTCCGATGGCGTAGGCCTTGTCGAGGCTGGTCCCGATACGGTAGTAGTCGCTGAAGTCCATGCTGAGCGCGTCGATGTCTGCGCGAAACTGCGTGAGATAGGCGTCCCGCTTCCCTTCAGCTTCCGACTTCGTGCCGGCATAGTCGACCTGTTCGGTTCGCTCGGCATACTCCGCGATCAGCGGCTGTGTGACCGGCAGATAGTAGCGCCCGAGCATGTGCTGCTGCCAGTACTCGGTCAGGGAAAGCATGAGTGCTGCTTCAAGTCCATCGATTTCTCCACTTCCTCGGATGATGTCATCCGTCAATGCGGACAGTTCACTGCCCTGATCCGCGCCCATGAGCGAAAGCAGCTGTCGGGTGTTGTCACTGAGAGCAAGTATCATGTCCTCCATCGCCGCATTGACATGTGGATCGTCTGCGCCGAGATAATCCCGTTCGTCCTTCCAGGCCAGGGCCAGGGCTATGAGATCCTTCGTCGCGATGGCCGGGATGCGCGCGCATTGACTTCCCAGGTCCTGTGCACCGGTCACCGTAGGTATCACATCATCATCGCCCCAGCTGTCGCGCAGGGTTTCCTCGAACAGTGTAAACCGCTTCATTGCTTGGGTGGCCTGCGCGGCATCCGATGCGCCGCCTGCAGTCCATTCACCGATCAGGATCGTTGCCGAAGATTCGTCATAGCCGCGCGTGTAGTCGCCGAGCATAGTGCGTAAGGTGTTCAGTTCTGGAGTGCCACCAGGGATGAGTGTCTCCACCTGGCTGATCACCTGCCGCTTGGCATCCATGGCCGCGCGTAGTTCGGGCGCAATGACTTCCTTCTGTGTGGTTGCGCTCACCGTATCCGTCCATGCCGACTGACCGAAGCTGTTGTACGATCGCAGGCGATAGTAATAGGTGGTACCCGTAGTGAGCCCGGTGTCGGTGTACGTTCGGCCACCCTGCGCGGGCTCTGGTGAGAGGGCAGTGAAATCTCCTTCATCCCCGGTAAGCGACCGCTGCAGTTCAAAACCATCCTCGTTCGAGGGATCGGGCATTTCCCAGGTGAGTTCGATTTTTGAATCGCTGAGCGCAATCGCCATCACATTGTGAGGTACTGAGGGGAGTTCTGACCGTGAGGTCCGCGCATCTGCCGTATTGCTATATGGCGATGGCCCCGAGCGGTTCACTGCGCGGATACGGAAATAGTACTCGGTGTCCGTCTGAAGGTTGTGCACTTCGTGTACACGTTTGCTGCCCTCGGCGCTGGGAGGCAGGTAGGAGAAACTACCAGGATCGCCGGTCGGCGACATCTCGATTTCAAACGCTTCGACAGTGGAAGTTGAAGGCATTTCCCAGACCAAGTTGATGGAATTCTGTCCGGTTGCACTGGCGCGAAGTCCGAACGGAGCTGAAGGGATGGGAATATCCCATGTCGTCGCACTGTCAGCGTTGGACCACGTCGACTCCCCCTTATTGTTCTTTGCACGGACACGGTACCAGAACGTCGTCATGATTGGCAAGTTTTCATCGAGAATATCGCCGTTGCCCGGTCCGGTCGTGGTCAGCAATTCCCAGTCACTTGCATCCTCACTGCGTTCCACCTCATAACCATCTTCATTCTCAGAACCGCGCTGCCAGATGATGCGAATGGAAGTATGGTCTACAGCAGTCGCAAGCAGGTTCTGCGGCGTGGCCGGCGGCATACAAGTTTCGATGGTTACCGTATTCGAATGGCCCGACGTGGCCTGATTGCCTACAGCGCGCACCCTGAAATGGTTGATTGTGCAAGGAGTGAGCCCTTGCGCATCATACGTGGTCACATGCGCAACAGTCGTGTGCAATAAGGTCCACGCGCCACTGCCTTCCTTATATTCAATCTCGAATCCCGCCTCCCCATCGGAATGGTCTTCCCAGGAGAGCACCACATTCGTTTCCGACATCAGCATGCCGACAAGGTTGGTTGGTGCATCAAGGAACAGCAACGTAGTTGCCTGAGCCACGTTCGAATATGGCGATAGAATACTCGTCGTATAGGCACATACGCGGAACTCATACGTTGTCGATGGCAGCAGTCCGCCGACCAGATAGCTGTCACTGTTGGCCGCAGCAGAATCGACGGTTAACCAGGAATCGCCGGTCTTTCGGTATTCCACGATGAATCCTTCTTCACTACTTGTCTGATCGGTCCAGTCGAGTTGTATCTCTTCAGAGGAGAGGGCAGTGGCGGTAAGATTGTCAGGCGACACGAGGGCAAGCGTCGACACGATGAGGATATTCGAATAGCCAGAAGAAATCGGCCCGTCCTTCGCGTATACGCGGAAGTGATACTCCGTCTGCGGCGATAATCCTGTCACACGCGAAATAGTAATGTTCTTGGCGACCGTTTTCACCTCCGTCCAGCTTGTTCCATCGTCGGACTGCTCGACGATGAACTCGTCCTCATTCGTGGACAGGTCCTGCCAGTTCAACACGAGCGTTGAGAATGAGATAGAGTCCGCGGTCAGTCCGGTAGGAGCATTGAACGGCGGTGTCAGTGCAGACGCGGAATCGGAGTAATCCGATTGATACAGCGAATTCACCGCCCGGACGCGGAAGCGGTGTACTGTCTGTGGAGCGAGATCCATCACTGTCCATGTCGAAGTATTGGCCATGACATTTGACAGAGGCGACCATTGGCTGCCGGCCGTCTTATGTTCGATTTCAAAAATATTCTCATTGTCCGAATTGTCCTGCCAGTCAAGCCGCACTCTGGTAGGCGATACGGGAGTGGCTGTCAGATCGGATGGAGCGTTTGGCGGTAAAACCACAGGAGCGCCTCCTGAAAGATTCATCAGAAAGCCATCCCAATCACCCGCATAGCTCGCCTGCTGGGGATTCACAACCGGGAAATTGGAACTTCTGGTGATTCCAGCAACTACGAGTTTCCCGTTGTTGTCGTACGATCCCGCTACACCGGCGTCGGTACCACTTCCTCCGTAGTACGTCGAGTACTCAGGAACACCACTTGAATTGAAAACGGAGATATACGCATCGGCCACACCGTTCAAAGTAGACTGAACCGGATTGACCAACGGAAAATTGGAGCTGCTCGTCTGTCCGACAACCGCAAGACGACCGGTCTGATCTATCGAGAGACCTCACCTCCCTGGATGCTCGGCTTTGCTGCCACCCCAGTAGGTTGCGTATGCTATGGATCTGCCGTTGGCAGGAGTCGCCGTTGCAGAATACTTGCAGATATATGTGTCGTATCCACCTGCATGTGATTGCAGAGAATTGACCAGCGGCAGATTTGTGCTGCCAGACGTAAGTGCCACATAGATGGCATTCTGATTGTCTTTCGTGATTGCCCATCCCCCGTCTGTCGCATTGCCGGAAATATACGAGGACCACAGCAGTGTGCCGGAAGAATCATATTCCGCAATGAATGCATCATTGGGATTTCCCTGATATGTTGTTTGAAGCGGATGCAGCAGCGGAAAATTTGAGCTTGTTGTATTTCCGACGACCGCCACGGTCTGCTGTCCAGTAGCAACACATGCGCGCGGTTCTTCATTACCGCTTCCTCCGAGATACGTCGCCCAGTGCAATGCTCCGGTGGGCGAGAATTTGGCCATGAATGCATCCTCAGTGCCACTGAGCACCGATTGGTTTGCATTAAGGACGGGGAGATTCGTGCTCTCGGTTGAATGACAGATGTATATGCGTCCGGAGAGATCTACTCCGACGCCACCACCTTCCAAACCGAGAGACCAGTCTCCGTCTCTACCACTGCCACCGAAATACGTTCCCCAGACCGGTGCTCCAGTGGAGCTGAATTTGACGATGAATGCATCCGAAGCGCCCGAAAGATTGGACTGGATAGCGTTGAAGACAGGGAAATTACTGCTTTGCGTCCCTCCGGTGATGAGAGGATTCCCAGAATTATCCACAGCTACGCCCGATGCGCCGTCGTTACCGCTCCCGCCATAGTAGGTGGACCAGAGCAGCGTTCCGCTGTTTGCGTATTTCACCAGAACAGCGTCGTAATTTCCAGCTACCGACATCTGTGTTCCCGACTTCACAGGGAAATTAATACTGTTTGTGAACCCGGATGCATAGATGTTCCCAGTAGCGTCCACGTCCAATGCCATCAGGTAGTCAGTTTGTGAGCCGCCGTGATACGTGGCCCAGGGATCGATCACGAGAGTCTGCGCTCTATCGTAGTCATCGACGGCGAACGTCGTCGTTGTACCGTTGATCACAAACCTGGTCCGTACGTGCTTTCCATTCTTTTCCCAGCTAACGGGTGCGCTTTCTTCGAGATATCCAAGCGGTGATTGCACCTGCATCTCTCCCATTGGGAGAGAGAAACATGAGGCAGCACCGTTGTAGTCCATCCGAATGTTGTTGGGATTTCCACCCGGACGCACGATGAATTCCGATTTCATACGTCCATCAACAATCTGCATCGTCATGTCGATCGATGGATAAATATCCTCGAAAACCAATCCTTCGTAACTCCGGACATCGCGAATGCCCTCTGGGCAATGCGCGAGGTAGTAGTGAGACACCCCGGTGAGGAGTTTTCCCGGTCGAATCCTTGCGAAGGGATTACTCCCCAACAGCGTCATATCGATCCGGTACACATCATGTGTGCTCACCGTGCCGTTCTCATCCGTCAGGGTTTCCATTGCATCGAACGAATTCAGTTCTCTTGTAGTCCTCGCGAAGACATAACTGATTCCCGTCGAACGAACGTATATTCTCGCTCCACGCGCATCGGCGGTATAAAGGATATCCGGCCGCGGGCTTCCATCCGTATCTACGATCTGCCCCCTGTTCTCGGTAAAGCGTATGGGACTCACGGTAGTTTTATTCTCCGGAGAGAAGGAAGCAGTTTTTCCGTCCTCAGCAAGGATTGGTGAGGCGACTGTGACAACCGTAAGCCAACAGCAGGTAATTGCGCCGAAGAGGGCAATGATGAGTAACGAGGATCTCGACGGTCGCGATGGATAATTCACCTGATTCATGACAGTCTCCTGATTTTCAAATATGCTCTTTGTGCTGCAGCGCGAAGCGCTGGAGGGAATAATGGCCAGAGAGATCCAGCTTTCGACTGATGTTCGTACGGTGCTGTTCAACGGTTTTCACAGAAATCGCGAGCTTCTCAGCGACCTGGGAAGAGGTCACGTCCTGGGCTATGAGCTTGAGAATTCGTCGTTCAGATGGCGTGAGCTTGAGCAAGCCCAGGCGTTCCTGCACTCCGGTGTTAAATGCGGGATTCTTTTTCATGACATGCTGGCTCAGTCGAGGACTGACGTAATACCCGCCTTCTGCGACAGTGGAAATGCCACGGACGATGTCATCGACGGCCGTCTCCTTAATCAGGTATCCCATCGCCCCGAGATCCATTGCACGGTCGAACAGGTCCTCATCATCGTATATCGTCAGAATGATAACCGAGGTCGGCAAGTCCTCTTTGAATACCAATTTCGCAACGTCGAGACCACTGATTTTCGGCATATCAAGATCCAGGACGGCGATCGTCGGCTGTTGCTGTCTGATCTGCTGCAGGGCCGCCTCTCCGTCCCCCGCTTCCGCAACGATATGCATGGAGGTCTCCGCCTCAATAATGTCTCGAAGTCCATGACGAAATACTGGGTGATCGTCCGCGATCACAATAGTGATGAGATCAGACATGTGACGCACCTCCTTCACCGACTTCCAACAGAGTCTGTTCAGATGCGCTCTCAACAGCTCCAGAGACAGGGATGAAAATGTCTATTGCGGTACCGTTTCCTTGAGCAGATCGGATATTGAGGTTCCCTTCCATGATGTCCACTCTCTCGTACATTCCCTGCAGCCCAAATCCGGTCGGTACGACACCTGGACTGGCATGGGCTTCAGCGTCAAATCCCGAACCATCATCGCGGATTTCGAGGCGCAAATCGCCGTTGCGCCGTTCGATGCGTACAGAGGCATGTTGCGCTGATGCATGCTTGAGGATGTTATTCACTGCTTCCTGCACGGTTCGGTAGATGTTGATCTCCTGCTCCTTCGTAAACCATCCTTCCATCTGGGGGATCTCCCATTCAAACTCTGTGTCGAAAGATTCGTTGACACTGCGAAGCATGGATTCTATGGTTGTGGTGAGTCCGATGCGGTCGAGCTGGAATGGCCGCAATGCCTTGGAAATATTTTTAATCTCCCTCAACGAAGTGGAAACGGCATCGGAAATCCCAGCGAGTTCGTTTGCTGTTGTCTCGTCGAGCCCGTCGCGTCGGGCGCTCAAACGTACACGGTTATTGATGATGAGCAATTCCTGCGCAAGGCTGTCATGCAGGTCTGCCGCAATGCGTTTCCTCTCCTGCTCCTGAGAAGCAATCAGTTGACGCGTAAACGATCTGCGAGCCTCGTAATCGGCCTGCTTTCGCTCCACTTCCAGACTGTGGTTCTCCGCCTCCGCAGCCTGTACGCGCGCCTCGCTTTCTCGCCGACGCGCGCGCAGCGCGATTATGGTGATGAGCGCGATAAGCAGGATCGCAATGGAACTCCCGATGAAAATATTGCGCAGGATTGTCTGTTCTTCCAGAGAAGCCGCCCTGAGCTTCCGATCCTTTTCAAGCAAATTGATTTTCTGCTGCTTACGCGTCGCCTCCGCCTCTTTTTCTCGAAGATTTGCCGTGGTCATCTTCATTTCGAGCTGCTGTATTTCCGTTTCGCGGGAAAGGAGTTCTATTTCCTGCACTCGTTGCCGCGCTTCGAGGTGCTGCATACGAAGAGCTTCGCTCTGCCGTTCCATCTCAAGTCGCTGCACTTCGCGCTCCGAAGTCAGCTGAGCGATATTGTAATCCTTCCGCTCCGCATCGAATTCCACAAGGAGACTCTGGAAGCGTGCATCCTTTGCCACACTTGTGATGCTGTCCTTGAGCAGCTTGTATTTTTTCCAAAAAACATGAGCATCGCCGTATCTTCCCATGGTAGCCGCATATTCGGCCCGGAGGTTTGCAATGACCAGGAGGTTTTGTTGCAGACCGACGGATTCGGCAAGGATTTCGGCTTCGGATAGCAGGTCTTCAATATCTTCTCCTATCCCATGTGAATGCCTGCATTCAGCAAGCCATACCAGCGCAGTGGAAAGTTCTCTTTTCTGCTTCAACGAGCGGCGAGCATCTACGGCAGCACTGAGGAGCCGATCTGCTTCCTCATATCGACCGGCATTGAAGTGCAGCCTTCCCAATTCCTCTTGCGCTGCAGCTGTTTCCGCCGCCAGCATTAAACGCTTGCTGATCGTGAGCGCTTCTTCGATCAGCTTCTGCGCCTCCTCAGGAGAGTCCTGCTTAACCAGAACGGGTGCATAATTGATCAAAGCACGTGCGATTTCCGCAGGGATGTCTAATGCACGAAATATCTTCAACGAGCTCGACAATGCATCATGCGCCTTGTCCATTCGATCGAGTTCGAAATACGCACATCCAATATCGCGCTGTACAAGAGCTTGACCTGAGCGGTTTCCAGCGCCATCAAATAACTCAGCCGCCTCCCGAAAGTACTGGAAGGCTTTTGTGTATTGCCGAAGTGAGCGCGCATTGAGCCCTATCATGCGCTGCCATTCTGCTCTCCAACTACCATGGATATGGGGATTTTTTTCTGTAAGTGGCTCGACGAGGGCAAGCCCTTCTTCATAGGCCTCGTTACTTTTTTCGTACTTACCTTGATCCGAAAGGTTAGCGGCGATATTCGACAGAGCCTGTGCAATGAGAAGAGGATCATCAATTTGCTCAGCAATATT
>PKTF01000402.1 GCA_002869275.1 Ignavibacteria bacterium | reverse complement strand
GAAAAAGAATACGGTCGAGAAGGCAGTCCTGCGGAGCTGTTGAATCCTGTTCATCAACGGCAGCGGTGTCATCTGCAACCGGCTCAGGAGACTGCGTTTGCGAATCGTTGTGTTCTGCCTGTTCCGGATCGACCGCATTCTGATATTCCCGTATGACCGCGATCGCAGCAGGGAGGCAGGTGGAGAGGAGGAAGCCGGTGAGAGACTGTCCCGTGATCTCGGCCGCTTTTTCCAGGAGGTCCTTCTGTTCGGCACTCATCCGCAGGTCGATGCGGGCTTTCCGTGGTTTCGAAGCTTCAGATTGTTCCATGATTGCATTCTCCCGATGATATTCCTGAACGGTTCCTGTTCGATGGCTTCCGGCGGAATCCCGTCTGGAGTGCTGCTCACCTGACCGTAGCCATCCGAATTCTCCAAGTTGTACGGAAATCTTCCGTACACGCTGTGTTTTGTTCGCAAAATTGTACGGAAATGTTCCGTACAGGGTGCGTTTCGCAGGCAGAATTGTACGGAAGAAATCCGTACGGTCGGTAGGGAGTGCCTAAGGAGCACAACGACCATATCCTCAATCACCCGTACGGTCACAGTTCGATACAGATATCCAGGTGCCTCCAGAAACCATCACGTAGCCGTCATAACCTGTCGCGATGCATGATGTCGTGGAGAGGCTGGTAAGCGATCGTGATCTTGAGTCCCGGGTTTGAGAGCGGTACATTCTGACGTACACGGCAGTTGTTGGAAACCTTGCGTCGAAAATGGAGGAGCTATGCAGATGGGCAAGGAGATAACTCACGCAGACCGCTGGTTCGCTCGCTTCGTCAGACTTGCACTTGTGATGAGCTGCTTCACCTTTCTGGTGCCGGATGCTCTCGCACAGCCTGTACCGGAGGTTGTGCTGCACGCGAAAGGAGGCAGCACGTCACAGGCGGTATTGCTGCACATGGATGATGACGGTGTCTTCGTCGACCTGTTGTGTAATGAGTGGGACACGGAGCAATTTCCCGACCTGGCCGGCGTCCGCTACTTTCGTTCGGAAGTGCTGGATTCGATTGTCGTGCCCGGTGAAGCAGGGGCGACCTTTGGGGAGATGGTCCTGGGCGCATTATACGGTGCGTTGGGTGGAATGCTGCTTGCTGCGACACTCGCGGTTACTTTCGAAGGGCCAAAAAAGGATAGTGATACTCCAGCAGTCGCGGCCCAGCTTGGTCTCATCGGAGGGATCATCCTGGGTGTCTATTTCGTCTCCTCATGGAATGCGGGAAGTGATGCGCATGACCGTTCGTACGTGATATCAGATAGCGACGATCGTCTGGAGCTGCGGCGACTCTGTGTCTATCCTGACGAACTCCCCGGAGAACTACGGGCCAGGACGACGACACGGTGATCACAACGCAACCAGATGATGAAGGTCCAGCTGAATCTGCTTGATACACCAGAGAAATGAACGACGCCCTATTATTCATGATAAATCCTCCGAAATACGACGAAAGCCCCTGAATAGAGGGGCTCACGTGTGTTTTTAGAATGTCGGGGTGGCCGGATTTGAACCGACGACCTCCTGCTCCCAAAGCAGGCGCGATACCGGGCTACGCTACACCCCGTAATCCCACAAGATACGTGGATTTGGACGGAAAGACAATGCCGTCAGCGTTGCATGATTGTTCGCCTGGTGGTCGCTCCGTCGTCGGTGTGAATGCTGAGCAGGAGAAGGCGGTCGCACAGGCCGGTCAGGGACAGCGTGGTGTGCGTCCGTTGATGGACGACTCGCCGCAGCAACAGCCTGCCAGAAAGCGCATGCAGCTCGACGGACGTGATGCGCCTGCCGTCGGGTGCGGCGATGTTGACTGCTCCAGCCGCTGGGTTCGGGTAGATGGAGAGCGGCAGCTTGGGCGTTTCGTCGCTGATGCTGCTCAGGGTGCGCGTGCGGAATCGTGATGTCTCGCTGTATGGACCTGTCGATCCGCTGTACAGGAACTCGTTGCGGGCGTGGACTCTCCAGTACATGCGTACGCCCGGCTGTGGATTGTCAAGCATTACAGAGGTTGTGTACGTTGTATCACGAATGCTGTTGCTGAAAAGGGAATCAGTGGCATGCTCGCAAATGTAGGTGAACGCATGAGGGACGGTCGCCCAGCGTAATTCGATACTCCCGTGCTGGACCTCTGCATCGTTCTCTGGGGAGAGCAGTTGCGGCGCTTCCAGTGTGTGAGGGATGTGCGTGTAGGTCGGTCCGTCCAGCTCCGTTTCGGCAATGGCATCGAGCAGTGCGAGTGCAAAAGTTCTGGTCGCCGTTCCGAAGGTGTTGGAGGTGATGACGACGCCATCCAGTGTTGCGGGATCGTACAGCCAGATCGTGGATGTGCGCTGCTGTCCACCGGCATGCCACAGATACGGTCGCCCGCGATGCGTCCCGGTGATGATGCCGAGCCCGAAGTTGTTGCCGCCTGAATGGTCGATGGACATCCACTCCTGCACCTCCGTTTCGTCGAACAACCTGTATTCGGCCAATCCCTGCATCAGTAGTGTCAGATCCACTGCGGTGCAAAGCAGACCACCACCGGGGACTTTGAACAGGATGCCGATGTCTTCGGGTGTGTCAACGATCAGGCTGCCTGCTCTGTGGTAGCCTTTCGTCTCCTCGGGATAGGGACGCAGCCGCTGATATTCCGCCTGCACGTAAGGCAGGTCCAGTACGGTGTTGATGCGCTCATGCAACTGCTGCTCGAAGGTTTGTTTTCCAGCCCGTTCGATCACTGCACCCAGAAGGTTGTACCCGAAGGTCGTGTAGGAGAAATCCGTCCCAGGTTCGAACAGCAGTGTGCCATTCTTGAAGACATCCAGCGCCGTGATGGGATCGTAGGTGTAATGGTCGCGCTCGTAATACACCGCCGCCGCAGTGTCATATTCCTCGTAATGCCGAATGCCACTGCGGTGACAGAGCAGACGGTAGGGGGTGATCATCCCTTCCGGTTTTTCCGGGTACTCGGGTACCCACACGCGCACGTCTTCCATCAACTCCAGTTTCTCCTGTTCCACCAGCTGCATGGCGAGGATCGCAGTGAAGGTTTTTGCCACGCTGCCCGTGCGATAAATCGTATGCTCGGTGGCGGGAGTGCCGTTCGTGCGGTCACGAAAACCGTATCCCTTCAGCAACGCTATCTCACCCCCGCGCATGAGTCCCACCGAACACCCTACGATGCCGGCGGACTGCATGTTCGACTGAACGATATCGTCAATGTCCTCCGTCCTGGCCTGATCGAGACGGCTGAACTGTGCTTCCGCTGGCGGACCCGAAATCCATATCAACAGGATCAGGACGATGGACCGGCGGCAGAGCAAGGGGTACTTATCCACTGAGATCACGGCGTTGCGCTTCGGGTTTTCTATTTCATCTTCTTGCGAATCTGACTGAGTTCCTTCGTGGTGATCCGAAGGTAGGACGCGATGTGACGCTCGGGGATGCGCTGCTCGAGTCCGGGGTGCTCCTGGCGGAACATGTCGTAGCGCAAACGCGCGTCGGTCGTGAGCAGTCGTATCTCTCGCGTCTCTCTGCTCGCCCAGGCGAATTCGAGCATCCTGCGCATCACGCGCTCGAGAGGCTGCCACTGATCGAACAGCTCGAGCATGCGCGAATAATTCAGCAGCAGCACGTGGGAGTCTTCCAGGGCCTGCAGGTTGATCTGGTTGCGCCGTCCTGTCACGATCGAGGTCAGTGCAAGCACGAAACTGTCTTCCGGGAAGAATGACTTGTTGTGCTCGCTGCCGTCCGCAGCGCGGTAGAAGGCCCGGATAAGACCGCTGCAAAGGAAGGCAAGGTCGGTGGGTGAGTCGCCCTCCTCGGCGAAAAATCCGAATTTAGAGATCTTGCGCTCACGCAGGAGGGGGGTGATGGCGTTCCAGCAGTCGTCGGGCAGCGATTCGATGCGCTCCATCGCTGCGCGCATCTGCGCATGGCAGGTGTCGGACATGGTGACGGCGCTCCTTGACTTGTGGGGTCATGCAAAGATACGCCGGTACCATGGACGAAATCAACGGTCTGTCATCACTGCAGCAGGGGATGTGTTGTCTGCCGGCGCAGCGGCTCTGTCCGCTGTGGGATTAGTGCCGGATGCCGCATCGGTGTCCGCGGCCGATGTCCGCGGCTCCGCGATTGTGCGCGGCGTCCAGTCCGGCAGTGCGCGCGCGGGGATGAAGCGCTGACCGATCATCGGCAGGGCGATCCGCACACCGTGCTTTGCAGCTGCGGCACGCACGCGTTCTGAAGGTTCCTTCCAGCGATGCGGCGCGAGGTTGAATCCGCCCCAGTGTATCGGCATCATGATGTCGCCGCGGAGATCGAGATGCGCCTGCACGGCCTCCTCGGGCATGGAGTGGATTTCGCGCCAGCCCTCGCCGTACTGCCCGCATTCCATCATGGTGAAATCAAACGGACCAAAGCGCTCACCGATGAGCGTGAAATGATCGTTGTACCCGCCGTCGCCGCTGAAGAACAGTGTTGCGCTCTCGCTGCGAATCACGTAGGATGTCCAGAGCGTCCGGTTGCCGTCCAGCATCGAGCGTCCCGAGAAATGCTGCGCCGGAGTGGAAATGATGTCGATGCCTTCGATGCCGCTTTCGTTCCACCAGTCAAGCTCCGTGATCTTCTCGTCGGCAATGCCCCAGCGACGAAGATGATTCCCGACTCCGAGCGGCACGAAGAAGTGCTGCGTGCGGTCGGCAATGGCTGTGATGGTACCGTGGTCGAGATGGTCGTAGTGGTCGTGGGATATGAGCACGGCGTCGAGCGGCGGAATGCGATCGAGGTCGATGGGCGTTTCTGTCGCAAAGCGCTTGCCGAACAGCGGCACGGGGGAGGCGCGCGGCGAGAGACTGGGATCGAAGAGCAGGCGACGGCCATCGATTTCCAGCAGGACTGCCGAGTGCCCAAACCACGTGACCGCGAATTCGCCTTTGTCCGGAACCGCGTAATCCGAAGCGGTATTGAAGCCGACGGGCAGCGGATCGTCCGGCGTCTGGTCGGGGATGGTGATCATGTCTTTGATCGCCCTGGTCATCGTGGATGCCTTCATCGACATCGCGACACCGTGCCGGTTGACGAAGCGTCCGTTTTTGAGCTGCTCGGAACCGGCGTAACGCTGCAGTTCCTCTGTCGTCGGCGTGTCTCCGAATTGTTCGGCGGTGTGCATGTATGTAAGTCCTCCAATCGTCAATGCGATGATAATGCTGAGCGTGATCATGATGCGACAGCCTCAAGGGTTGTGTGAGAGGCTGCGAGGGCTTCGTCGAAATTCACTCCGGTGAGCTGTTCCGAGACTTCCCAGAGGGTTAAGGCGGAATCGGTCTCCAGCGCGCGTGCGTTGGGAGTGACCCGCACGGGATACCCGCGCATTTCTATCATACCTGAAGGACCGTAGAACGCGCCGCCTTCCGCCGCATCGTCGAGCGCGGCACGCAGCGTAGGGAGTGCGCCCATCGTGCTGCGTTGTGCGAAAACGCCATTGAGGCGGTCAAACAGTCTCGAATGCCGCTGCAGTTCGGTGGCCGTCCAGCCGGGATGGGCCGCCGTGACGAGCACGTCGCTGCCCGCCCGCTGAAGCCTGCGCTGGAGTTCGCCGGTGAAGTAGAGGTTGGCAAGTTTAGAATCGCCGTATGCGCGCCACGCCGTGTACGACCGGCTTTCCCAGTTCAGGTCATCAAAATCGATCTTCCCCCCGCGATGCGCCATGCTGGAGACATTCACCACGCGTGCCGCGGGGGTATGTGCCAGCACGTCGATCAGCAGACCGGTAAGCGCGAAGTGGCCGAAATGATTGGTGCCCATCTGCAGTTCGAAGCCGTCAGCCGTCTTTCCGTAGGGGGGAATCATGACGCCGGCGTTGTTGATGAGCAGATCGAGGCGATCAAACTTTCGTCTGAATGCTTCCACAAAATTGCGCACTGAATCGAGGCTGGCAAGGTCCAGTTCCATCACCACGAGATCAGCGTGCTCATGCTGCGCGCGGATGCGTCCCATCGCGGCGATGCCCTTGTTCATGTTCCGTACTGCGATCACCACACGGGCGCCCTTGTCAGCAAGTACCCGTGCCGTTTCGAACCCGATACCACTACTCGAGCCGGTGACAATTGCCACACGTCCGTTTTGCTGTTCTATGCTGCTGCTGTCCCACTGCTTCCTGTCAGCCATTGTTCTGCTCCTGTCTATCATATCGTGCTATAAATGAATATTCGTTTAGGTAATAGGGTAAAAAAAATCACAGCCTGATGGCGTCCCATGCCATATCGAATGCGATGTCCACGTTTTCCGGCTGGTCGCTGAAGTGCATGCACACCTTTGGATTGGCCAGCGTCAGCACCGGGTAAAACATGAAGACGGTGAGGATCTCGAAGGAGACATCCTTGATGATTTTCTGTTCGATCCCTCTGCGCATCGT
>PKTF01000318.1 GCA_002869275.1 Ignavibacteria bacterium | reverse complement strand
TCCATTCCGGGTACCGGACTCGGATTGAACATCGTCAAGCAGATCGTGGATTCCTACCGCGGCGGTATTGCCGTGGAGAGCACCTGGGGTGAAGGTACACGGTTCATTCTGCGCATTCCTGTTCGCTTCGCCGAAGAGCAGTGATCCAGGTCCGCGAATAGGGATTGACACGCGCGTGCAGAGCGCGTAGTTTAGCATACAGCTGTATCACACCCCGCAGGCCAAGCCGTGACAGGCAGTATTCGCAGTGTCGTCCGTTTTTCCCTGACCGTTCTTTCATTCTCCATTCTCATCGCACCCCAGCTGCTCTCGCAGACCGTAATGCAGCGGGACGCAGGAATCGTATCGATCCTCCAGTCCGTTTCACCGGATACCCTCATGGTGCGCGTCCGTGAACTCTGTGGAGAATTCACGGTGCAGGTGAAGGGTACGCCCACGCTGATCGCCAATCGCCTTGACGGCTTTGAAACCCAGAACAATGAGCTGGCGGGGGACTATCTGGAAGAGAAACTGGGCGTCTATGGCCTCGATGTGCGGTCGGAACGCTTTCAGGATCGCGGTCGCAATGTCATTGCCGTGCAGCCCGGGCAGTCGCATCCCGACATCAAGTACATCATCTGTGCGCATTACGATGCCGCGCGATTCGAATATCCCGCCGCGGATGACAATGCTAGCGGTACCGCCGCGGTACTCGAGGCCGCGCGGCTGCTCTCCGGGTATGAGTTTGATTTCAGTATCGAGTATTGCCTGTGGGATGCCGAGGAACGCGGGCTGGTCGGCAGCCGCTACTACGCCCAGACGGCGCGGCAGCGAGGAGACAGCATCTTAGGCGTGCTCAATCTCGATATGATTGCGTATGACTCCGACAATGACATGACCGCCACGCTCGAATACAACACCGACGACGGACTCGAACTGGTGTGGATGATGCAGTCCATCAATACGTCATATGATGTCGGACTGGATCTCGTCGTCCGCAAGCGCAGCTCGACCCCGAGTGACAACTATTCCTTCACGCAGGCGGGTTACCCCTCATTCCTTTTTATTGAAGACTGGGCGGATTTCAACGCCAATTACCACGGTACGAAAGACACTCCCGACAATCTCAATGTGCCGTATTTCACCGCCATCACGAGGGTGGCGCTTGGCGGACTGGCGCAGCTGGCCGGACTGACCACGCACCTCGCGGCCGATGAACCCCCGCTTGCGGGGCGAGGTTCGGTACTGCACGCTCCCTGGCCTCATCCGTTCCGTGATCACGCAAGTATCGCGTTCACCATAGCGGAACCTGGTCCGCTGCGCGTCGAATTGTATGACATCATGGGTCGCCGGATCGCCCTGCTGGCCGATGGCACGTACAATGCCGGCACGCACACGGCGTTCCTGAACGCGGCGGCGCTCCCCGGCGGTGCGTATCTGCTGCGGATGCATCATGGCGGGACGGTCACGCATCGGCGGATCATTCGGAGTGAGTGACAGATGGGACTGTTCAAGCGAAAAAATCGATCTGATGCGGGGAAGAAGCCGTCCGCGACAGAAGCTGTGCGGAGCGCCGGGCAGCCCGAAGCTGCTGCCGTGCCAGACTGGGCGACGAGCAAGGTTGCCCTTGAGTTGCTCGCACGGTTTTTTCGCGGCGCTGACCCCTGGAAATTCATCGGAAAGGACCACTGGAGCGATGTACTCGGCGAGAAAGTGGAAATCGTGCTGGAGCGCTTTCGCAACGACGGTGCTCTGGTGCAGGCTCCCGTCGCAACGAAGCTGCTGCAGCGGTACTCAGACGACGATCTGCGATACTACCTCGGGGAGAGTGGGCTATCGCAGGAGGGCGAGCGCGAGGAACTGCTCGGTCGGCTGATGGCCGAGGATACCACGACAGCACAGCGGCTGGCTTCTGAAATAAACGTGCTGATCCTTTCCAACGATGCGCGGCGCCATGTGGTGCGCTACGTCAAGGCGGAGCGCGAACGGCGGGAAGTTGCCGAGCGGAAATGTCTCACCGGGCTGCTGCAGCGGGAGTATTTGCGTGCTGCGGCAACAGTTTCTGAGTATCAGCGCGACAGCGTGTTCTCACGCGGCGTGGGGATCGCTGAGGAGGACGACGACATGAGCGCCAATGTGGCCGTACTGCAGCTGCTGTTCGAACGTACTCCGCAAATGCTGAGTGCGATCGACGTTGAAGCGCTGGAGAGGCTCCGCGCTCCCGCAGGAATGGCATTTCTCTGGGGAAAGGACAGTGCCGCACAATGGATCCGTTCTGACTTCACCATGGACGGCCCCCTTGAACCGGCAGTGGTGAGTGCCATGCTGCTCGCGCATGCGCGCACCCTTTACGACAGGGAGCAGTATCGCCAATCCGGACATCCCACCTACGAGATCTGGTGCACACACGACAGGCACAGCTGTCCGGACTGCAAGGCGATGCACGGGAGGCAGTATCGCATTGATTCGCTGCCCGAGCTGCCGCATGCCGGCTGCACTTCCCCCCATGGTTGTCGCTGTCGCACCGTTGTAGCGAATACCGGTTTTTAGCTGCACCCGATTCAGGCGGGTCTCATCACTATACCGCGATGAAGGTGGATCGGAACCTGAAGTCCCATCCGACTGTTATTGAAACGTCACCCGCATGACAGTCACTGCACTATTTGGAACGTACATTTTCGTATGAAACGCTTCGATTTGACAGCTGCCGGTACCGCTGCGACATGCAGCCCATGTACTTTTGCGATATTGGTATTCCTGCTGATATTCACACTGGAATCCGTCCCGGCGTCGGGCGCTTCCGTTTTCCCTTTCCCGGGTAGTTCATCCGAAGCATTATCCGCTGCCGCATTTTCCCCCGACAGCCTTACCATTCGTCTCGAGGGGGAGCGCGAAGGCATCGTTCTGCGCTGGATAGCGCCGCCGCTGTTCAGCTGCCTGACGTACACGGTGGAACGGGCTTGGACAACGAGCTTTTCCACCACGGCAGCACTGCAGTGGAAGGAGGTGGGGACCGTCCCGGGCATCTGCAATGTGTCTGAGTACATCCCGTATTCCTTTGTCGATCCTCTTTCGACGGACATCACGACGGGCCGCATCCGCTACCGTCTTTCAGGGGAAACGCTTGGCGGTTGGGAATTCGAATTCTATTCCGAGGACCACCTGCTGGCACTGCCCGACCGGATAGAGCTGGTAGACCTCTACCCGCTCCCCGCATCTCAGGTTTTGACCGTGTCGCTTGCGGTACAGCAGCCGCGTGCGGCAATTCTTCAGCTGTTCAGCAGCGCTGGCAGACGCGTAATGCGCATGGATTTTCCGCTGGAGAGCGGCGTCAGCACGAGAACAATCGAGCTCGGATCCTTGCCTGCCGGAGCATACATCCTCGAGGTGCGCAGCGACGCCGATGTCCTGCGGAAGATGGTGCAAGTCATGCGTTGACGTTATGCAGCAGATTCGCACCGTACCAGCAACCAGCGCGATCTGGCCGTCATTTCCGCCCTGTACGCAGGGATGTCCCCCTTCAATCTTGTATACCACGCTGATTCTGCGGATATTTACGGATGTATCCGTACGCTCCCGTAGCTCAGGTGGATAGAGCATCTGCCTTCTAAGCAG
>PKTF01000196.1 GCA_002869275.1 Ignavibacteria bacterium | reverse complement strand
TCCAGCTCGAAACATTCAATCCTGCCGCGGTTTCGGTGAGGTATACCGGGATATCGACGGTATCGTCAACAGCACCGGTCACGTCTCCGGCACGGAGTGCGACCGGCAGCAGGTCTCCCCTTCCCTCGTACCGGACAGCAATGTTCGTCGACACCACGCAGGGTGAAGATGCCGAGAGGCGCAGGCTGTCGTCGATCATTCCCTGGCGGTCGGGTGTAAACGTCACCTGCACAACCAGGCTGTCGCCCGGCTTCACGGTCACGGGCAGCGGGGGCGTACTTCCGAGCACGCGCATCTGCGCATCGAAAGAGGAAACTGCTTCCACCCGGACCGGATATCCGGAACGGTTGTGGCCGACGAGGGTCGCTGTCGTGCTTTCCGTACCGAGCGCTGAAGACCCGAGGTCATTGAGCCCGGAGAAATCCAGTCCGCCGTCGAATACCAGTGCACGAAGTTCGGACCGGTGCTCGAACAGCCCTACGCCGTTGTCCACGACGGACACGAGTTCCGCTGTCATGAGGCCGCGGTCCTGCGGCTCAGGCACGAAATTGACCGTGTGGTGCTCGCTCGAGTGCCCCGGGATCTCAAGCGGAAGTGCAGGCTGCGGCACGAAGGTGAAACGCGATGCCGCGGCACCCACGATATCCATGGCGACCACCGTCACGGCGGTATTGCGGTTGTTTGTCTGCGTCACGATGGCGCTTCCTGTCTCACAGACGGGGATTTCGCCCACCTGGGCATCGGTCTGTTCGAAATCGCGCAGCACCGTCGCCAGCACGATGATACGCACGCTGTCTGCGCAGGGGCCAACAATAAGATACAGGGTGTCGCGTACGGGACCCGCCTGCTTCGGTGCGAAGTCCACGGTGAGGCGCGCTCCACCCCCTCGAGGGGACACGGTATGCGGCCACGGAAAGTTACCCGTCGAGTATTCCGCCGGAATACTCATGGCGGTTAGAACGAGCGGGGCTGAGCCGTTATTGCGGATGATAGTGCTGGGGCGAGCCAGTTTGCTCAGCAGGATCTCTCCAAGGTCGAGTTCGATGTCATCGGGCGTCACCTGCGTCCGCCGCGTCCCGTTCAGGGGAAGCTCAACGACGGGCTGCGTCGCGGCGTCGGTGCTGACAAACAGTGAAGCAGTCACCGGACCATCGGGGACCGAGGCCGGTGCAAAGCGGATACGGAATTCCCGCTGCGCGCCGCCCGCGAGTATCTCATCAGCGGTCACCGGGTTATCGATCGTGTAGGCCGCGGCGCCGGAACCACTGAGCGTCGATGACTGCAGCGTCACCGGCGTACTTCCCGTGTTGTTCAGCGGCACGGTGAACACCTGTTCCTCGCACTGTGCAAGCGAATCGAAACGCAGTTCCGGCATGCCGAACACCAGCGCTCCGTCCACTGCCAGACCTTCCATGTCGATGCAGACGGTGTCGGGACAGGGCCTGTCGAATACCAGGCAGAGGCTTCCGAAATAATCGCCGACGCTGTCTGGCTGAAAATTGACCGGAATCTCGATCACGGCCCCGGTGTTAAGAGACACGGGAGTAGAAAATGTCGTGGAGAACGGGGGTTCAGGAGTAATCTTGAGTGTCAGAAGACGCAATCCGCGCATGTCCCGGTTGCGAATCTGTATGTTGCGCGTCTGGCTGGATCCCGCTACCACGTTGGCAAACAGCAGCGTGGATGGAAGCGCGTCAATATAGTTGTCCGCGTGCCGTGCCAGTAGTACCGTGCTGCTCCTGCGCTCACAGCCGCCGATGCGACTGAAGATTTCCAGGATTGCGGTATGCGTCCCCGGTCCCGGGGAGGTGCAGCGCACGCGGAGCACGATGTCGCCGTTTGCCGGCACCACGCCCGGCAGCACGGTCAGCAGCTCAAAGGCGGGATTGTCGATGACGGCGGAAAGGAGCGTCTCGTCCATCCCGGCGGTGTTTCGCAGCGTGAATTCCTCGATACGCTCCGACTCGCATCGCGGGATGTTGCCGAGGTCCATCGTGTCCGGCAGCTCAGCCCCGCCATCATCGCGCAGCGTGTGCAGTTCGATGGTCAGGTAGCTGCCCGAGGTGCCATTCACGATCAACTGTCCGCGCGCCTCAGCCGACAGCGGTCGCAGACTGCAGACGATGAATTCCCGGGTACTTCCCTGCTCGAGTGTCACCAGCGTATCCGGTGTCACGGAGTACACGGCGCTATTATTGATGACAGCCTGCAGGGACTGCGTTTTCGTGAGCATGTTGGTGATGCGCACAGTATCGCACTGCAGCGTATCGCAGAAAGCAAAGGCGTAATCCAGCGTATCGGTCGAGGCGGACAAACCGCCCTCGGCGATCACCGTCTGCAACGGGAAGCAAAGCGTATCGGGACAGGGACGCGAGAGGATCACGCAGAGCGATCCGTCGAAGCGGCCTGCATCCTTCGACTCGCGCAGCTGCAGCTGAAGCGACAGCACCGAGTCAGGGCGCAGCAGATACGGGTACGCAGGTGCAGCCGCAATGTACATCGCAGCCGAGACGCCTGTCAGGTACACCGAATGCACTTCGACATTGATACTGTCGGTATTGAGCACCGTTGCCAGAATGCGGCTCGTGTCCGAGACCGACCGCACCCCGAGGTCCAGAGGATCAGGGTGCACTTCCAGCACGGGATGATAGATCCCGGCATCGAAACGCAGAAGATACTCGACGCTGCACGGCTCCAAGACCACGCGAACGCGGACGGGCGTGATCGTGTCGAGTGGAACGGTCACATCGATGTCCAGCGTAAAATCTCCCTGGGACGGAACAGCAGCGGGGAGTGCTGTATGCCGCAGACTGGCGAAAGGTGTGCACGAGAGCAGTTCGATCTCCGTAATCTCCAATGCGCCGGGGTGCGGATTGATGAAACGGAAGCGCCTGCTTCCCCGCGTACCGAGACACAGTGGCAGCGGCTGCGCGGTATCACCGATCACGGTAAGCATACGCACGTTTCGGTGGCCGATCAGATCGATGCGGCTTTCGCCCAGCGTGGTGGAATCGTCATGCCGCAGCAGCAGGGTGGCAAGGCTTTCGCCGTTGACAGGCGCGTCGTATCCGAGCACGAACATGACACTGGAATCAGGGGCAAGCTCGAGCGGCAGACGCGGTCCGATCATGTAGAAATGCCCTGGATCCCGCCCGATGATATCGGTGCGCTGCAAATGAAGCGGTTTCTGTCCGTCATTGTATAGCATGAAACTGTCGATGACAGGGTCTTCGCAGATCTGCGTGTCGAACAGAAGAGAATCCGGAAGGAGTGCGAACGGCAGTTCATCACTGATGAGCAGCACGGGCAGAGCCAGCGTGTCAGGACATGGAGCGGCCCATGAGACTTTCAGCGTCGTCATACTGCTGTCCACAGCCGGTGCCCTGTAGTCGAGGACGACCGTAAGTTCATCACCGGAATTGAGCTGCCGCGGAAATGCCGTCGGTGCGGAAATGCTCAGCCCGGGGACCGGCGGATCGATCCAGACGTCCTCGAGTTCCGTGTGCTCGGAACCGGCATTCCGGAGCACGACAGTGCGACGCACGTTGATGTTGAGCGGTACAGGACCGATCACGAGCAGCGAATCGGGGTTCGTCTC
>PKTF01000248.1 GCA_002869275.1 Ignavibacteria bacterium | reverse complement strand
CGGTGTGGAATGAAATCGTTCCCGCCGGCGCGACCTATGACATCACCTGGAAGCAGTACTGCCTGAACACCGTCAAGATCGAATATTCGACCGACGGTGGTTCAAATTGGACCGAGATCACCGGAAGTTATTCCGCTGCCGAGGGATCATACACGTGGAGCGTACCATCGATTGACGCCGACCAGTGCTTTATCCGTCTCTCGGATGCGGACAACCCCGCGACCATGGGACAGTCGAAGCAGTTCAAGATCAAGGACCTTCCCGTACGGAAGTATTCGCTTGAAAGCATCGGTTTCAGCTGGGTTGCCGTGGGCGAGCCTGCCACACAGATGCTCGGAATCGAGAACACCGGCCGCGCGCAACTGGAGGTTTCGGCCACGACCATTATCAATACGACGGAAGTCACGCTGAAAAACGGTGCGCCGTTCACGGTGGATGCCGGGCAGAGTTACGACCTCGAGCTCGAATATGCACCCGACGAGGCAACACCCATGGCCGGTCAGCTCGTCATCGTGCATAACGCGCCGGGAAGTCCCGATACTCTCGACGTCTTCGGCGAAGGGTATATCACGACATCCACCGGCAGCGTCCCACAGGCACTGCACCTGAAACTCGACCAGAATTATCCGAACCCTGTGTCGATTTCACGGGGCGGACTGACGCGTGTCGTCTTCGAGCTGCCGGGCAGCGAAATGACGACCGTCGCGCTGTACAACATGCTCGGACAGCGTGTTCGCACGCTGTACAGCGGCATGCGCGAGGCGGGACGGCACACGCTCTCGGTGCGGCTCAGCGATCTGCCCACGGGCATGTACCTGTACCGCCTGACGACGGACAGCCGCGCGGTTTCCCGCGTGCTGCATCTCGTGCGCTGATACGTAATAATTGCTTTATAGCCCGGGCTGCTGTTTATTTCAACAGCAGCCCATTTTTTTTATGTGACCTATGCATCACCCCATCCTTGCTGATATCGTCATCATCTTCACGCTCGGCGCAGCGGTCCTGCTTCTTTTTGCCCGGCTGAAAATTCCCCCGATCATCGGGTTTCTCGTTACCGGAGTGCTCGCGGGTCCGGGCGTACTCGGCGCGATTACCGCCGTGGCGGAAGTAGAAGTGCTGGCGGAGATCGGTGTCATCCTGCTGATGTTCACCATCGGACTCGAGTTTTCCGTGAGCGATTTCCTGCGCATGCGAAAAGCTGTTCTCGGCGGTGGCGCGATGCAAGTCGGATTTTCCATTCTCGCCACGCTGCTTGTGTTTCTTGCCCTGGGCCTGCCTCTGAACATCGGGGTCTTCGCCGGTTTCCTGGTCGCCCTGAGCAGTACCGCCATCGTACTGCGGCTGCTGCAGGCACGTGCGGAGATCGAGAGTCCCCACGGCCGCGTGTCACTCGGGATTCTCATTTTCCAGGATATCATCATCGTTCCGATGATGCTGCTCACGCCGATACTTGCAGGGGCCACTGAGGGCAGCATCGGAATGGAGCTGCTGCTTCTGCTCGCCAAAAGTATCGGAGCAATAGCCGCGGTGTTCGCAGTCGCGCGTTTCCTGATCCCTCGCGTTCTTCAACAGGTGGTCGGTACGCGGAACCAGGAACTGTTTTTGCTTTTCACAGTCATGCTCTGCTTCCTTGTGGCCTGGCTGATGGCGAGCATCGGTTTGTCGCTGGCGCTCGGCGCGTTCCTTGCAGGTATGATCCTGGCGGATTCCGAATATGCGCATCATGCGCTGGGCAACGTCCTGCCGCTGCGCAACCTCTTCACCAGTTTCTTTTTTGTATCGGTGGGGATGCTGCTCAGTCCCGGTGCCGTATTCGAGCAGCCGTGGACCGTCCTGCTGCTGACTATCGCGGCAATAGCGGGAAAGAGCCTGCTGGCCGCCGGCGCGGTGCGCTTGCTGCGATATCCGACACGCACGGCATTGCTCGCAGGCTTCGGTCTCGGGCAGATCGGCGAGTTTTCTTTCATCCTTTCGCGTGTGGGTGTGGACAGCGGGTTGCTGACTGACGACATGTACCAGCTCTTTCTGTCCGTCTCCATCCTGAGCATGGCTCTCACGCCAGTGCTGATGGTGATAGCGCCGCGCGTGGCCGCATGGCTGGGAGCAGGACGGCAGGAGCCGGAGCATCGCGAGGACGAAGCGCGGGAGGGGCTGCTGATCGTCGGCTACGGTCTGAACGGTCGGAATCTCTACCAGGCCGCGCATGAGGCGGGGATACGTGTCTCCATCATCGAAATGAATCCCGACACCGTACGGATTGAACGGGAGAAGGGAGTGCCGATCGGCTTCGGCGATGCGACACAGGATGCCGTGCTGCTGCATGCGGGAGTACGCGCTGCGCGTGTCGTGGTCATCGCTATTTCCGATCCGGCTGCCACGGGACGCATCACCGAACGGGTACGCGAGCTGAATCCGGATACGCATATCATCGCGCGCACCCGCTTCACCTCGGAGATCCCGCGTCTGCAGGACCTCGGTGCCGACGAGGTCATTCCGGAAGAATTCGAAACCGCCATTCGGATCTTCGTTCGCACGGCGAGCAGCCTCGGTCTCCCGGTTGAAGCGACAGAGGCCCAGGTGCAGCACCTTCGCGACTCGGGCTACGCCGCGTTATGCAGAGAACCGGACGCGCAAGGTTGAATTCCAGACTGGAAGTTGCTACTTTCATTCAAGTTACTCGTAACGATACCCCGCAACTTCATACGCCCCGCATGGGAAACGCTGTCGGACATGTGCTGCCTCCTCATGACAGCATGCATATACACTCATCATTCACATAATGCCAAGGTACTATGTCTGCACTGGTACGCTTTCTCCAATCCTCCATCTTGAGCAAGGTCGTCATGGCCGTGACGGGACTGGTCCTCGTGCTGTTCCTGCTCGGACACATGGCCGGCAACCTCCAGATGTACCTCGGCCAGGAGAAAATGAACACGTACGCGGAGACACTGCAGGGGCTCGGCAACCTGCTGTGGGTCATCCGCGCGGCACTGTTTGTTTTCCTGGTGCTCCATGTCATCACTTCGGTCAAGCTGAAGTGGGAAAATAATGCGGCCCGACCCGAACCATATGCCATGAAGAAATACATTCGTGCGACGCTGACTTCGCGCACGATGATCTGGACTGGCATCATGATTGTTCTTTTCCTGACCTACCATTTGCTGCACTTCACGATCAGGGCCACGAATCCCGCGTATGGAGGGCTGTTTGACGCCCTCGGGCGGCCGGACGTCTATTCCATGGTCGTCCTCGGGTACAACAACCTGCTGATCGCCCTGGTGTACATCGCGGCGATGCTGCTGCTCGGTTTTCACCTGTTTCATGCCATCGAAAGCATGTTCCAGACGCTGGGACTCAATCACGAAAAGTATAATCCCTTCCTTCATGGATTGAGCCTGACGGTTTCCATCATCATCATGGTAGGCTTCATCTCGATTCCCATCGGGGTGCTGGTCGGCTGGATTGCATTACCTGCAGGAGTGATAGCACTATGACACTCGATTCAAAAATCCCCTCCGGACCCCTTGCAGAGAAATGGGACAAGCACCGTTTCGAAATGAAGCTGGTCAATCCCGCGAACAAGAGAAAGTACAGTGCCAT
>PKTF01000356.1 GCA_002869275.1 Ignavibacteria bacterium | reverse complement strand
TCAGTCAGTCAGCTCGGTGTACAGGGGGAACTTCGAGCAGTAGTCCTTTACACGGCTGCGTACGTCCTCGTACACGGCTTCGTTGCCGATGTTGTCGATCACGGTGTTGATGACTTCGGCGACGAATTCCATATCGTTCTCACGGAAACCACGTGTGGTAATGGCCGCCGCACCGATGCGGATACCGCTGGTCACGAACGGGGAGCGGTCGTCGAACGGTACCATGTTCTTGTTCAGGGTGATGCCCGAAGCTTCCATGGCGTTCTCCGCTTCCTTTCCTGTCACGTTCTTGTTGTGCAGGTCGATCAGCATGAGGTGGTTGTCCGTGCCATTTGAAATCAGGTTGAAGCCGTTGGCCACCATCAGCTCAGCCAGGCGTGCCGCATTGGCTTTGACCTGCTTCTGGTAGGTGAGGAACGTCGGCTGGAGGGCTTCACCGAACGCCACGGCTTTTGCGGCGATGACGTGCATGAGCGGACCTCCCTGAATGCCGGGCATGACCACGCTGTCCAGAACTTCCGACATCATGCGTGTGCGGCCCGATTTCGGAGCGACGATCCCGAACGGATTCTCCCAGTCCTTACCCATCATGATGATGCCGCCGCGCGGACCTCGCAGTGTCTTATGCGTCGTGGATGTCACCACGTGACAGTGCGGCATCGGATCGTTAAGCAGGTTGACCGCGATCAGTCCGGAGGGATGTGCGATGTCGGCCCACAGGTAAGCGCCCGCCTTGTCAGCGATTTCACGGAAGGCTTTGTAATCAATGTTGCGGGGATAGGAACTCGCGCCGACGATGATCATCTTCGGCTTCTCGCGCATGGCGATGTCTTCGACCTCGTTCAGATCGATCATGCCGGTCTCGCGGTTCACCCCGTAAGAAACCATGTCATACAGTTTGCCGGAGAAATTCACCGGCGAACCGTGCGTGAGGTGACCGCCGTGCGCCAGATCCATACCCAGCACTTTGTCGCCCGGCTTGACAAAGGTGAAATAAATCGCCTGGTTCGCGGTGGCACCCGAATGAGGCTGGACGTTGGTATACTCTGCGCCGAACAGCTTGCCGAGCCGTTCGCGGGCGAGGTCTTCTGCCTGATCGACGAATTCGCAGCCGCCGTAGTAGCGCTTGCTGGGGTAGCCTTCGGCATACTTGTTCGTGAGCACGCTGCCGGTGGCTTCGAGCACGGACGGACTCGCATAATTCTCTGATGCAATCAGCTGCAGTTTGTTGATCTGACGCTCTGTTTCATGATTGATGATGTCATGGAGCTGTGTGTCAGTTTGTGCGAGGTAGGACATGGTATATCTCTTTTCAAGTGAACGAACTTCGTGTCCGGATACCCAAAATACGAAATGTGATTCATGGGAAAAAGCAGCGGCCCTGCCACGCATCGCGAGGCAGGGCCGTAAAATGTTGGATCAGAGATATAAATCAGCGAATAAGAGCGATCTGCTGATTGGCACTGATTTCTTCTCCGTTACCGATTCCGGCGGTGAAACGCAGGAAATACATTCCGGCAGGAAGAATATCTCCTCGGTCGGAACGGCCGTCCCATGCGACCACATGGCGTCCTGGCTGATGCGACTCACCGTCGCTCAGCGTGGCGACACGCTGCCCCATGGCGTTGAACACGTACATGTGCACCGTCCCCGGCACTGCCAGTGTGTAAGGAACATTCGTCGCCGTACCTACGCGCACAGGGCTCGGGTACAATTGCTCGAGACCGATATACGAGGGCTGAATTTCAGCAGACTGGATTTCACTGTAAGCGAAAGTCCCATCCGTATCAACCTGCTTCAGGCGATAGTACACCAGATTTTCATTGTTTGCAGCGACGGGATTCTCATCGACCCAGGTGTAGGTGTGTTCTTCGGTCGTGGTTCCATGACCTGGAACGAAACCGACTTTCTCGAAGTTGACACCATCTCCGCGTTCAATTTCGAACCCAAGATTCGATGTCTCGGTGGCTGTATGCCAGCCCAGGAGCATGCTGCCATCAGGACGTCCGGTCACGTTGAACGCCGACAACTCGACGGGTATCACGAGGCCTTGAACGATCTGGAGGGAGTCATTCATATTCCATCCAAGATCCGCTTTGAACACGGCGCTCATGTGCACCAGTCCGGACGTGGGATAAGGGATGGTGGCATATGGGCGGACATCATACAGTCCCAGAGTCACCGTGCCGCTGGCTGTGGGCATGATGTTCATGGTATACCGCATGATCTCGTAGAATTTATCGTTGAGCGGATTGCCCTGGCAGTCCAGAGATGGGGTGAAATACGTCGATTCCACCGGCAGGGCTGAATTGGGATTGCCTGTATGCGCATGCATGTTCAACCAGGCCGAAGGACCAAACGCTTCACTCCGGTACGGGCTGCCCCAGTATCCGGTTTGATAGCGCTGCTGAACTCCTTGAAGCACCAGCTTGGAACTCGTAAAGGTGAACACCGAGCAGAAACCGCCGATGCGGCCATACGGGGGAGCCCAATCATTCGACAAGGGTCGAATATCAAAGGCTGCGATCAGCGTTCCTCCCTGGCCAGTGTTACAAACGGTGCGGACGCGCATAATGATATTATCGGCGTCAATAACCTGTGCCTGCGCGGATCCGGCAAACACAACAGCAAGAACAACAGCTACAAGTGTAACAGTATGGCGCATAGAGTACCTCCGTGAGTTCGAACATGGACTTCCCCTCATTATATGACATTTTCTTTCCAGATGCACGTCATTCCCGAATCACCGCGGAATGTTCAAATGATCGTGGTGTTTATTCACAGTATGTTCGGATAATTCACACTTTTATACATCCATGATGGTGAGAATACGGCAGTTGCGGGTTGAATAACATTCGGCGTGGTTTTTGCATGGAGTAACTCGTCTGAGCGGAGGTCCTGGTTTGAGCCAGACCGGGAGCGCCCATACTACACGATTCTTTATTCGCTCATGTAGTGAGAGTGAGTATGCACGCAGAGCAACAGTCTGAGCCCTCGCAAGCCCAACCTGCAATTCTGAAAAAACCTGAGTTCGAATTCAAGCTGCTTCGGCAGCTCGGCCTCAGTGTATACGGAGGTGCCACTTTCGGTGAGTGCTATTCCGTCGCAGAGACCATGCTGGAATGGGATCCTGCGCAGTGGACACAGCGCTGGGCCGATCTGGCAGCGGGTGTTGAGGAACGAGGGTTGAACTCTCTCAATGCAGGGCACCACGTCAGCGCGCGCGAAGCGCTGCTGAGGGCCTGCAATTATTATCACGCGGCGGAATACTACGCGTTGATCTCAAACGGTCCTCACGCGCATTACGGTCTGAAATGCCAGCAATGCTTCGAAGCGGCGAGCCCGTATCTCGAACACCATGTAGAAGCCGTCTCCATCAAGGCGGATGTCGTCGAGTATCCCTGCTATTTCCTTTCTCCCGACGACAGTGGCGTTCCGAGGAAAACCGTTCTTCTCGTCCCCGGCATCGAAAGCTGTGGTGAAGAGCAGTATTTCTACGCCGGCATCGGCGCCCTGCGCCGTGGGTACAACGTGCTCATCTTTCAGGGACCCGGACAGACAGGACTCCTTCGCACCTCACCCGAATGCTATCTGCGCCATGACTACGAGGTCCCGCTGCAGGTCGCCCTGGATTACCTGCATGCTCGTAAGGATGTGGATACCGAGCGTCTGGCCGTGATGGGCAGCGGGTTGGGTGGCTATTTCTCAGCAAGGCTGGCTGTTTATGACCATCGCGTAAAGGCTCTTGCTCTCAATCCGCCCTTCATCAACCTCTACCGCACATTCCTCGCACTGATCGGCCAACGTGCCACCGCGGTCGACTTCACCGTCGCTGATATAGAGGATCTGCCCGACAGTATTATCCGAACGGATATGAAGCTGTTCATCCTGAACATGTGCCGACGTTTCGGTGTCACACGTCTGCAGGAACTGCTCAAAGCCACGCAAACGTATACGATCGAAGACACGCTCTACCGTATTACCTGTCCCGCGCTTGCGGTACACGGGGAAGCGGCCTACCCCGAGCTCGATTCGCAGGCGGTGCAGTTCTTCGAGAAAATCGGAAGCGAAATCAAATACCGCGAGTACATCCCTGCCATTCACATCGCTGATGCCCACGACCACATCGGTAATCTTGCCCTTCTGAACCAGACGGTCTTCGACTGGCTCGACGAGCTGTTCCGCTGATCAGCGCCAGATCGACGATCGGAACAGGACGAGAACGGTAAAGATCTCGAGCCTTCCCAGAAGCATGTTGAAAATGAGAATCCACTTCCCCGGGATGGGAATCCAGGCGAAGTTTTCAATGGATCCCACGCCGCTGAGTCCCGGACCGATATTGGCGAGACAGGCGACCACGGAGGTGAACGCCGTCTCCAGGTCCGGTACGAAGAACGTCATGAGGAGGGAGGAAAAGACGGTAAGTGCCAGGAACAGGATGAAGAACGATACGATGTTCCCGACTCGCATTTCCTCGATGGGAAGGTTGCCGACCTTGATCGGCCGAATAATGCGTGGCCGCGCCATTTTAATGATTTCGCGCCATGCCGCCTTGAGGTTGATCATGATGCGAATGATCTTCATTCCGCCCCCGGTGCTTCCCGCACAACCCCCGAAAAACATTAATGCCACCAGCATGAAGCGCAGTGTCGTCGGCCAGACGTCGAAATCCGCCGTTGCGTATCCCGTGGTCGTCACGATTGCCAGCACCTGAAATGTTGCCTGCTTGAGACTGCCGTACAATGATTCGACCTTTGCCTGTTCGTCGGCCACATGCGTGGCGAAGTCCTCGTATGCCATCGGATCATTACGGAAATGCGTGCGCGAGTATTCCGCCGAGGGCAGCTCGTGAAGGTACAGCATGGCCGTACCGATGACGATGGCAATGAGCACGACGCCCAGGTAAAAGCGGAATTCCCGGTCCACCTTCCACGGACGGAAGTTTCCCCGCAGTGCGTTGTAATGCAGCAGGAAATTCACTCCGGCGAGGAACATGAACACGATGATGACCCAGTGGATGTAGTCGCTCTGGAAATGCCCGACTGAGGCATTTTTCGTACTGAAACCACCGGTGGCCATTGTGCCGAAAGTGTGGCAGAGGGCATCGAACCAGTCCATGCCGCCGAACATCAAGAGTGTTGTTTCCGCGAGGGAAAGCAGGGCATACACGCCCCAGAGAATACTCGCGGTTTCCGCAAGCCGCGGCTGCAGGCGTTCGGTGGTGGGTCCGGGCACTTCGCCCTTGAACATGTGATATCCTGACACGCCCAGCGCAGGAAAGATTACCAGTGCCAGCGTGACGATACCCATTCCGCCCAGCCAGTGTGTCAGGCTGCGCCAGAACAGCAGTCCGCGCGGAACCGCTTCAATATCGGTGAGAATGGTTGACCCCGTGGTCGAGAAGCCCGACATGATCTCGAACACGCTGTTCGTGAAGGCATCAAGGATGCCGTACGCGCTCAGATCCGCACCCTGCTCGACGAAATAAGTGAAGAACGGTATACTGCCGAACAGAGCGAGCACTGCCCAGCCCAGCGTGACGATCGCGAAGCCTTCGCGTACAGTCTGCTTCGTGCGGTTTTTTTTGAAGATGGTCGCGAAAACGGTGCCGAACAGCAACGACATGAGAATAGCGATCCAGAAGCCGGAGAATTCCGGATCCCAGATGATACCGGACGTGGTTTCGGCAGTGGAATCGAACCAGGCGATGATTGCCGGCGGCAGAAGAGCAAGGCCCATCACCTGCACGAGCCTCGCAACGCCATACAGAACCGCGCGTTTATGCATGACTGGAAGCCAGGGCTTGTTCGTCGGAACCGAAGAGTTTGCGCACGCGTCGAATACCGACCGCACGAGTGAAAACAATGACCAGGTCATCAGGGAGCAGGATTGTATCGCCCGTGGGGATGATCATCGCGTCGTCGCGCAGCACTGCGCCTACGATGGAGACACCAAGAACACGTTTCCAACTGCGCTTGAGCGGTTTATGAGCCACAGGTGCGTTTGCGGACACGTACAGCCGCAACACGTCGATATCGGTCTTCTGTATATGCAGGGCTGCGCTCACGTAGCCTGGCAGGATGGCGTCGAGAATGCCGTTTGCCGTCAGCTGACGAGGATTAATGATGTGGTTGATGCCGATGGAGAGAAACAGGTCGATGTGCCGGTCATTGTTGACGATAGCAATTGCCTCGCGCGCACCCTCAGATTTTGCCAGCAGGCATGACATCACGTTCTCGTCATTGTGTTCCGATGCCGCGATGAAGAAATCCGCGAAGCGCACATTTGCCTCTTTCAGAACATCTACATCCTCGCCGCTTCCGTGCAGGACATCGATGCCATGCAGCTTCGTTGCGGCGAGGTTGCCATGTTCGAGATCAGGATCGATGTAGATTACCGTGTCGATTTCCTTCTGCAACGCGCGCGCAATGTTGATGGCCGTATGTGTGTCGCCGAAGACAATGGCTTTGACTTTCTCTCCGGCATCGACACCTACGAGTTTCAATACCTTGTCACGTGCATCGCGCGGAAAGATGAACAGAGGTTTGTCGCCGGGCTCGATGACGGTATCACCGCGAGGAATGATAACTTCCTCGTCGCGAATGATGGCGACGACGAGAAGATTGTTTCCAAGTGGATCGTTGCGCAGTTCCATGAGATTGCGGTGCGCGATGGGCATGTCGCCGGTGATCCGGTAGCTGCGCAGCAGGATGCTCCGATGAGCGAAATCCTGCGCGTCGATGGCGAACGGCGTTTCCACGAGATTGAGCACGGCATTCAGCGTGTTCTCCTCGGGATAGATCACTTTCGTAATTCCGAAATGCTCGGCCTTCATGCGGTTGTTTCCGGTAATGAAGTCGGCATTGCGGATGCGCGCGATGCGATGCGGCACCTCGTACTGCCGCGCGATCATGCAGGCTGTCAGATTGACTTCGTCCACCGGAGTGGATGCGACGAGCATATCGGCATTTTCGATACCGGCGTTTTCCAGATCCTCGGGATTGCTGCCCGAACCCTCGACAACCAGGACGTCAAGCTTATCTCCCAGCTGCTCGCAGCGCAGATGATTCTGTTCGATCACAGCGATGGCATGTCCCTGGTGGAGAAGGTGCTCGGCAAGGCTGCTTCCTACGAGTCCCGCACCGATGATAATGATTTTCATAAGGCGTGTTCTTCCGCTGCTCTTGCAGTAATAACGCTCAATATACGCAGGTGCCGGGCAAGTTGCGACCGCCGCAGGTGCATCGCACGGCGGCATGCCGTATCTTTCTCGAACTCGTCCATTGCATCAGCACAGGTGTCACATGAATATGATCGAAGTCAAGGCCAGACAGGCTGTCAGCATCCTCAAGGAAAAGAACATCGATATGTGGCTTACTTTCGTGCGCGAAAGCTCGGCCATGCCCGATCCGGCGATCGACATGGTGGTCGGACAGCATGCCACCTGGCAGACGGCGTGGATAATCTGCAAAGACGGTGAAACCATTGCCGTCGCGGGCAGCCTCGATATCGCGAGCATCGAAGACAATCCGGCGTACACTACCGTGGTGCCCTACGTGCAGGGGATCCGTGAAAGTCTGCTCGATGTGCTGAAGCGAAAAAAACCGAAAAAAATCGCAATCAATTATTCGACCGACTCCGTGATGTCCGATGGTCTCACCCACGGCATGTACCTGCTGCTGACCTCCATGCTCGAAGGTACTCCGTATGCCAAACGGCTCGTATCCTCGCAGGACGTCATTTCCGCGCTTCGAGGCAGGAAGACCTCCGAGGAAATCCGCCACATGCGGAAGGCGATCAAGCTCACGCTCGATATCTACAACGATGTCACCGGCTACCTGCGTCCGGGACGCACCGAGCAGGATGTCGCGAATTTCATCCTCCGCCGCGTGCGCAAGGAGGGCGTGGAGTTGGCCTGGGATCAGGATCATTGTCCGGCCGTGTTCACTGGTCCCGAACACGCGGGTGCCCACTACGGTCCGACAACAAGGAAAATCCAAGCGGGGCACGTGTTGAATATCGATTTCGGTGTGAAGATCAACGGGTATTGCTCCGATCTGCAGCGCACCTGGTACATCCGGCGGAAGGGCGAGACACGCGCACCGAAGGAAGTGCAGCACGGCTTCAACGTTATTCGCGATTCGATTCGTCTCGCGGCCGATGCCATGAAACCCGGCATGCTGTCCTGGAAAATCGACCAGGTTGCGCGCAAATACATCACCGATCATGGCTACCCGGAATATCCGCATGCACTGGGCCATCAGGTGGGCCGCGCCGCGCATGACGGGGGTGTGGGACTCCTACCGCGCTGGGAACGGTACGGAAAACTGCCGTACGGCCGCATAGAGGAGGGGCAGGTATTCACCATCGAGCCCCGGCTGCCTATTGAAGGATTCGGCGTCGCGACCATCGAGGAAATCGTCTGGGTGACCTCGGATGGAGTGAAATTCCTTTCCGCGCCGCAGCGCAGCCTCTACCTGGTCTGACGGAGACGTGCCTGTGCATTGCATCCTTCCGGGCGGTTGATGCATCTTACCCTTGATGTAGCACTGCTTGAAAGCGAACATGAAATGAAAATTCTGAAAAAAATATATCCCCTGCTCCTCGGCCTGGCCGCCGGATATGCCTACTGGTACTTTATCGGATGCCTTAACGGCAGCTGTCCGATCACCGGTAAATGGTGGACGGCCACGATGTACGGCGGACTGGTCGGTGCCTCCTGGCTGATCCCCTCGCGCAAGAAAACCGTGCCGGCTCCCGAGGATGAAAACACCCCTGTATCATAAACGACGATCACAATGCCAATCTTTGAATACACCTGCGGCGATTGCCGGACCATCTTCGACATCCTTCACAAGGGCGCCGAGAACAAAGATCTCATCGAGTGCCCAGAATGTCATTCCCGAAATGCCGTGAAGAAGTTTTCGGCCTTTTCAGCCTCGGTATCCAGCTCCTCCTCTTCTGCATCTTCCTGTGAAAGTGGCAGTTGCGGGGTGCCATCTCCCAGCCCCTGTGCCGGTGGCATGTGCGGACTGGGGTAGAGGCTTCTGTCCGGTGTTCCGGACCGACAAGCAAGTATTGAGCTTATACGGAAAGCGCGGCAGGTTGCCGCGCTTCTTTTATTTAATCCGTGTCCTGAGTTTTTTTGCCTGCCCGCCCTTCAGGTAATAAACGGTGTTCCCCGCTTTTACATTGACGGAATGCTGTGTCTTCTCGGCAACCACCCAGCCCTTGGTTTTCAATGCGTGCTTCAATCCCAGAGCGGTCAGGAATATTTCACAGTCGCGACGCGATTTGAACTTGACCGTCGCGGCCACCGTCGAGTTTTTTCCTTTACCGAACTCCGCATGATAGAGGTCGAAGCGCTTGACTCCCCCAAGGTGGTCTTCCCAGTCGGCAAGGGCGCTCTGCAGTGCCAGCGGACCATGAAAGAACCGCAGTTCCGAGCGACCCGGCTTGAACGGACCGCTGCGGCACAGTTCGGGAATGCGGAAATCCTTTTTGCCTATGCGCTTGACCAGTGCGGCAGCGGCCTTCTTGGCGGCCTCACGCGTCGCGGCACTCCGATCGTAGGGGACGACGGAAATCAGGTACTTGTCCCGCGCAACGAGAATCTGCTCCGCCGTCACACAGCTCCATTCCGCTCCCTTCAGCGTTGATGAACAGCGCCCGCGCAGTATGGAATACATGCCGAAGGCTGCCTCGGCCGAGACCATCTCGTACACGTCCACCTGGAGTTCGTTCGATCCCTTTGTCGCGCTCTGCGCCGTCACCTGGCGGAAACCGTATTCGAGATAGAGCTCCGCGCCGCCGTTGATATACCCGTACAGCTGCTTGGCACTGTAGAAGTCCGGCTTGCTGATGTTCCAGTCCGGGAGGTCCTTGCTGATCAACAGGGGGCCGTTGGCGCAGGCGGTGTGAAAGGCGAACAGGAGAAAGAGGATGGTCAACCGTTTCATGAGATCTCGATGCGTGTGTGATTGATGCGGTCGGGATTCGCGATCCCGATCTGGTATTCCTCCGCGAGTTTCATGAAACCTGCCGCACGCTGTGAAGGTTCCTTCTGCAGTTTCATTTCAATGCGTTTATCGGTGACGATATCGAGTCCGATGCGGTCCACGGCCACCGGATCGCTGCCTACGAGCAGGCGATGGTAGGGGAGGATGAACTGTGGATTTGCTCCCGGCCCGCCATGGTAACAGCCGATGAGGCCGTCCACGATGTTCAGCACCACCTTGTCGCGCAGCGGCGCGAAGCAGGGGACCTCGGCGCAGGTCTCGGCCCAGAGGGGTTTGTGGAGGCGCCCCGTGTTGGTCACCGCGCCATAGGCCAGATTTTTCAGGCAGAGCGTCACCGAACTGCCCGCGTTCTTGAGGATGGGCATGTTGATGATCTTGGTCACTTCGTCGGTGACGATGCTGCTGAAATACGAGTATTTCCCTTCATTGACCATGTACGGCAGGGTTTCGTCGTCGTAGCTGTCTTCGCAGTCGGCCCAGTAGTACCAGTCCTTGTTGATGCGGTCTTCGCTGTACAGGCGGCCGTTCGCATCACGGAAGGAGCCGTTTTCATCCTTGCATTCGGTGCCGCGGATCTGGATGCCGGGATAACGCTCGGGAGTGAACCCCGCTTCATGCAGCTGAAACTCGCGTCGATCCCAGATCATGATGTTTTTCCGGGGAACCCCGGCGGACTCGAGCTGCGCAATCACCGCATCGACGACGACAGGATTGGTGGACAGCAGCTTGCCGGCCACGGGATTGACTTTCAGTCCGATGACATCATCAGGGGAGACGAATTGCAGCCAGGCCTCGCTGATGGATTTCGCGCCGGTGAGAGAGAGCATGGCGCGCTCCAGCATCTTTTCAGCCCGTTTGGCCACGGCAATGCCGTCGGCCACCGAGCCCGGGTCCTCGACTTCAACAACCGAGCCCGGATAGCGGCCCGGCAGAGACTTTTCGCTGCGCGGGACCTTGAACGCATCCTTGATGTTCGTGGCGGTTTTCTCAGGCTTGTCGTCTGCCGGAAGAGCCGATCCGATATGCGGGAGCACCGCTGCTGCGGTTCCGCCGATGCCGAGAGATTTGATGAAGCCTCTGCGTGATGTCGATGCCATACCTGCAACTCCTTTTTTCAGTATGTAAGGACTTTCCACCGGATATGCAAGTTGCATAAAAAAAGGACGTCCCGCTTGTGGCGGGACGTCCGAGATCTATATAAAGTATCGAAGTTCGGGAGTGGATCAGAGCTCGCGCTGCGTCTCGGCGATCAGGTCGGTCGAGAAGCTCGACTGGCCCCAGTTCCGCACGAGAGCCGAGCAGTGACGGGCGACGCGAGGATTGTCGTCAAACTTGGCGCGGCGCTCGACGGCGAAGCGTCCGAGATCGGAGTCGAGGTGATAAAGCGCCAGGGCTGCAAGGATACGAAACTCTGCCTTGTCATCATTCTTCAGCGTTTCCATCATCGGGAGCACTGCGTAGTTGAAATCATACGTCGGGTAGTTGTTCTTCAGTTCGATAAGCAGCTGCATCGTTCCTGCACGCACTTCCATCGAAGGATGGTCAAGATTGTCGAGCACGTTTTCCTTGATCAGCTCGATCTGCTTGTCCGAGAGGGGCTGCGCATCCTGTGCGGACACGGTCATTGTCGAGAGAGCCACAACGGCTGCGAGGGCGATGGTCATCAGGCTTCTTTTCATTCTATCATCTCCGGTAACGGTGTATCACACATGATTTGAACAGCTATGTGGAATTCTACGGGAGCAGTGAAGAGAAGTTGCACCGGAGGAAAGAAAAAAATAAAAAAAAGATTAAATTAGGGCTGCAGCACTCGAAAACGCAGAATTGGTGTGTTATTCCCTTCGCTTCCGGTGAGAATTTGTCTGCCATCTCGTGAATAGCAGACCGCTTCAGGCTGGAAAAGGGCTGCTGCCGGCAGCAGCTTCCAGTCCGGGTTGGTGAAGTGCGCTGAAAGGGGATGCGTTTCCATTACATTGCTTTCTATTATACCACCATAGCAGCGCACGACCATGCGGTCGCCTTCCACACTGAGATCGGCACCGGTCACATACCGCAGAATGCTGAATGAAAACGGGATGTCGATGCTCCCCATCCGCGTCAGCATTCCCGAGCCGCCGTCGCCGGGCCAGGCCGCGCCGTAGACCCCGGCCAGCGCGTCTCCGGTTTTTTCGATTAGAATAAGGGTTCCATCGCGTGCATCCACAGCGAGGGCTTCGCTGTCGCGCGGACCATCCTCAAACACGAAACTCGCGCGCTCGGCCTCCACTGAGAGCGGGTGGCGGTCCCAGTCCGTACTGAGCAGCGGCTCAGGAACCCGGTAAATGATGATGCTGTCGCGTTTCGCGTCGTTGTCGCCGATATCACCGATATACAGCCAGGGGATTCCGTCAAGCGTTGCCGAAGCCATATCCTCCCAGTCGATATGCGTGGCGTCGGATAACCTGCAGATGGCGAGCGTGCGGCCGGTGCTGTCAACGGCAAACAGCCGGGGCTCGTCGCCGCTGTCGTTGTGCATCCACAGCAGAGGCGACTGCCTGCGCGAAGCGGCGATTCCCGAAAGCTCAGTGATTTCATCATCCTGAAGCAGGCAGAGTGTATCAGCAGCTGCGTATGCGAGGGAATCCTCTGTGCGCGTGCTGTCCTGCGGATCCGTATCCGGAGCTGAAGGCGTGTCTGCCGTGCAGGACGTCATCGAGATCAGGGATCCGGTGAACAGCAGGGTCACGAGAAGGGGAAACAATGTCAGAACGAGCCGTTGAAGCATGAACGATCCGTGGCTGTGGTTCCTGAAATATAGCACGGTTGCGCATTTCTTCCCGCCTTGGATATCGCAGCGTCGCGCGATACTTTACTTCTCAAATGAAACGAAAAACACCCCTCGCCATCATATTCGCGATCACGTTCATTGATCTCCTGGGATTCGGCATCGTTATCCCCATCATTCCGTCCTATGCGGGAATGAGTTTCGAAGCGAGCGACGTGACCATCGGCTTTCTCGTCGCATCATTTTCCTTCATGCAGCTCATCTTCACTCCGATCTGGGGACGGCTGTCTGACCGGCTCGGGCGCCGGCCGATTCTCATTCTCGGATTGCTCCTGACGGTGATCGGATACATACTGTTCGGCTTGGCGGAATCACTGGTCATGCTCTTCGTCGCACGGCTGCTGGCTGGGATCGGCGGCGCCAACATCTCTGCCGCACAAGCCTACATCTCGGACGTGACCAAGCCAGAAGAACGCGCAAAAGGGATGGGCCTGATCGGT
This sequence comes from Ignavibacteria bacterium, assembly GCA_002869275.1. Classification (GTDB taxonomy): domain Bacteria; phylum Bacteroidota; class Ignavibacteria; order SZUA-365; family SZUA-365; genus BM516. The sequence continues at coordinate 9,543 of PKTF01000356.1, read as the reverse complement.
GCAGCGTTTGGACTCGGCTTCGTGTTTGGTCCGTTCATCGGTGGCATGCTCGTGGAGTACGGCTATTCCGTTCCCGGATTCGCCGCAGCGGGTCTTTCGGCGATCGCATTCGTCACCGCCATTTTCGCCCTTCCCGAATCTCTGCCGAAGAGCGCTCGTGCGACCGCAACATCAATGGATTTCAGCCTGCGAACACTCGCTGAGGCATTGCGCCGTCCCAAAATCGGAATGCTGCTCATCCTGTTTTTCCTCATCACCTTCGGGTATGCCAATATCTATGCGACCTTCCCGCTGATTTCCGTGCGTGAATTCTCGTTCAGCGACAAGGAAGTAGGATATCTCTTCGGATATCTCGGCTTCATCGGCGCACTCACACAGGGGGGATTGATTCGGATCCTCTCGGTCCGCTTCCAGGAACGCTGGCTGTTCCTGATCGGCGCGATCGCGACCGCCGTGGGACTCGCATTGATTCCGTATTCAAACGGGACGACGATGCTTCTGGTCGTACTTGCGGTGCTCGCACTCGGAACCGGCGTGATCACACCGAGCTGCCTGAGCCTTATTTCCCGCCATGCGGACCAGAGTCAGCAGGGCGGCGTCCTTGGCGTCAACCAGGCGCTCGGTGCTCTAGGACGTGTTCTCGGTCCGATCTGGGGCGCGTTCGTGTTCCAGACCATCGGTATCTCCTGGCCTTTCCTCACCGGCGGCTTCGTCCTGCTTGTCGTGGTCGTGCTCATCCGACGCACGCTGTGGTAAATTCCTGCGACGCCTCGTATTTTGCATGTATGGATTTCGCTTCTTAACACGCGATTGGAATGACACAACGAACACTGTATCGGCTGATTGAAACGATCGGAACACGCGCATTCGCCTCCGAGGAGGAGATGCTGCAGGCGATTCTTCATGAGATCGTCACCCACGAACGCAGCAGCATCACCGGCGGACGTGTCTGGAAGCTGCTGCCCGACGAGCGCAAATACCAGCTGGTTGCCGAACACGGCAATATCGAATCGGTGGGAGTGGGCTTCCGGATCGATCTCAAGGGCTATGCTGTGTTCGACCGCGTCGCACAGAAGCGCACCGTACTGGCAGATGAAACGAACAAGGCCCTGCGGCGCAAAGGCATCATCAAGTATTCCGCTACGGGGATCGGGAACCGGATCACCATACGGCAGCGGGCGTACTACGAATATCTGATGGCCTTCAATACCCTGCGGGTGGATTCCGAGCTCAAGTACATGCTGAGTATCGCCGGACAGGCGGTTACGCAGATGCTGAGCAACCGTCGCAGCGAGGAGGAAAAGAAAAATCTGCTCTCGGAGATGGAACTCGCGCGCGACCTGCAGCGGCGTCTCCTGCCGGAACACGAGTTCCGTTTCGGATCGTATGAGATGTACGGCGTCAGTGTACCGGAAAAAACCGTGGGCGGCGACTTCTTCAATTATTATGAGATGGAAGAGGACCCCGACCGGGTTGGCGTGAGTATCGGCGATGCCGCGAGTAAAGGCTTCTCTGCCGCGGTGCAGGCGTTGTTCGTGTCGGGCGCGCTCATGATGAGCGTCGAGGCGGAAAGCAGGATCTCGGCGATGCTGCGCCGCATCAATACGATCAACCGGCGCATCTTCCCGCACGAGCGTTTTCTCACGCTGTGCTACTGCGAACTGTTTGCAGGCGATGAAGGACTTGTGCTCTATTCGAATGCCGGGCACTGCAAACCCGTGCATTTTCATTCGGCGACAGAGAAGTGCAGCGAATTGTCCGTTACCGGTCCGGTCATCGGGCTCATCCCTGACGCCCAGTTCGGCGTCACCAATACGAATATCAAACCGGGCGACATTCTCGTGCTCTACACCGACGGTATCACCGAGGCAAATAACAGCGATGAGGAATATCTCGAAGAACGCCTCATGCGAGTTATCGAAGCCCATGCCACGGACAATGCGAAAACCATCTGCCTCAGCATCCTGCAGGACGTCCAGGAATTCAGCTCCCACGGCGTGTATTCCGACGACAAAACCGTGGTGGTGATCAAACGTGAGGCCGCGGCGGACCTGCCCCGGGACTGACCCTTGTCGAAACACAATCAGAAGCGATAGCATATGCGTCAACGACGACTTCTTCTCACTCTCCTGTTCCTGCTCTGCGCGGCTCCCCGCCTTACAGCGGACGTGACCTCCATGAGCGTGGTCTACAAAGGAAAAACGGTTTCCATCCCGGCGTTTCAGCATAAGGGCGTGCTGTATGCGTCGCTTGACGAACTCGCCGCGGCGATGTCTTTCAAGACGTATGTGAACAATGCTTCGCACAAAATAGAGGTGCGCATCGCGGATACGCGCCTCAAGATGACCGACAACAATCCCTTCATCGTCGTGCTGTCGCACAAAGACAATGTGACCACGGAGGTGTTTCAGCTGCCGATTGAAGTGATGCGCAGCGATGTCGCGTTTTACATGCCGATGGCGTCGTTCGTGCCGCTGCTCAGCCGCGTGTGGAAGAAAAGTCTCCTCCTCGATCAGAGTACACCCCGGCTGACGGTGACCACGACGTCGCAACCTGTCGCCCGAGTCACTGGAGGTCTCGTTCCCACGAGCGGACAACCTTCCTCCGCCGGCGAAACCGCCTCAGCCAATCAGCCGGACGCTTCATCTGTACCGGCCACTGTGACCAATGCGTCCACCGGTTCCGAGACGCTCGCTCCGACGACGGATATCGCGGTCGAAGCGAAATCCGCCTACGACATTACGCGTCTCACCGTTGACACGAGGAAAAACGGGACGCTTATCCGCCTGCACGCGCAGAAGCCGCTCAAGGGTTTCGAAGGAGAGCTGAAAGAGGGCAGTTACGTCGTCACCATTCCCAATGCCACCGTTGATATCAACGAATTGCGCCAGACCCCGACCGACGGGATCAGCATCACCGGCGTGACCGCCGAGCAGCTCGGGCCGAACACGCGCCTCACATTCACGCTCAAGGAAACATTCACATCCGAAAAGATCAGCCGGGATGTGAGAACCGGCGACCTGCTCCTCTCGCTGTTCAGGAAGGTCGAGGTCGCGAAAATCCTGAAGAACGAGCAGAGCAGCAAGCAGCAGGACGGCTCGCGCAGCAAGTGGAAACTCGATTGCATTGTGATCGATCCAGGGCACGGCGGCCGTGATCCCGGTGCCATCGGGGTGACTGGAGTGAAGGAAAAGAACATCGTCCTCGGTGTCGCATTGAAGCTCGGGAAGCTTATCGAACGGAAGATGCCGGGAGTGAAAGTCGTCTATACACGCAAGGACGACACCTTTATTCCACTGGACAAGCGCGGTCAGATCGCCAACGCTGCCGAAGGAAAACTGTTCATCTCCATTCATTGCAACTCCACGGAGAAAAAACCCTCATCGGCGAGAGGCTTCGAAGTCTATATCCTTCGTCCCGGACGTACCGAGGAAGCCATCCGTATCGCGGAGTTCGAGAACTCTGTCATCAAGCTCGAAAAAGACTACGAAAAGCGCTACGCCAAGCTCGACAACGAGAGCTTCATCCTCATCAACATGGCGCAAAGCGCCTATGTTCGCTACAGCGAACGCTGCGCCGAACTGATGCATGAACAGGTGAAAGGCAGCAACCAGATCCGCAGCCGGGGCGTGATGCAGGCAGGATTTTATGTGCTCGTCGGCGCCTCCATGCCCAGCGTGCTGGTCGAATCCGGCTTTCTCTCCAACCGCAAGGAAGAGCAGTTCCTCTCTTCGCGTTTCGGGCAGCAGCACCTGGCAAACCTGTTCTACACAGCCATCGAGGATTACGCGAAAGAGTATCAGAAAAGTCTGAAAGACTGATACGATCGAGGGATCAGATCTGGGGGGAACCCGGGTCGCCGGGGAGGCGTCCGGAAGCGGTTGACATTACGGTCATCCGTTCCTACTATGCACTCACACGTTCGAATAATTTCATCGGAGCCTTCGTCATGCGGAAGACTTTTCGCTGTGCCTGGTGCTTCGAGGTCAATGAAATTTTCGTCGACTTATCTGCCGGCGAAATGCAGGTGTTCGAGGAGGACTGCCAGGTGTGCTGCAGGCCGAACACGGTACGCGTGCACATTGATGTCGATTTACGTCAGGTGACCGTGGAAAATGAAGCGGAGGGATGAGGCGCCATCTTCAATCAGGGTGCCTGGGGCAGTCGCGCGCGTTCAACCGCGATACAGCGATTCATGACCATGTGCAGGCCGGCCGCCTCGGCGCGTGCGGCGGCGGTATGATCGACGACGCCGAGTTGTGTCCAGATCGCCCGGGCTCCGATGGCGATTGCTTCTTCCACGATACCCGCAAGATGCTCGGAGCGGCGAAAGACATTGACGATGTCGATGGGCGAGGGAAGAGAGAGCAGGTCGGGGTACGCCGGGATGTCTTTCCATTGTGTGATGGCGGGATTGACCGGAAAAATCTCATAGCCGTAATACTGAAGCGTCTCAGCAATCTGATAGCTCATACGATATGGTTTGTCGGACAGTCCGACAACCGCGATGTATCTGCTGTCGGCAAGAAGAGTATGGATGTGCGTCTGAGTCATGTCGTATCGTGAATTCCCGAATGGCCGTGCAGTAATATAGAGTGGGCGGTCCTGATTCGGAAACCGGTCTTTCCCATTGACATTGCCGACATCCTGCTGTAGTTTTTCCTAGCAGTGGAGACCGTAGTTCTCCTCCGTATTTGAATCCCGAACACATTGTCATCGTTCTACACGAGGTTGCCATGCGCAGTTGTTCCATCCTACGCCTGGTCCTGCTGTCTGTTTTCACCGCTGTGATCAGCGTGCAGGCCGCCGCCCAGGAATCTCTCATCCACCGTGAAGGAGATGCCCGGAGGCATTCCACCATCGAGAATGCCCGTGCGCGGCAGAATTATTTTTATAACCGTCTGACCTGGCCCGACGGCAGCATTCCGGTCGGCGCCCGCGCACGCGCGTTTGACCAGATGCGGGTGATGCGGCAGTACGCGCCGATGCGAAAAGGCGGTATGGCGCTGAAATGGAAAAATGTCGGTCCGGATAACGTCGGGGGACGCATTTTCGGCATGGCGCTCAATCCCCTGCGGCCCGCCACGATGTTCGTGGGCGCAGCCGATGGAGGCGTCTGGCGCTCGTATGACGCCGGACTCACCTGGGAATCGATCTCCGACGGCTTCCCGACACAGTCGATGGGCTCCATCGTCATCAACCCTGTGGACACCAGCGTCGTGTACGCCGCGACGGGCGACGCGAGCTTCGGTTCGCGCTCCTTCGACGGTGCGGGCGTGTTCAAGTCCACAGACGGTGGCAGCAGCTGGACCGAAGTGGGCGAAGGCAGCCTGCCCGAGTATGCGCGTGCAAGCGACATGGCGATCAATCCCACGAATCCCGATATCCTGTACCTTGCCGTACCGGACGGCATTCGCGACGCGACACAGATCGGTATCTGGCGTTCGACCGATGCGGGAGACAGCTGGTCGCTCATCCTCACCGGCCGCATGACCGATATCGTCATCAATCCGCAGAACCCGGACGTGCTGTACACCGTGTCGAGCAAGATCTTCGGCAGCAGCACGGCGGATCGCTACGGCGTCTTCAAAACCGATGACGGTGGTGACAACTGGACGAAACTCGACATCGGCGTGACGGATTCGCTCATCGGACGTACGGCCATCGGCATCTGTGCCACGCAGCCCGACAATGTGTATCTCGGTGTCTCCGAGGTTACAGGCGACGGACGCACCCCGCTGCTCGGTGTGTTCAAAACCGCCGACGCGGGAGCGAACTGGACGAAGCTGGAAGTGCCGTTCGATTACATGATTTCGCAGGGCTGGTTCGACAACATCATCGGTGTGCACCCCACCGACCCCGACATCGTGTATGCCGGGGGAGTCAAGCTGATACGCTCTGCCGATGGAGGCCAGAGCTGGGAACGTATCGCCGACCAACTCGCCGGCGGCATCCTGCATGTCGATCAGCATGAAATCGAATTCGATCCCTCGGATCCCGATCGCGTGTATGTCGGAAACGACGGTGGACTGTTCCTGCTCACCGATGCGGGAAAGACACTGGAGAAGCGTGACCGCGGGCTTTCCATCACGCAGTTCATCGGGGGAGACATGTATCCCGGCAACGATGCCTTCGTTTTCGGCGGAACGCAGGATAACGGCACGCTGCGGTCCTTCGATCAGCCGTCCTTCGACCTGGTCCTCTACGGCGACGGCGGCCACGGGTACATCCATCCCACCAAACCCAACATCATGTACACCACGCAGGAGCGGCTCAAACTGTGGCGTTCCGAGGATTTCGGCCGCACATGGACCTGGGCGATCGGCGACCTGCCGAATGAAGGCTCTCTATTCTATATCGCCTATGCGATGGACAAAACCGATCCCGACGTGCTCTACCTGGGCACCTACCGCATGTATCGTTCGACGAATGCCGGCCAGACGTGGCAGCAGATGCAAACCTGCCTGTTCAACGCCGGCGGCGGATGCTATTATATCACCGCGGTGAGCATCGCACCCTATGATCCCCGTATCGTCCTCGCGGCGGCCCCCGGACAGACGGGCGTCTCGTATGACGAGGGACGCACCTGGGACGTGGTCAACGGACAGCTGCCCGTGGCGTCGTGCAGCGCTTTCCGCACGTTCGAGCCCGGGATCATGTACGCAACGTTCAGCCGCTATGAGGTAGAGAAAGTCTGGAAGTCCGTCGATTACGGGAAGAACTGGACGTCCATCACAGGTGACCTCCCGGATGTTCCCGTCAACGACGTCATTTCCCTCGACGGGAAGCTCGTGATCGGTACCGATCTCGGCGCGTTCATCAGTGAGGATGAGGGCGGCAGCTGGCAGAGGCTTGACGGCGGAATGCCGACGGTATCGGTCCAGCGCCTGTTATACCAGGAGGAAACCGGCATCCTCCGCGCCATCACGCACGGCCGCGGAGTCTATGACATGCAGTGGAAGACGCTTCCGGAGGCCCCTCCGCAATTCGTCTCACGTCCCGACACGACCTCCCTCCATATGTTCCAGCCCTGGGTGTATGCACCCGTGGTGCAATCTTCTCCACGACCGAGGTTTCGCCTGTTGGAGGGGCCGAGCGGCATGACGGTGGATCCCATTCTCGGAATCGTACGCTGGACCGGAAGCGATCTGCTGGCGCAGGTCACGATCGAAGCGAAAAACACTGTCGGAACCACCTCGCAGACCTTCACGCTGCGCACCGAGGACGTCGCATCCAGTGAATGGGAAATCGTTTCACCACAGCGGATGGATGCGCATGTAAACCATGCGTTCGTCGCGGCGGACAAGTCGCTCTGGCTGGCGCGCGATACTGCCTGGGTGTCGGTGAGCACCGATGAAGGCAGGAACTGGGATCACCTGCGGCTGCCGCAGGACGAAGTTTCGGTGCTGAGCGTCTTTGCGTTCGACCGCGACAATGCCTTCGTCGGTACCGGCGGACCGCAGAGCCTGGTCAACACGGGCAGCGGGCACGTGTGGAAAACAACCGACGGCGGCCAGACCTGGACCGATGTGCTCTATGGCATTGACTCGCGCTTCGGCAACCTGCATTTCTTCGACATGCAGCGCGGAATCGCCGTGAGCCAGGGCGCGCAGGACAGCGCTGACGTCTTCCTGACCAGCGACGGCGGACAGACATGGACGCGCACGGATGAACGTCCCTACGCGCGCATTCCGCTCTACAATACATTGACCTTCGCCGACGACGACAATGGCTGGTTCGCCTCATCGAACGTCTATGAATCCGATGACGCCTCGGTGCTTCGTACCACCGACGGCGGACGGACCTGGCAGGTGAAGTCCGCCGGCAGCGGCATTGGCAGCGTTTCCGACATCGCCTTCATCGACGAGCTGAAGGGATGGCTGGTGGATGAAATCTCGCGCCGTGTGAAACGCACGGTAGCCGGGGGCCAGCGCTGGATATCGGCCTTCTACCCGATGACGGGTGAGCGCCTCGTCGGCGTGCACGCCGATCGCGCGAGCGGAGTCGTGTGGATTCTCAGCGATCAGCACGCCTGGGTCAGCAACGACGCAGGCGGTTCCTGGACGAAAACCACGCTCATCCCCGCCGGCGTCATGCAGAGTGTCACTTTCGCTGATTCTCTGCTGGGCTGGGCGGTGACGAAGAACGGCATCGTGGAACGGCAGATCGGCAATCCGCTCGCGACCGGCGTACGCGATGAACCACTGCCGGCAGACCTTACCCTCGGGGCCGCATATCCCAATCCCGTGCAGCACAATGCCGACGGGGTGATGATACCCTTTGCCACGGATCGGACCGGGACGGTGTCGCTCTCGGTCTATAACGCGGCCGGTAAGGAGGTTGCCGTTCTGCTCGAACAGAGCCTGCCCGCGGGCGAGCATTTCACGACATGGGATCCGTTTGGATTCAGCAACGGCGTGTATTTCATCACGCTGCGCAGCGGCAGCCGGGCCGTGACCCGACGTGTCGTCCTGGCACGCTGAGCACACTTTCGGTGTTGTATTTTCTGTCCCCGTGTTACTGACACGGGGACAGTTGTTTTCGTATCTTTTTGATCTCTGCCCTCAACAGTTTGAACAGGCTTTCCATGCTCGCCACACTGCCTCGACTCCATATCATCATATTGTTCTTCGCGTCATTGTGCACCGGTATCCTTCATGCCCAGGTGCAGGACCCGATGATCTACCATCCGGGTGATGAGAATCTCCCGCGTCTCTCGAATCCCGACGCCAGGGCTGCGTATTTTCACAGCCGCGTGACCTATCCCGGGACGCAAATTCCCGAGGGAGCGCGCGTCCGCGCTTACCGGGCGGCGCAGCAGAATAATCCGCTCTATGTCCGAGGATCAGGCGATGGCATCGATGCAGCGATGGAATGGACTAACGTCGGTCCGTTCAATATCGGCGGACGCATCATCACCGTGGCGTCGAATCCGCTCAACCCGAACACCATCCTCATCGGTGCGGCCGGTGGAGGGATCTGGCGCAGCTGGGATGCTGGAATGCACTGGCATTCGGTGTCCGACGAACTACCCACACAAGCCCTGGGCGCGATCGTCATCAATCCGATCGACACCGGTGTCGTGTATGCGGGCACGGGCGAAGCCAGCTACGCGCAGCGCACCTTCGACGGCGGGGGAATGTACAAGAGCACCGATGGCGGTACGAGCTGGACGGAAATCGGTATCGGGACACTGCCGCCATATTCGCGCGCCAGCGATATGGTCATCGACCCCATCAACCCGGATGTGCTGTTCGCCGCCATACCCGACGGCATGCGCGATCCGTCACTTGCAGGCGTGTACCGCACGACGGATGCCGGTGACACCTGGGAGCTGGTCCTGACCGGACGCATGTCCGACATCGTACTGAATCCGCAAAATCCCGACATCGTGTACACCTCTTCGAGCAAGGTTTTCGGCAGCGGCACCGCCGATCGCTATGGCATGTTCAAGAGCACCGACGGCGGCGATTCGTGGTTCGCACTCGACATCGGTGTTCCCGATTCAACGATGGGCCGCACATCCATCGGGATCTGCGACGC
>PKTF01000250.1 GCA_002869275.1 Ignavibacteria bacterium | reverse complement strand
CGGTCGTGCTTGAACTTCATTCGCAACTTCGAATTCGACAGGTTTTTGCAGTGGAAAAGGCAGTTCCTTGCATGGCAAAATGTGAAAAAAATAAACAGATACCAAGACCCGATACCATTGTTTCAGGTCAATAAAAAATAAGGCTTTATGCTTTATGCTTTATGCCTTATGCTGTATGCTGTATACGATATGCAGTATACAGTACATCCTCGCTCCAACGCTCCAGGGTGCATCGGAACAAAGCAGACGAGATCGATTGCGATTGCTCAGATCGAAACTGGGCCGAAATCGGCTTTGGGAGCATCGTTTCAGCGATTTTAATACACCCTAAGATTACTGAGCAATCAATTTAATATGCCCTAAAAAATAATTTAGGGTGTGTTAAATTTGGTAAAACGGTGTGAAAACAGCCCATTTTGGTGCCGCAGGCGCAGCAGGTACATTCCGGGGGGCAGCGATGACACATCGATGCGATGGGTGCTTCCGTGCAGCATCGAACGTTTTAACAGCAGGCGTCCGAGAAGATCGTGGATTTCGATGGAGTTGATTTCCCCACCTTCATCGATCCGCAGGTAGAGAATGTCACGCACTGGTTCGGGATAGACGTGCAGTTTCAGATCCACGGCGTGGGGTGGTGGCACGTCGAGCGTTGTGACGAGCAGGTCGTCCGACCGCAGCCGGCGACCGCAGCTGTCGATGACCTCAACGGCGTAGCGGCCTGTTCCTGGCAGCTGCAACGTCGATCCCGTGGCACCGGATATCTCTGCGTCATCCAGGAACCATTGATGGGCAAGGACCTTCGTCGTTGTCGACAGCAGGTCGCCGCTTCGCATGATAGGCGGAGGAACTTCCATGCGCAGGCGTACCTGGACAGGAGTTGCCGTATTCTCACAGCTTCCCTGCGTAAGCACGGTTACGACATATGTCCCAGGCGTGTGTACCAGGATTTCCGAAGTCCGTTCTCCAGTGTTCCAGAGGTAGCTCGCGTAGCTTTGCGGGACGGACAGCCGCAATGAATCACCCGGACAGATGAGGGTTCCGCCGGAGGCTTCGATCTGCGGTTCGGGAACCTCTTCACGTGATATCGAAAGAGTATCAGATCGAAGCACACAGCCGCCATGCGCGGTGACATCCACGAAGTACGACCCGGTATCCCTGATGGATATCAACCTCGTCGAGTCGCCGGTCGACCACTTCCACGCGACATACTGATCACCCCCATCGAGGAGCAACGCCTCATCCGCACAGAGCACCGTACCATGCGGAGTCCCAATCCGCGGCTGCATCACGGAATCCGCAGGTATGACCTGAATCGATTCGCTGACGTTGCAGCCGTTTTCATCTGTTGCGGTCAGGATGTACTCACCACTCTTGTGCACGGTGATCGAACGGGTCGTATCTCCCGTCGACCATCGATAGAACTCGAAAATCTCGCCGGCATGCACTACGACAGAATCACCCGCGCACAGCACCACGCTGGTGGACGGGAGGATCGAGAGAGTCCTTTTTGGATACGCATACACTTCAACAGTTTTCCAAGCGCTTCTACAGCCGTTCTCCCCGACCACTCGCACGTAGTACTTGCCCCGATCACCACCACCCGCTCTCGCGTGGATTGACCGTGCCGTGTCGCCGGTGGACCATTCGTATCCCGGGAAATCGTCCTCCACACGCAGCTCGATGCTGTTTTCCCGACAAATCGTAATGACGGACTCGGAAACGTTCAATGTAAAAGGCGGATTCCAGGTTTGTACATAGACAGTATCAGTCGGATATCGACAACCATTCAAATCCTCGACTTGCGCGTAGTAGGCGCCCTCGTCCTTCGCGCGAAGCGCATCATGTGGATGCGTTTCCTGCCTCCAGAAGATCTTGCAGCCTTCCACATCACCGGCGACATGAAGAACGACGGATTCCTCAAGACAGAAATCCAGCGGACCGTCCGCTTCAATCCATACCTTGCGCTCCGCTGGATACTGCACCACTGTTTCAGCCGAGCGCAGCGTGTCGCCATAGCGGTCGACAACGTCCACATGATACACCCCGGGCTGAGCAACGATGAGCATCCTTGTCGTATCCCCTGTTGACCACCGGTAGGAGATAAAACCTTCATTCGCCGTCAATTCCCTCGTGCTCTCCCTGCACAGGTACACAGTATCCTCGTGATCGATGCGGGGCAGTAGTCGCGGCACAACAAGAAAGCCACCAGGGTTTACGACGGTCCCGCGACACGTTCCCTCTCCGTCAGTAATGATCGCTTCAACCTCATATCTCATGGAGTCGGATGCGAGCGCCGGAGCGAATTGCAGTTCGAGGATAGGGCCGGACGCGCTCACCGGAACCTCTGAGTCTAGACGGACCCGCACCCCGTTTTCAATACGCCTGGTGGTCAGCGGCACACCTTCCAGCGCACTTCCCCGTGGGATGCGAATACCCGCAACAGGTAATGATGCGTTCGTGCACCCCACGGTCAGCTCGAAGGGACGAAGCTTCCAGTCATGCGGTACAGGATCAAGATTCACGGTAAGCACAGCAGAATCACCTGTTTCGATCACGGTATCCCCGATACTCAGATACTGCATGTCGAAGGTGGTGGAATCCAGCGGTGCACGGTAGGTTTTACTCCTGCTGTCCTTGCCGCCGCAAAGATTCTGCAGCTCCATCTCGACGGTGCGCATGCTTCCATCAGCACAGTCGCGCTGATAGGTGATGACACATTCCTGGAAGCCCTGGAAGATGATCGTACTGATCTCCTGATATATCGCGGCCATCTGCCCGGCTCTAGGATTTCGATAGTACCGTCCACCGGTCAGCAGCGCGATCATCTCCAGAGGTGTTTCATTGAGAATCAAACCCGTTCCGATAGTGAAGACCCGGATGCGATTTCGATTCGCCAGGCTGATAATCTCTGCTGCGGTTGCGGTTGAAACATTGTCCCATCCATCGGTGAACACGAGGACGGCGCGGCATTGATTCACTCCCGAATGAATCAGTTCGTGAATCCCCAACATTATGCCGTCATACAAGCCTGACGCACCAATGGCGGTCAGGCTGTCAGCATTTTCCTTCAACCGTGGTGTACGAGTCGTCATCTGCAGCGCAACCCGCGGCTCCTTACGTGCCTCGATAATCGCCGCTTCATCCAGTACACCGTCCATGAGGTCGATGTACCACCCCAACATCTTTTTCGCCGTATCGAGAGCCACCCCGCGCATGCTGCCGCTTGCATCCATCACAAACGAGAACGAACCCGCACAGCGGATTAAGGGATCGGGGCACCAGAACGTGAAATCCGGGACCTCTACTCCATCCTCGAAAATGCGCCAGTGGTTCTTATTGAGTTCGTGGCCGACGGATCTGCCATCACAGGTCGGGTCAAAGTACAATTCTATCGTCGGCCAGTTGACAGTGATGCGTTTGAAACTGAGCAGGGGCTGGGCGGGACTTGATGACGTTATGAAGACGGTGGCGAGTACGGTCAGCAGCAAGGTGCTGCGCAGACTTGCCGCGGATAGCCTGTGGCAAGTTCTCGTGAGTCGCGTCTGCCCTGCTTCCATCATTTCTTCTGTATCCTCCGAACGATTGTTCCCCGGTCGTGCATCAGTCGCAGAAGATAGACT
>PKTF01000131.1 GCA_002869275.1 Ignavibacteria bacterium | reverse complement strand
ACTTTCTTTCCAGTGGCGTGCACGGACATGAGACCCACATCCGCGACGCGGTCGAGCTTGGTCCAGGTGCGTCCGCCGTTGTTACTGAGCAGCACTGTGCCCTCGGGACCCACGGCCATGCCATTGAGTTCATCCGAGAAGTCCACGTCAGCGAGCGGGAGGAACAGGTTGGTACGACCCTTGCCCCAGTTCTGTCCGCCGTCGTCGGTAAAGAGTATGGTACCGCGCGTGCCGCTTACCCAGCCGATGTCTTTGTTGAGGAAGGTCACGCTCAGGAAGTCGGAATTCTGCACATCGGTGTTCACGATCTCCACCTTCGTCCAGGTGAGGCCGTTATCGCATGTGCGATACATGATCTGGCGATCACCGACAGCCAGCCAGCAATTGTCGCCACGATGCGCGATGCCCAGCATGCGCACCTGCTCGGGCAGGGTGCCGCCCGACCACGTTGCACCGCCGTCCGACGTACGCCAGTAGTGACCTTCATTTCCGACAGCGATGGCAACGCCGTTCGAACCGGCGTCGACGCTGTTGATGTTGAATTTGTCCTGCACGGATGCGGCCTGCCAGCTCATTCCGCCGTCTGCGGTTGTGGCGATATAACCACCATAGCCCACCACGACGCCCTTCTTGGCATCGAACATGGCAATATCGTTCAGCGCGATCGCATCGGAGACAGGGACGCTGTTCCACGTATCGCCTGCATCCGCCGAGTACTGCATCGTACCGTCGTTTCCAATCGCCCAGCCGTTGCTTCCCTCGAATTCGATCTGGTAGTACGAGGCATGGGAACCCTTCGAAACACTCGTCCATGTATCACCCCAGTCCGTCGATCGCAGCAGCGTACCTTCGACACCGAGGACGATACCCGTACCGTACTCACTGAAGGAGACATCCATCAGGTCTTTGCTCGTACCGGAGGGGACTTTCTCCCAGGACTCTCCGCCGTCGGTGGTTTTGATGATCACTCCACCCTTGCCGATCGCCCAGCCGTTCTTGTCGCCCACGAAATACATGGAAATCAGTGTGACGCCTGTTCCGGTTTCGATCATGCGCCAGTCTTCGCCGCGATCCACCGTCTTGAGCATCAGACCGTTACCACCGCAGATGAAACGCACACGGTCGTTCACGTAGTAAATGTATTCGGGATTACCGGGAACATCGAAGTCTTTCGTTAACCACGAGGTTCCGCCGTTGGTCGTTTCGAGGATCAGTCCGTTCCAGCCCATGGTCCAGCCGCGCTTGTCATCATCGAAGTAAATCGAGCGGAGGAAAAACGGCTTGTCATACGAGCGGTCGAGCCATGTCTGTCCACCATCGGAGGTGTAGAGAATGAGTCCGCCGACCCCGCAGGCCCAGCCTACTTCCCTGCTGAAGAAATTGATGGCATAGACACGCTTGGTCGTGCCGGTGTTCTGACGCTCCCAGGTCTTTCCGCCGTCCGTGCTGCGTGAGATGATCCCATCTTCACCACAGGCCCAACCATACTCCGAATCCCAGAAACTCTGGTCATGAAAAGAAATCGTCGTGTTGCTTTCCGTCAGGTCCCACGTGACGCCGTCGTCAGTGGAGCGGATAATCCGGCCCTGATCGCCGACGATTACGATATGGTCCCCTTCGGGACGCTGAATACTGTTGTTGGTGACGCCGTGCGGCAGAGGATTCTTCCAGGTCCAGGTCTGTGCCTGAAGCGACATGGAGCACAGCAGAATCAGAAGCAGGGTGGCCGCCGAACCTCTGCGGATAAGCGCCGAAGCAAAACGATCTCTCATGATCAACGTCCTCATATGAAATTGGGGCTACTGGATCGAAACAGGGTAAAAAATACGCTCCACAATCCGAAAATGAAAGCGAGATGCCGCATTCCCCTCTTTCCCGTGTGCCTGATTTCACTTTGTGCGCAGGCAAGCGTATTTTGAATCGACCCTGGCACAGGAACGCAAACTTCTATACCATGACAACTCCAGCACCGGAAATCATACCTCACAGCTCGTTTCGCAGCGGTCTCATGTACGCCATGGTGCTGCTGCTGCTTGCCGGCTGCAGTCCTGCGGATCAGCAGGATGCGCGTCCCGTGGTGGTAACGAGCATCGCCCCGATTGGCGACTGGATACGCAATATCACCGGTGATGCGGTAGACGTTCTCGTTGTCGTGCCACCGAACGCAAGCCCTCATACCTTCGAATTGCAGCCGCGCATGCTGCGCGAAAGCGCCCGAGCATCGCTCGTCGTACTGATAGGGAACGGTTTCGAATCCTGGGCCGATAAGCTCGTGTCGAATGTCGAAAATCCCGAGGTCCGAACGCTGCTGCTCACAGAAGGAGCGGACATCCCCGCCCTGATCAGCGATACGCACGGAGACCACGTCCACGCCGCCAATCCGCATGTGTGGCTCGATCCCGTATTCGCCGCCGCGGCGGTGGAACGCATTTCGACCGCGCTCGTGGAGCTGTTTCCGGATCAGGAACACGCAATGCAGACACGGGCAGCAGCGTACCGCGATTCGCTGCACGCGCTGCACAGGCACATCTCTGTCCGGGCACAGCAATGGATCGGCCGCGCATTCATCGGCGACCACAGTTCGTGGGTGTATTTTGCACGCCGGTACGGGATCAAACAGGCCGGAGTCATCGAAAACATTCCCGGCCGGGAGGTCTCCGCCCGTACGATGGGATCGTTGATCGACATGATGCGCAAGCAGAGCATCACCGCGATTTTCTCGGATATCCGTAAATCATCTCAGGCTGTTGAAATTCTCGCGGAGGAAACCGATGCCCGCATCGCCGCGCTCGATCCGCTGGGCAGCGAACGCACGAGCTTCACGTACCTCGGATTGATGCGCTACAACGTCCGTGAAATCGACCGGGTATTGCAATGAGCAGTACTCCCGCCATCGAATTCGATCGTGTGAGCGTCCGCTATGACCGGCTTCCCGCTCTCGAAGACATCAGTTTCTCCATTCCGAGCGGAAGTTTCTGGGGGATCATCGGGGCGAACGGATCGGGAAAATCCACACTTGTGAAAACGGCGTTGGGACTGCTGCAGCCCTACGAGGGCGAAGTCCGTACGATGGGCTTTCCGCCGGCGCAGCTCGGACAGCAGCGCGCCCGCATCGGGTACGTCCCGCAGTATGCCGAACTCGATTTTTCTTTCCCGCTGCAGGTCATCGACGTCGTCGCTATGGGACTCTACGGAAAGATCGGTCTGTTCCGGCGCGTGACCCGCGAACACCGGCGCATGGCGTTGGACGCACTCAAACGCGTGCAGATGGAAGACCTGGCTGACCGTCAGATCAGCGAGCTTTCCGGCGGACAGCGTCAGAGAGTGCTCATCGCCCGCGCGCTCGTCGTTCAGCCGGCATTGCTGATACTCGACGAGCCAACCGCCGCGCTGGATCACGGATCCGCCGAGGGGTTGTATTCCTGGATCAATGCGCTGCACAGCGAGGGTGAGATGACCATCATCCTCGTCACGCATGACATCGGCGTTGTCAGCCAGTACGTTGATTCGATTGCCTGCCTGAACCGCACGCTCGTTGCCCATGGACGTCCGAAGGACGTCCTCAGCGGGGATTCACTGGAACAGATGTACGGCTGCGGGGCCGTCCTCTTCGGGCACGGCGAGGTACCGCACATGGTGGTGTCCGCACGCGATGCCGATCGTCAACCAGAATAATTCAGGCCACCGTGGAACTCCTGGAACATACCTTCATGCAGCGTGCCCTCATCGAGGCGATCCTCGTTGGCGGTATCTGTGCCTTCGTGGGCGTGTACGTCGTCCTCAACGGACTCTCGTTCATCGGTGCGGGAATATCGCATTCGACTTTCGCCGGTGTGGCGTTCGGGCTGCTTCTGGGGATCGACCCTCTCTGGTCGGCCTTGATTTTCTCGACACTCGTGGCTCTGAGCATCGGCGCGGTCAGTGAAACGACGCACCTGCGGCATGACACCTCCGTCGGTATTTTTTTCGCGGCGACCATGGCGCTCGGCGTGCTGATCATCGGTCTGATCAAGGACACGTACGTTGACGTGTTCAGCTATCTTTTCGGAAATATCCTCGCCCTGACTCCATCGGATCTTTGGATCACTCTCGGGATGTCCATCATTGTGGCAGGGATCATCATCCTTCTCTTCAAGGAGTTTCTGGCGTTAAGTTTTGACCGGGAAGCCGCCGCGGTCATGGGTCTGCCCGTGCGAAAACTCTCGTACCTGCTGCTGGTACTCATCTCCTTCACGGTCGTCCTGAGCGTCAAATCCGTCGGTGTCGTCCTCGTCTCCGCCCTCATCGTCACACCTGCCGCTGCGGCCTATCAGCTTACCGTCAGCTTTCGCCGCATGATGATGCTTTCCCTTCTGTTTGGAATCGGTTCCTCGGTCAGCGGCCTGCTGTTGTCCTATTATATCGATATCCCTTCCGGAGCAGGGATCGTGCTCATCGCCACCCTGCTGTTTTTCCTTGCCTGGATCGTTTCGCCGCGACGCCGCGGCGGCCGTCGCTCTCCCCCCGCTCACGCTACCCGTCAGGGATAAATCAGAGGCAGCAGAATAATCACCACGCCGATCGCCATGCGTTTCAAGCCTGAACTTTTGTAATCCGCCGGCGTTTTGTTCTTCAGTGAACTCACCATTCGCGAGCGATAAAACGACATGAAATGGAAGGGCATGATGATCTCGAACAGAATCACCATGGCATAGAGAACGACCTGTCCTAGCCTGGCCGGCTCGGTGACGAAATGCACAATCAACAGGGCGAAGGCCAGGGAGGTAAACACGAAGCCGACGAGTTCGAACAAACCGGGCTTCCCGGTTTTGTAGAACTCTACCTCGGCATCGCGGTACTGATCGGGCATCGTGATGGCGCGCAGCGCGCTCCCGAGATACATGATGAGGAAAGCGATCATCGTGAGGAGTTCGAACGTCTGCATGGTACTTCCGTTGGGTGTAAGATAGATCAGTGAAATATACGGAATCGCCGGAAGATCGCACACCGTTGCATCCTGCGGTAATTACCGGAGAAATTCTATATTTCATACTCATCCGACCGAACCGTGTCTCACCGACAAACGGAATTGTCATGCGTCATTTCCTCCCGCTTTCCCTGCTCATATGTTTCACATTCTTTCATCTTACCGCTGCCGCACAAACGACACGGCTGCTGCGCTTCCCCGACATCCACAACGACCGCGTCGTGTTTGTCTACGGTGGAGACATCTACGCTGCCGACGTCGACGGCGGTGCCGCGCGGCAGCTCACCGCGCATAAAGGACAGGAGTTGTTTCCGAAGTTTTCTCCTGACGGCAGGTGGATTGCTTTCTCTGCGGAATACAGCGGCACCCGACAGGTGTATGTCATGCCGGCGAACGGCGGCACACCACGGCAGCTGACGTATTACAACGACGTCGGTGTCATGCCCCCGCGAGGAGGATTCGATCATCAGGTGCTCGGGTGGACGCGTGACGGGAAAGACATCCTTTTCCGCGCCAACCGCCTGCCCTGGGGTGTGCGCATGGGACGTTTCTACACGATCAGTGCCGAAGGAGGACTCGAACGCCCACTGGCCATTCCGGAAGGAGGAACGGGCAGTTTTTCTCCTGACGGAAAACGCATGGCCTACACGCCGATCGCTCGGGAGTGGCGCACATGGAAGCGCACACGCGGAGGCCGGGCCCAGGATATCTGGACGTTCAATCTCGAGACCCTCGACGCGCAACGGCTCACCGATCATATCATGACGGATAATCAACCCATGTGGATTGGTGAGCGGATTTACTTCACCTCTGATCGGGCATTCCGTCTCAACATCTATTCCATGGCGGTCGATGGCAAGCAGGTCAAACAACACACCCATCACAAAGACTACGACGTGCTCTGGCCTAGTGACGGCCCGGGCGGCATTGTCTACGAATGCGGCGGGTACATCCATCTCTTCGATCCGAATACAACAACGACACGACAGCTCGCGATCACCGTCGGATCGGATGCGCGACAAAGCCTCCCCGTCATCAAAGATGTCTCGACCGCCATTGCATCGTTCGAACTCTCGCCCAACGGCAAGAGAGCGCTGTTCGATGCGCGCGGAGACCTCTTTACCGTTCCCGCAAAGCATGGGGAAATCCGGAACCTGACCCGGACGCAGGGTGTACGAGAGCACTCCCCCGCGTGGTCGCCTGACGGGAGTACAATCGCCTACCTGAGCGACCAGAGCGGCGAATATGAGATCTGGGTACGTCCTTCCCATGGCGAAGGTCCGGCACGCCGGCTTACCAACGGATCCGCAACATGGTATTTCTCACCGCAGTGGTCTCCGGATTCGAAACGTCTCGCGTATGCGGATGTCAACAACGGACTGCACTGGATCGATGTCGAAAGCGGTACTGTTCGAGATGTCGCGAAAGGACGACGCGCCGCGATCACCCATTACCGCTGGTCACCTGACAGTCGATGGATCGTCTACACCAGCGCCGCACCATCCGATCTGAACGGAATCTGGGTCTATGATTTACAGGACGGGACGACACAACTTCTCAGCTCGGGCTTCTCGAACGACTACAGTCCCGTCTTTTCCGCTGACGGCACGCATATCTTTTTCATCTCGACACGCGATTTCAACCTGAGCTTCAGCAGCTTCGAATTCCGCTACGTGTATAACAGGGCGGCACGCGTATACGCAGGCGCGCTGACCGGAAGCGCCGCACCGCTGCGTCCGTTCAGGAGCGATGAACAGACCACGGACAGTGAAAAGAAAACCGACGACAACAACGGCAAGGGGTCCCCGCGTGTGGAAATCGACGCGGAAGGATTTGCCGACAGGATCGTCGCCCTGCCCGGTCCCGCAGCGAATTATTTTTCGCTCAATGCGACCGCGGATGCCGTGTTTTACCTCCGGAGCGACGATGGACCGCGGAAGCTGTACCGTTACGACATCAAGGCGCAGAAAGAAGAAGAGGTTATCGAGGGTATTCGCGGGTACACGCTTTCGGCGGACGGAAAATCCATTCTCTTTCACCAGGGGACGAACTGGGGAATCGTAGCCTCCACCGCCGGACAGAAATCCGATAAAGGCACACTGGACCTCTCGCGCATGGATATGAAAATCGACCTGCGCCTGGAGTGGAAACAGATCTTCAGCGACGCCTGGCGTCTGATGCGGGACTGGTTCTATGATCCCGGCATGCACGGAGTGGACTGGCAGGCCGTCGGTCGGCAGTACGAACAGCTTCTGCCTTTCGTCTCGCGGCGAAGTGATCTCGATTTCATACTTGGAGAAATGGTCAGCGAATTGAATGCCGGCCACACCTATGTCGATTCGGGTGATGAACCCCGGGTAGAGCGCATCGAGAACGGCCTGCTCGGCTGCGAATTCGAAGACGACGGCAGTGCGCATTATCGGATCGGAAAAATCTTCCGCGGAGAGACCTGGCATGAAGCCTTCCGTTCACCGCTTGCTGAACACGGCGTGGATGTGCGCGTGGGTGATTACCTCATCGCTGTCAATGGCCAGGAAATCCCGACCACGGAAAATCCGTACCGGTACCTCGAAAACACCGTCGGACGCACAGTGACGCTGAGTGTAAACAGCCGGCCTACATCGGAAGACGCAAGGACGGTGACCGTGCGTCCGGTAAACAGTGAGACGCAGCTGCGCTTCCTCGACTGGATCGAGCGCCGCCGTGCCATTGTCGACAGCGCGTCAGGCGGTGCCCTGGGATACATCTGGATTCCGAATACCGCCGTCGAAGGCAACCGTGAGCTGTTCCGCTGGTTCTATCCGCAGGCCCGCCGCAAGGGACTCATCATCGATGACAGGTACAACGGCGGTGGATTCATCCCATACAACATGATCGAGCTGCTCGAACGTGAACCGCTCAACTACTGGGCGCGCCGCAGCCAGGAGCCGTTCTCCGCGCCGGATGTATTTCACCAGGGTCCCAAAGCCTGTCTGATCAACGGATACAGTTCTTCGGGAGGCGACGCCTTCCCGTACTACTTCCGGCTTCGCGGGCTGGGCACGCTCATCGGAACCCGCACATGGGGCGGGCTGATCGGACTGTCAGGGCAGCCGGCATTCGTCGATGGCGGGTCGCTCAACATCCCGACCTTCCGCTTCATGGACACCGAAGGAAACTGGGCCATCGAAAACGAAGGCGTCTCGCCGGACATCGAAGTCATCGATCGTCCGGATGAGGTGGCACGCGGACGCGATCCCGGACTCGAACGTGCGATCGAAATTCTCATGCAGAAACTGGAGCATGGCGTTCCCCAGCGTCCCGTGCCTCCGGCTCCTCCGGATGAATCGCGCTGATACCGCATGAGAACCGTGTGCATGAGATCTATGTTAGCGACTTGGAAATCTTGCTTTTGAGGCTCCACGTCCATACTTTCTGAAGACCTGGGAACAGTGAATGTGGCCCCCCTTACCACACCCAGGCGTGTATCAATAACAACTCACGAAGACGTCTGCTGTCTTGAGAAGTATTATTATCCTCCTGCTGATAGCAGGGCAAGTTGCATTTGCCCAGCATCAGGGCACGGGGCCTTCGGCCCTGCGCAAATCGCTCGACGACGACGAGAGCAAGTTCACCAACGTGGGCAGCCTCCGTCTTACCGTCTCCAACTTCGGCACCCTGGGTCACGGCTTCAACAAATGGCCGTTCCAGCCGAACTGCGAATACCCGGCTGGTTCGGGCATCGAACACATTTTCGAAGGCGGCCTGTGGATCGGCGCCTACGTCAACGGCACGGGTCCGCATGTGTCGACCGCGGCGGTGGATGTCAGTTCGGTCCGTGACGTCGCGGCCGGATTCGAATACACGAACGCCGAAGGGACGAAGACCGAAGAACGCTCGACGCTCTCGGACTCACGCTTCTTCAGTCCCGATGCAATCAGCCATCAGGACTTCGTCGCCGATTATACTGATTCAAATCGCGTCATTCCCGGCACCAGCACCACGATTCCGGAGCACGACAATCCGATGAAGGTCAGCGTGCACATGGAGACCTATGCGTGGAATTTCTCCTTTGCCGAGAACTTCGTCATTCTGAACTATACGGTCACCAATCACAGTCCCAACCGGCTTGACAGCGTATACGTCGGACTGTGGCTCGACATGGTGGTACGCAATACCAACCTGTCGCCGCCTCGTGGATCATCATTCTACAATCGCGGCGGGAACGGCTACATCGACTCCCTGCGCATGTGTTATGAATTCGATGTCGACGGCGATCCCGGGTTCACCGACAGCTATCTGGGCCTGGCAGTGCTCGGCAGCGACCCCATCCAGTACTTCGGACAGAAACCGGACGGGACCGATTCGCTCGGCGCACGGGTTGTGTTCAATTCATGGCAGTTCCGCAACACTACCGATCCAGTCTATTTCAGCCCGGAAAACGACCGCCAGCGATACGAGAAAATGGCCGCGGGCCTTTCTCGCCTGGAATACGATAATCTGCGCGCACCTTCGAACCGCAGCGTACTCCTCAGCACTGGCCCGTTCCGGGATCTCGAGCCCGGCGAAAGCACGAATGTGGTATTTGCGATCGTCGCTGCGAAAAAATACGGGAATGATCCGACAGCGGACGACACCGCTCCCTCCCGTTCCAATCTTTACCGCGGACTCAGTTTCGCCCAACAGGCGTATGACGGAGAGGACAAGAACCGGAACAACGTGCTGGATCCCGGTGAGGATCTGAATGGAGACGGACTGGTGACACGGTACGTTCTCCCCGCTCCACCCACGGCACCGAGTTTCAAGGCGGTTCCCGGAAACCAGAAAGTCACGTTGTACTGGGACGAACGCGCCGAGGCTTCGATTGATCCGATCTCCGGAGAACAGGATTTCGAGGGCTACCGCGTGTACCGCACCAATGCCGGAAACGACCTCGATCCCAACAGCGTCCTTTCCACCGCGTTCGTTTTGATCGGTGAGTACGACCTCCCCGACAATGATCTGTTTTACAATACCGGGTTCAGCGCCGTACGTCTCTCTTCGCCCGTGCGCTTCGAAGGTGATGCGACGGAGTACCGCTACCGGATGGAGATCCCGAACCAGCTCAACGGGTGGCAATACGTTTACACGGTGACGGCGTTCGACACCGGCGACCCGGTCAATAACGTGCAAAGCCTGGAAAGCAGCCGTTTGCAGAACGCACGCCGCGTGATCCCGGGAACCGTCCCGGATGAAAACGTGGAATTCGAACCCTTCGTGTACCCGAATCCCTACTACGCGAACGCGCAATGGGACGGCAGCGGGGAACGTGAGCGCAAACTCTATTTCGCGAATCTGCCGAAACGCGCTGAAATTCGCGTCTACACCATGGCGGGCGATCTTGTGCGCAGCATGCGTCACGAAGCCGACGGACAGAGCGGCAGTGATATCGACTGGTTCGCACGCTATTCAGAGTCCTCGGTGCAGCTCTCCGGCGGAGAGCACGCGTGGGACCTCATTACAGACAACGATCAGGCCACGGCAACGGGCCTGTACCTCTTCACAGTAGAAGATCTTGATACTGGCACAATCAAGCGTGGAAAATTCGTAATCATCAAGTAACCAGCACAGGAGAACGTTGCATGAGACGTTTCATACCTCTTCTCTCCCTCCTTGTCGCTTTCTGTTTCGCCGCGCTCTCCGCGCAGGCACAGATCGTGTCCGACACCCTGACGATTCAGGAAATCCAGCAGGTGCATCCCGACACGCTCGCGGCAGGCAACCTCAATTCCCCTCGAGTAGGCGACACCATCACCGTTGAAGGCGTCGTGTACGCTGCCCCGCGTATCAGCACGGGCGGTTCCCCCCTGTTTGCCCTCGGCAATGCATTTACAATGTATATCATGGATCAGAACGGCGGCGCATGGAGCGGACTGAACGTTCGAGCATCCGATTCCCTCGCCGCGGATGCGATCCTTATCACTGCCGTTGATACCGGGTATGTCGTTCGCGTCACCGGTGTCGTCACGCAGTACTACAGCACGACGCAGTTTGAGATCGGCATCGGCGCAGGCGGTGCCTGGAACGCCGACGTCCTCGTCGAAATCCTCGATGATCTCGGAAAGCGTCCGGATCCCACGGTAATCAACATCGACGAACTCGTCGACGGTACGCCGCAGGACGACATCAACAGCGGCCAGCAGTACGAAGGCGTCTACGTCGAGATCCAAGGTGCAAAGGTCGGATCAGTGACACAGAACACGTCCACCGGACGCTATACCTGGACGATCCAGGATGCCGACGGAAACAGCATCGGCGTGTACGATCAGAGCGTCTATTTCCGCGGTGGTTCACAGGGCTTCGATCCCAACTGGGCGCCTCCTGCACCGGGAACCACGATCAGTGCCATCCGTGGCGTCATCACCAGCTCGGGCCAGGGCATCGTCATTTCTCCGATCTATCCGGGAGACATGCAGCTCGGCTCCTTCCCGCCGGCAGTGACCGATCTCATGCGCGATATCACCATTCCGAAATCAACAGAAGCAGTCACGGTTACCTGCAACGTGGAAGACACGAACCAGGACGGATCGATCACCGACGTGACGCTCGTCTTCGGCGAACATGACGCCGGCAGCGACGTGGAAATCGATCGCGTGACCATGACGTACGATGAGACGACCAAGATCGCCACGGGACAGATCCCCGCACAGGCCGACGGTTCGATCATCTGGTACTACATCGAAGCCACCGACAACGACAACGAAACAGTCGTCTTCCCGGGTGACCTCCTCGCCGGCAGGCCGTTCTATACGGTACGCGACGGTGCGCTCTCGATCAGCGACATTCAGTACACCCCGTACAGCAACGGCAATTCCGGAGCGATCGGCGGCGAAGTCACCCTACGCGGTACCGTCGTGTCCGGAGCATCCGACCTCGGCATGATCTTCATCCAGGACGACACCGCACCGTGGAGCGGCATCATGGTCCGTGGCGACGAGGCCGTCCGCGCACTGGAAACCGGTCAGGACGTGACCGTCACCGGTACGGTTGAGGAGCGCTACAACATCACCACCGTCGGCGAAGCGACGATCACCACCGATCATGGTACCGCGACGCTTCCGGAACCCGTTATGCTGACGACCGGCCTGTTCGAATCCGATGTCGTCACTGACGGCACAGCGGACGCCGAGCAGTGGGAAGGCATGCTGGCCGTGTTCGAGCAACTCGAAGTCACCAGCGACAACGCCGATGACCCCGCAGGTAATTACGGAGAAATTCTCGTCGACGACGGCAGCGGAGACATGCGTGTCGATGATGTCGGAACGTGGAGTGACACCTTCACCAACGATCCGACCGAAACCGGCAAGACCTACCTCGGTCCGGGAACCACGATCGATCCCCTGATCGGCATCGTGTACTTCTCCTTCGGCAATTACAAGCTGGAGCCGCGTTCGGATTCCGATGTCGGCGATATCGGTACGAAGGAAGAGCCCCCCGTCATCAGCGATCTCGAGCGTGACATCGCCATTCCGACGACCTCGGATGCCGTCACCGTGACCTGCATGGTCGAGGACAGTAACGAAGACGGAACCATCGCCGAAGTCACGGTCGTCTATGGATCTGCCGACACCGAAACCGGCCGGGTCGAACTCACCTACGACGAAACCTCGAAGATGGCTACGGGAAGTATTCCCGCACTCAATGACGGAGACGTCGTCTGGTATTACATCGAAGCCAAGGACAACGACGACGAGATGGCGACCTATCCCATGGACC
Source organism: Ignavibacteria bacterium (assembly GCA_002869275.1). Lineage (GTDB taxonomy): Bacteria > Bacteroidota > Ignavibacteria > SZUA-365 > SZUA-365 > BM516. The sequence continues at coordinate 75,303 of PKTF01000131.1, read as the reverse complement.
TGACCGGCTCACGACCGTTCTTCATCGTACGTGACGGCGATGTGCGCATTCGCGACATCAAGTTCACCCCATATGAAGATGGTATTCCCGGCTGCACCGGTTTTGAGGGTATTACCACTCGTGGTGTCCTTACCGCGGGACCGAACCTCGGGATGTACTTCATCCAGGATGCCAGCGCCATGTGGAGCGGAATCCAGATTTACGCCAGCGACATCAAGGACCAGGGCCTCGCCCTCGGCGACGACATCACCGTCACCGGTAAGGTCGGCGTGCGCTATGGCATCGTGCAGCTCAGTGATGTAGTTGTCGATACAAATCATGGCAACGTCGCACTACCCGATCCGGTATCGGTCCAGACGGTATCCTTCGAAAACAAAATGGTACCTGATGGTGACTTCGGTGCCGAACCCTACGAAGGCCTGCTCGTCACTTTCACGAACCTGACGGTCACCAGCGATAACGCTGATGCGGATATCGGAAAGAACTACGGTGAATTCCTCGTCAGTGATGGCGGCGGCGACATGCGCGTCGACGATTCCGGTACCTGGGACGACGTGTACACCACGGATTCCAGTGACACGGGTATGATCTACCTGGCACCCGGAACGACCATCGCGTCGCTCACCGGAATCATGTACTTCGCATTCGACAACTGGAAGCTACAGCCGCGCGATGAAGATGACTTCATGGATGTGTTGACATCTATCGAGTACACGCCTGGACTCCCGTCCGGTATCGCTCTGCACCAGAACTATCCGAATCCCTTCAGGGCCGACGCTGGAACGACGATCAGCTTCGCGCTTCCGAATGCTTCGGACGTGTCTCTGCGTGTCTACGATGTCAGTGGCCGGGTCGTAGCCGATCTCCTGCAGGGAAGCTACACGGCAGGCGATTATTCGGTGCATTTCACTGCTCCGAATCTGCCCGCGGGTATCTATCTCTACCGTCTGACGGTCGACGGTGCCCAGAGTTCGGCACGCATGGTCATTACCCGATAACAGTTATCAGGGCAGGCGGACATACGCTCCGCCTGCCCTGTTCCTTTATTCATGAAACATCACCTCTTTATCATGACACTGCTGATCAGCGGTGGGCTATTCGCAGGTTGTGCCTCGTGCAAGCACGCAGAGCAACCTTCCTATCCCCTCACCGAGGTTTCCTATTCCTCGGGAGGTGGGTTTTCAGGCTTCTACACGGGATATACCATCAAGCCCGACCGTGTCGTCACGCGATGGAACGGCCGCGGCGGCATCCCCAGCTCAGTCGATACCATCGGAACAGTCGACGAGCAGCGCTATCACACACTTCTGCAAAAGATCTACGCTGCTGAACCGGCACAGATCCAGCAGCAGCAGACCGGCAATATGACAACCGCCCTGACCATTGTTTCGAATGACGAACAGTACCTCTATACCTGGGAAGGAATCCATACCGACACGGAGGCGGTCCCGCAGTCCACGCTCCCGCTTCATGCCGCCGTCTGGCAGCTTCTGCAGGAAATGGATCCGGAACTGCAATGATTCGATTGTTATACATGGACTGATGGAGGCATGATGATGAAATCGACGGGATACATACTGACCTGCCTGATCATCGCTGCAGTGGTTCTCTCCGGCACGCCGGATACCGCATTCGCGCAGCACAGCAAGGCAGACAGATTGAAGGTGAAGAGCACTGCAACACACGCCGTCAATCCGGATCGCATCGGCACCGGCTTCCAGGATTGGAAAGCCTCGAATTCCGTTCTGCGCACCTTCCCGGAGCTGCAGAAAGAACACGGCATCACCATTGCACAGATCCTCGGGTACGACAGAGCCAAACGCTCTGTACCGGATTTCCGTCTTTCATGGGATAACATCTTCCATGTCCCCATTTTCCTGGAAGGTAAACCCCTCCAGCACTCCAGATCCCAGTTCGCCGGCAGCGCGTCCATGCACGACGTTACCGTGCGAACCTTTCTCCGTGCAACAGCGGGACTCCTTCGCATCGATGCCGAGGCCACGTCGTTCGATCTCACTTCGGCGATCACCGACGAGAATGGCCGTTCGCACCTGCGATACCGTCAGCTCCGAAATGGCATTCCGGTCTGGGGGAAAGAAATTGTTTGCGGGCTGGCTCCCGACGGCGACCTCGAAGTCGTCATGGGCCGATATGTGCCATCGGACCTGCGCATCGCCGGCAGCCACGCCATCTCCGCAGAAGACGCGCTGAGCACGGCTGGCAGCCATGTACTGGCTGCCACTGGAAGCCGACTTGCTGCCGAGAGTGCTTCTCCGGTTCACAGCCACGAGCCCACGAGTACCCGCTGCTATCTCGATATCGACGAGGTCCTGCACGCCGCGTACTCCATCGAACTTTATACCGAATCCCACGAACGCTGGAGAGTGTTCGTTGACGCAGAGAATCGTGAGATCCTCCGTGCGTACAACAGCACCTGTTACGACGGACCGGAAAAAGCCAGCGCTGTCGATCTGAATTCCCAGACACGCTCGCTCGACACCTACCTTCACCAGGGCAGCTATTACCTGATCGACGCGGCACGTCCGATGTTCAATGCATCGGCGTCCACATTCCCCGATCAGACGAAGGGAACAATTACCACACTCAGTGCAAACAACAGCGATCTTCAGAACGTGACACATGTCACTTCGGCCGGCAACAGCTGGAGCGATGCCTCGGCCGTATCCGCGCATGCCAATCTCGGCGTGGTGTACGACTATTTTCGCAATGTGCACGGGAGAAATTCCATCGACGGCAAAGGCGGATCCGTCATCGCCGTCGTGAACGTGACCATGGGCGGTCGTCCGATGGACAACGCCTTCTGGAACGGTCAGATCATCGCATTCGGCAACGGAGACCAGTATTTCACCCCTCTGGCCGGTGCTCTTGATGTCACCGCCCATGAGCTCACGCATGGTGTCACCGAACACACCGCCGGCCTGGAGTATCGCAATCAATCCGGTGCGCTGAACGAAGCATTCAGCGACATCTTCGGTGCGATGGTCGACCGTGATGACTGGACGCTCGGGGAAGACATCACACGCGTCAACAACGATTTCCCCAACGGGACGATGCGCGACATGGCGGACCCGCACAACGGCGGTACCCAGGGAAGCGCAGCCTGGCAGCCGAAGCACATGAACGAATACCAGGACCTCCCGGAATCCGAAGACAACGGCGGCGTGCATATCAACAGCGGCATCATCAACCATTGCGCCTATTTGCTCAGCGAGCAGATCGGCCGCGACAAAGCCGAAAAGATTTTTTACAACACGCTTGCTACGAAGCTGACCCGACAGGCGCAGTTCATCGATTTCCGTCTGGCCATCATTCGTTCGGCTCAGGAGCTGTACGGAGCGACGGAAGCCCAGGCCTGCGGAACAGCCTGCGACCAGGTCGGCATCACAGACGGCAGCGGATCAGTTGATCCTGAAGACTACCCTGAGGTCAACGGCGATGACCGCATGCTCTTTGTCAACACCGATCCCGTGCTACCCGCTCCACTGTGGATCGCGGTACCTCCGGCAACGGAAAACGACCATTTTTCATCGGTGTCCTTCACGCCGGTCTGGAGCCGTCCCAGTATCAGTGATGACGGCACGGTAGCCGCCTTTGTCGATACGGATTTCAACATCCGCGCGATCGCACTGGACGGTCCGCCGAACGAGCAGGTGATCGACAACTCAGGTGTGTGGAATTCGATTGCACTCAGTAAGGATCAGAATCTGCTGGCCGTGACAACCGTGTTGCAGAACCCCGAACTGTTTGTCCTCGATATTTCCGGTGCTGCTCCCGTGGCCACATCCTTCGATGTGTACACACCCAACTACACGGGCGAAGGAATCCCGAACACCGCCAAGTTCCCCGATGCCATCGAGTTCAGCCTCGACAGCGAGTACCTCCTTTTCGACACCTACAACGAGGTCGATATCAACGGCTACCTCCACGGCTTCTGGGATATCAACCTCATGCATGTGTGGGACACCGACGCGGATGCTTTTTCGACGGGATTCATCGAGAGGATATTTCCTCAGGAACCCGAAGTGAACATCGGTAATCCGACGTTTGCGAAAAACAACACCTCGGTCATAGCCTTTGACGTTCAATACCCCGGTGATGCCACAGCCTACGTGATGGGTCTTGACATGCAGAAAGGCGATCCGGTCATGATCGCGGAAGCGACGTACGGCACGAACGGTTATCCCACCTTCCGTGGTGACGATAAACTCCTTTCCTACGTGCGCTTCATGCAGAACATGTACGTGGTATTCAATATCGGCCTCGCTGCGGACGGCATCACCCCGGTCGGGGATCCTCAGGGATTCATCGCCGCGGCAAACGCTCCGCTCTGGTTCCGCACCGGCGAACGCCCAGTCGCGATTACAGAACTGCCGGCCGCAGCCGAGAGCGCCGTACTTGAACAGAATTATCCCAATCCCTTCAATCCATCGACCACCATCCGCTATTCCCTCACTGAGGGGGCCCAGGTCGAACTGACGATCCACGATGTACTCGGACGTCACATCGCCACACTGCGCAGCGGCATGCTGGACGCCGGAGTGTATTCAGCCCGATGGAACGGAAGAGATGCGCGGGGCCACCGAGTGCCGACAGGCACCTATTACTCGCGGCTCACCGTCGACGGACATGTGTATTCCAAACAGATGCTTTTACTGAAATAGCGCCGATTCATGCGTATCCAATATCTCCTCATACTTGTCATCCTCCTCGGCGCCTGCTCAGACACGCCGAATGATCCGATCGGGAATCAACCACCGGAGACCTACCTGTCGCTCGAACCTGACGGGGAACTCCGCACGACAACCAGTCGGCAGCACATTCACTGGTGGGGCGATGACCCGGACGGTTTTGTCGCGGGATTCTTCATCAGCTTCGACAATGCGACCTGGTCGTTCACCACAAAAAACGACAGTGTCTTCGCGCTCACCCTCTCGGGAAGCGATACCACGTATGCCTTCTTCGTCCGCGCAGTCGACGATCAGGGCAACGGCCGTTACGACAGTGACGGTCCGAATGGTCCCGAACCGTTCACCGATGAAAACGGAAACGGCGTGTACGACGCGGGCGAAGCGTATATCGATCTCGGTGCCGTGGACCCGACCCCGGCGGATCTCAACTATCCGATACAGAACTCACCTCCGGTGGTGATGTTCACGCAGGGATCCGACGTCCCCGACACGACGTTCACCGTGGCGACGTTTTCCTGGATCGGGACGGATCTCGACGGCGACGAAACCATCCAGGAGTATCAGTACGCGCTCAACGACACGACAGACCCCGCTTCATGGCGTTCCCTGTCGCGTGGCACAACCTTCCTGACGCTCTTCGAATCCGACGGACTCCGAGAGGGTGAAAACGTTTTCTACCTGCGTGCGGTGGATATCGCCGGCACGAACAGCCGCATCATCCGCATGCCTGACACCTCGGGAACGTGGTACGTCAAAAAACCGAAAACCGACCTGCTGATCATTGACGACTACGGTCCCTTCGACGTCTCCGCGCAATTCTACCGTACCGTAACGGATACACTTTTCGGCGGACGATTTCAGGGCGCCGATGTCTTCGACATTAAGACCGGCGCGTCCACGACGTCACGGGGCATTTACCTTCCGCCGTACATCAATCCGACCTTCATCGAAACCCTGAAGCTGTTCCGCTATGTCATCTGGTACGGAGATAATAATCCGACATTTACCGTGGCACAGCTGGCACTTCCGGAATTCCAGGCGAGCGGCGGACACATCCTGTTCACAGCGGCATTTCCTGAGAGCGCCATCGATCCCCGTGGAGGCATCACAGACTTCGCTCCGGTGGACAGTCTCAGTCCGAACGCCATAACCTTCGTCCCGAAGGAAACACTCGCTGAGCCGGACGCGGAGTCGCCGGGCTATCCCGTACTGAAACGAGACGACCAGGGTATTCCTGTCGCGTTCGTGCGTAATCTGTTCCGCAAAATCAATGCCCGGAATTTCTACCGCTTCCAGGAAAGTACGCGCTGGGAAGGACAGCCGGTCGTGGCCGTACGCAGCGGTGACAGCCGCTTCATCCTCTTCGGGATACCGCTCCACCGCTTTGATGCTGACGGCACCGTCGGCCCGCTCATTCACCAGATCTTCCGCAACGAATTCGGTGTGCAATAAATGATCATCCGAACGACCGCGATCCTGCTGTTTCTTTGTGCACTGGCGTTGCCTCTCCAGGCGCAGAAAGCCACTATCACCGGGAAGATTACCGACGACCGCACCGGCGAGACACTCATCGGCGTGAACGTGCTCGTAAAAGGCACGTATTACGGCGCGGCTACCGACGTCGAAGGGCGCTACACCATCCGCGAAGTCAACGCGGGTGAGTACACGCTGGTAATCTCCCTTATCGGATATAAAAAAATCCAGAAAACCGGTGTAGAAGTAAAAGCAGGCCAGAAACTGACTCTCAATTTCGAGATGGAAGAGACCATCCTCACGATGGACGAGGCCGTCGTCATCATCGGACAGAAACCGCTCATGGATATCGAGGAAACGGCGAGTTCACGCACCGTCACCGCCGAGGATATCGAAGTGGCGGTCATCGAGAACGTCACGGATGTGGTTGCGCAGCAGACCGGCGTCGTGAAATCCGACGAGGGTATTCACATACGCGGCGGACGCGCGTATGAAAACGCGTTTCTGCTCGACGGAATCTCGGTACAGGATCCTCTCTCGGGAACAGGGTTCGGCCTCCAGCTCAGCGCTGCATCCATTCAGGAACTGGAAGTCATCACCGGCGGCTTCAACGCCGAGTACGGACAGGCAACCTCGGGCGTGGTCAATGTCACCACAAAGGATGCCACCGAGAGGTACTCGCTCTATCTGGCACATAAACGTGACAACCTCGGGGTGAACAGCGACACGCGCTCAAACTGGAACACCGATATCACCGAAGCGTCAATGGGCGGACCCGAACCCATCACCAGCTACCTGCTGCCGGCAATGGGAATCGACCTCCCCGGCACGCTGTCGCTCTTCGGCAATTTCTACGCCGGCTTCACTGACGGATTCACCCGCCTGACACCGATCATTCGCGACGGTCAGCCGACAGGCGATTATCGCGAGGTCGTGGCAAACCAGCTGTACTCGAGCACGTTCGGCGGGACGCGCTTCGCGCCGAAACAGGACAACAACTGGTTCTGGCTCGGAAAAGTCACCTGGGCTTTTTCGCCCACGAAAAAACTGCGGTACTCGTATAACCAGTCCGTCAGCATCAACCAGAACTCGCAGTCCCTGCAGACGAATCTCGAGTATGTCGAACCGAGTCCGGGGTATCAATACGAGTTCCAGAATATCCTCGATGCGGCGAATACCTATACGCACAACACGATTTTCCATACGCTCAGCTGGACGCACACCATCAACAGCAATTCGTTCTACGAGCTGAAGCTGAGCCGCTTTCACACAAATCTGCGCGCCGATGCGAACGGCAAGGACTGGACCCAGTACCAGGAACCCAAGGACCTGATCACCTTCCCTGTCGAGTACTACAACCAGGAGACAGACTACGTCGGTGTGATTCCGGGTGACGGCTTCTGGGATACCGGAAACGGCTTCACCTGGCACGACCACCATGTCGTGAACTATACCTTCAAGGCGGATTTCACGAGCAACCTTTCAGAGCGCAGCAAGTTCAAGGCAGGTCTCGACGCGACCTGGGGTGAGATGCAGGTGGTCGACATCTACAAACCGTGGCTCGGCGAACTGGGGCTCAACAACGATATCTACACCGTCCACCCGGCCTACGGGGCCATGTACGCGCAGGACAACGTGAATTTCAGCGGCATGATCCTGAATTTCGGATTGCGGCTGGACTGGTGGATGCCGGGTAAATTCGTAGACGACGCCGTGAACAATCCCGAGGTGATCACGATTCCCGACGACGTCCGCGACTCGTATATGGACAACACTTTCGGACTGTTTGATCGACGTTTCAAGGCGCGGTTGAGTCCCCGGCTTGGTATCTCCCATCCGATCTCCGATAACCAGACGCTGTTCTTCTCGTACGGACATTTTACGAAGAGGCCGCGCCCGCAGTTCGTGTACGCGAAACTCAATCCGGTCAGCGCGAAATCGACGTTCCAGAAATTCGGAAACCCGGACCTCGATCCTGAAACCACTGTGGCGTATGAGCTCGGTCTGCGCAACCAGTTCACCGAGGATGACGTACTCACACTGACCGCGTACTACAAAGACATTTTCGATTACGTCAGCACGAAATCCGCGACGATCGCGAGCTCGCGCTTCTCCGGCGGTTCCTTCGTGACCTATATCAACCAGGACTATGCGCGTACGCGCGGCGTGGAACTGGAGTATAAAAAGCGTATCGGGCGCTGGTTCCGCGGTACGGCAAGCTTCGCCTACAGTATCGCGACGGGCAAGAGTTCCTCACCCGACGAAGGAGCGCTCGTGCAGCGTGGAGATCTCGAGGAATCGATCAAGGAGAACTATCTGATCTGGGATCGGCCTCTGCAGGCATCGCTCAGTGCGAGTTTCTACGTGCCGCCCGGAGAAGGTCTGCTCGGCATCGGACTGCTCGAGGACCTGAACATGTACCTGCGTGCGTTCTTCCAGTCCGGCAAGCGCTACACCCCGCAGCTCCTGGTCGGCATTGATCCGAACACGGGAAGGCCCATTTACAACCGCGACCGGGACAACATTTACGGTGAAATCGGTGAAGACTGGTTCTACCTCGACGTGAACATCGAAAAGCATCTCAACATCGGCGGAATCGATCTCGGCATACTCATTGAAGTCACGAATCTTCTCGGAAACGAGAATGCCGCGATTATCAATCCCATCACCGGCCGTGCCTATGAATACGGCGATCCCACACCTGGAGGATACAACGACCCGCTGTATCCCGACCTCCAGGCGCCGCTGAATCCGTACCCCTACAACCCAGCACGTTACCTCGCGCCGCGCAATATCCGCGCAGGAGTATCGGTGACGCTATGAAACATGTTATGACCACATTTCTGCGAATATCCGCAACGGCACTGCTGCTGCTGACTCTCATTTCATCCTCCCAGGCGCAGCTGATACCGCTTCTCGGCGGACAGCGCGCGGGCATTTCCTCCCTGCAGTTCCTCAAGATCGGGACAGGCGCACGAGCAGTCGGCATGGCCGAAGCGTTCATAGCCGTCGCCGATGATGCGTCCTCGCTCCATTACAATCCCGCCGGTATGGTCCAGTGTGCGGGACACGAAGCGATGTTTTCGCATACGAACTGGGTGGTGGACCTGCAGCACGAATTCGTTGCGGGTATCTACCGCCTGTCGGAATCAGACGCGGTCGGACTTTCCTTCACCGCTCTGCATACCGAGGACATGGAAGTGCGCACCGAGACACAGCCGCTCGGAACCGGCCGCTATTTCAGCTACGGCGACATCGGGATCGGACTCTCTTACGCGCGGCAGCTCACCGCACAGTTTTCCTTCGGTGCCACAGTACGATACGTGGAGGAAACCATTGACGTGCTGAAAACGCGCGCGGTCATGATCGACCTGGGGACGTATTACTGGACCGGACTCGGGAGCACACGGTTTTCGGTCACCGTTTCAAATTTTGGAAACAACGTGGCTCCCGAAGGCACCGTCGACCTCCCGCGCGGGGAAGAGGTTTCTTCCTTCCAGGAGTTTTCTCCTCCAACGATGTTCCGTATCGGATTCGCCTTCGAGCCCTATGAGGATGACTACAACCGGCTGACGACGTCCATTCAGCTCAACCATCCGAACGACAACAGCGAAAACGTATCCGTCGGTGCGGAGTATGCCTGGAACGAACTCTTCTTTGTACGCGCCGGATACAAGCTGAACGTCGACGAAGAAGGACTGACTGCCGGTGCGGGCATCAACGCCCCGATCGGTTTCGGACGCGGCGGCGTGGATTACGCGTACGCTGAATTCGGACGCCTTGGCGGCGTTCATCGTATTACCCTACGCCTGGGACTATGACACATGGTACACAAGACGAAATACACGTTCCCCCTTTTGATCGCCCTGACAGCACTGCTGGCGAGTGCATGCGGAGACACCTTCGATGCCTCCGATCTCGGTACGACTGCGCCTCCGAACAGCTACGGCGACACCTCCTATGTCCTGCAGCAGCCGATCTGGACAGGTTTCGAGGAACCGGCTGACGTCCATCTCGGTTTTGAGCCGTTCATTTATGTCGCTGAACGCGGGGCGCATCGTGTGACCATGCTCGACGTTGCCGGAACGGTGATCGGAAGCTCATCGGAGATACTCCGTCCGACGGCAATTTCCCAGGACTACCGTCTCGACCTTCTGGTCTGCGGCGAATTCGATACGACGATCGGCGGCAGACAGGCGACATTCGGTGCGATATACCGCGTCCATCTCGTCGATGCCGGACACAGCATCGCCGGCGCCCGCGTGGAACGCGTCTACTTCGATGCCCTGAATCCCGACCGGAGATTCACGGGCGTCACCGTTCTCGGTGACAACAGTTATTATGTGACGCGGACCGGACCGAACAACAGCAGCCTCGTCGATCCCGACGACGCTGTCATGCTGTTCAACAGAGAAGACGAGCTGCGGCCGCGCGTGGAATGGCCCGGCCTCAGTATCGACGGTACCGGCCTCGCAACGATGACCGTCCCGACCAGCATATCGACCATCTCTCCGTACTCCAGTGATTTTCTCTTCACACAGAAAGGTGAGAAATCGCTGTTCCGTGCACAGTGGATTACTCAGCGCACCACCGGTGATATCACGCAATGGGAATCGTTCTACAGTCCGGCGAGGGACGGCGACCTCGATTTGCTGCGCGTCAGTCTCTTTGACCGCCCTGAAGACATTACCGCCGACGACGCGGGAAATATTTTCGTTATCGACGCGGGACTGGACAGCCTGTTCCGCTTCACCTCCTCCGGCTTCATCACACAGGCTTTCGGAGGAAAGGAACAGTTTGATGAGCCCGAAGGCGTCGCATACTTCGACCGCACATTGTACATCGCCGACACGGGAAACAACAGGATACTGCGTTTCGTCCTCTCGACGGAACTCGATTGATCTGAAATGGCAACGCCCCCGGCATGAAAACCGGGGGCGGATCGATCAAATCATCAGGCCGCGGCCTGATTTTTCTATGTCCGTATCAGTCTGTACGCTGATATTACATGCCGCTATATCAGTCCATAAACTGATATTCTCAGCACCCTCGTCAGCCTTCTGGCTTACAATTCTTCATTCAAAAGGGACAAGGTCGATGGGCTGGTTCGCAAAAACCATGAACATGATGACGTAGAGCAGGATGGATGCGACGAAGCCGTACATGAAGACGTTGTAGGAAATTCTCAGGTAGCGGTACTTTTTGCCGAGTACCTGGCCCAGGTAGTAGAAATCCCGTATCATGCTCCCGTACAGGTAGTCCTTGTCCTTGAGCATTTCCTGCATGCCCCATTCGAAATCATCGACAGAGACGTTGTAGAAATTCCCGAAGAACAGCAGGTTCACAGCCTTGTTTTCTATATCCTCCCGTGTGAACGTCCCGGAAGACACTTTCGGACGTGACGCGAGTACGGCAAACACGATGGTGGTAAGACAGACTCCGAGGAACAGGAAGGTCGGAATAGCCATGTAGGGATTCGTATCCAGCTTTCGAAACAGAACGCTGATGACGACCGATATCACAAGGGCGTTGATACTCAGCATGATATTCGCTTTGCTGTCGACCATCGAACTGAAGGTAACGTGGTTCCTGGATGTCGTACGGAACATGGTTTCAACGCCACGGTCCCCTCGTCCCATAAAATCGGTCTTGACCTTGTTCTTCCCTTTACCGTCTTTCTTTCCATCAATGCGTTCTATCGCTTCAGCCATGGTGCCACCTTTCTCGAGAGATTCCAGTACCTGATCGACTTTTGCCCTGTTCTTCTCCAACCTCCGCAGTCGTGCGGTTTTCGCTTCCTCTGTGTAAAACGAAAACTCCTGAAGGAAGCGCTGCTGGCTGCGCAGCCAATCGAGGTCCGAAAAGACCTTGCCGAGTTTGACCTCCCACTCATGGCGCAGCAGTTCCGCGCGTTTCCAGAACGTCTTTCGGCCCAGATGCTCGAGATCCGCGTCGCAGATCACCTCTTCCTGCAGGGTGCTCGGATGCACATGCACGGAGGTCACCATGATACAGCGCGAAACCGCTCTGATGTTTTCAGGATGATAATCATGCTCCCGCAGAAAGCGTTCAGCAATCTCGACACTTCGATCTTCATGATTGAGGTACACCTCTGTGATACCGACATCGTGGAACCACGCAGCCAGTATGACGACCTCGAGATCGGCACCGGTCAATCCACAGGCTTCTCCGATACGTGCAGCGGCATCGACAACCTCCATGGTATGCGCGATGTTGTGATAGGTCAACGCCTCATCATGATGCTCCGCGAAGTGCCTCTGTACGAAACTTGAGGCCCTGTCGGTGATGGTTGTACTGTTGTCCGTCATGTGCACCACATGGATAGTGTCCGTGGAATGATGGAAAATAGGGTATCGCCTGCTGGGATTCAATGCAGCACAGGCAGCATGGCCTCAGGCGTCTCTGTGAAAATCATGCAAAAAGCGCCAGGTATCGACCTGCGCCCGCACGGTCGTTCCGGAATCGTCCCGGATGAACGTGTTCATCTGCGCGCTGTCGATGCTTCGTGCCTTGGAGTTGTCGGCCAGTTGCAGCCGGATGATTTCGAGGATCTCTGCGCGCAGGTCCGCTTCCCGCACCGGGAAGGCCACTTCGATCCGCCTGTTGAGGTTCCTGCGCATCATGTCCGCCGAGGCGAGCCACACTTCTTCATCACCATCGTTCCCGAAAACATAGACCCGGGCATGCTCGAGATAGCGGTCAACGATGCTGCGGACCACAATGGTCTCACTGATGCCGGGGACTCCGGGAACGAGGCAGCAGATGCCGCGGATGATAAGGGTGATACGTACACCTGCCTGAGACGCGCGGTACAGCCTCCGTATGATCTTCGGATCCTCGAGACTGTTCATCTTCATGATGATCGACGCCTGGCGGCCGGCCTTCGCATGTTCGATCTCGCGATCGATGAGGCGGTTGAATTCACGCCGAAGGTTGAACTGTGCAACTAGCAGCGTGCTGAATTCGTATCCGACCTTTCGTTTCGCAAGGATGGCGAATACGGCCGCGACCTCCTTGAGGACTTCCGGACTTGCGGTGAAGTACCCGTGGTCGCAGTACAATCCCGCCGTCTTCTCGTTGAAATTCCCCGTACCCAGAAATGCATACCCGCGCTTTTTTCCGGACTCGCGGCGGACAATGTGGTACAGTTTCGCGTGCACCTTCAGTCCCGGGAAACTGTACATGACGTTGACGCCCGCTTCCTTCATTTTTTCCGACCAGTAGATGTTCGCTTCTTCATCGAAACGGGCCTTGATTTCCATGAAGACATTGACCTTTTTTCCGCTCTCCGCCGCCGCGATGAGGGCTTCCGCGATCGCGGAGTGGGAGGCCACACGGTAGAGCGTGATGGATATCTGCTCGACGTGCGCGTCCGACGCGGCCTCTTCGAGAAAGCGTACCACCGGTCCGTAGCGCATGTACGGAAAATGCAGGAGATGACTGCGCTCGGCGACGGCATCAAACATGCTTTCCGCCGCATCGAACGGGGGGTACCCGAGCGCGGGCAGTTCTTCATCCCTGACGACCGCACCCAGGGGATTCGGGAACCCGAAGAAATCATGGAAGTTATGATAGCGCCCGCCCGGGAACAGATCTTCCTTCTTCAACCCGAAGCGCTTGCGCACGGAAGTAAGCAGGTCGGCAGGCATCGCCGGATCGTAGAGGAAACGGGCGGGGACGCCCGTCTCCCGGCGCTGCAGCGCCTGGTGTATTTTCTTGACGAGATCACCGGCGAACTCGTCCTCGATGTGCAGATCGGCATCGCGATTGAGCTTGATGGCATACGCCCCGACAACATCGTGGTCCGGAAACAGGCTCACGAGGTTGAACCGCACCGCGTCGTCGAGAAATATGATGTGGTGTTCCCCTTCCGGCGCGGGCAGCTCGATAAAACGCGAACAGGCGTCGGAAGGAATTGTCACCATTCCGACCTCCTGCCTGTCTTCATCCTTCAGGTGGCGAAGCGCGACGGTAAAGTACAGCGCCCTGTTCCGAAGAAAAGCACTGTCCTCATCATCAAGGATTTCACTCTCGATGAACGCGGAAATTTTTTCGCGAAAGTACTCCCGGAGAAAGATCATCTGCTTCTCTGAAAGCGCCTCTTCTTCCCTGATCAGCATCACCCCGTGTGCTTCGAGTTCCTGTAACAGCTCTCTGAAAATCCGACCGAACTCTTCCTGCTGCCGGTCGACGGCCTGGTAAATACGTTGGAGCAATTCCGCGGGGTCAAGGGCGAGTTTCTCACGTTTGCTCTTTTTCAGAGACATGAGGCTGCGAATGCCGGCGACGCGCACACGGAAAAACTCATCGAGGTTGGATGAGTATATCGCGAGAAACTTCAGCCGCTCGTATAGCGGAACCGAAGGTGCGGCAGCTTCCTGCAGTACGCGCCCGTTAAAGGCCACCCAGCTCAATTCACGGTCAAAAAACGGGGAACTCTCGTTCATAACGCTCATGGTATCTCGGTGATCATTTGTGACGTCGGGGATATTCGTAGAAACGGAGCGTCCCGCTGCCGGGCTGGATATTCTCCCACTGTTCGCATTCGAAGTCAATGCAGACAATACCGCAGGTCGGCAGGTTGCTTTCAGGAAAATCCGTCAGGTACTCTGCGAACAGCTGTGATCCCGGATTGTGTCCGACGATCATCGCCTGAGCAACCTCATCCGGGAAGCTGCGCACGGTTTCAAACAGCTGCCGGTGACTGGCACCGTACATGCCTTCGTCGGTTTCGATGGAATCGAGCGGAAAGTCCAGCTCCTGCGCCAGCATGCGTGCGGTGGTCAGCGCGCGGTTTGCCGGACTGCTGCGGAGCAGTCCGATCGTCGTTCCGCGTTCAGCCAGAATTCGTCCCATCATCGGTGCATCACCGTGACCGCGTTTGTTGAGCGGCCGCTCGAAATCTGTCAGGTTATCATGCTTCCAGCTGGACTTCGCATGGCGGACGATATACAGCGTCTTCATTGTTGCTCCGTTCTATAGGCGAATAATGAGCGATAATCCGTTTCCCGTCGGCAGCAGCGACCAGGACGACGTTTCCCCTGTCTGCGCCTGGCGGCGCTCTTCCTGCCGGCGTACAAACATGCCTGCCGAAAATCCTATGAGTGCTCCGGTAAAAACATCGGATGCCCAGTGAAAGTCCTGGTAGATACGTGCCAGTCCCACCGCGCCGGCTGCCGAATACAGGAGCAAGGAAGCCGCCCAGTGGTCGAAGCGTCCCGCAAGCACCGTGGCCCATGAGACGGCCACGACGGTATGCCCCGAGGGAAACGAGTAATGCTGATCCCCGGAACGGAGAAAGCCGAAATCATACGCACTCTCCCGCACCTCCGGTCGGCTCCGTCCGACAAGCCTGCGCAGAACGAGATACACCGATCCCGAATAAATCAGCGTCTGTGCGAGCATGCGCCCCGTGACGCGGATTTCCTCATTTCCCGAGAGCAGTCCGGTGAGGTAGACGAAGCCCGTCCCGATTTCCACGCTCGGCAGATGTCCCCCCCAGTTCAATGTCCGGGTGACGTCCAACACGTCCTCGTTCTGGTTTCGTCTCGGTATTGCCTGGATGTCTTCATCCAGTGCAAAGAGCAGCCCGCCGCCTCCGAGCAGTCCGCCTGTCAGTGCCCAGTCGCTTCCGGAGAAACTCAACGGTGCGAGCAGGTACCCGAGTCCATCCTCTCCGAGGATGATGACGTCATCAATGATGATGTCGTCCATCCCCCGTTCCTCCGCCTCCTGAGCGAAGGATCCGCTCACAAAAAGGGGAAGAACAATCGCGGTGAACAACAGGACTGGCAGGAGCACGGCGGCGGCATTGCCGGCAGGTCGTATCGAGTGGAGGTTATACATAGTCACAGGTGAAAAATAGACTTTCTGCCTGATACAGAACAAGACTGGAGGATACACATGCTTGCATGGGAAAACATGATATTCCATTTTCATTGTATATTGAAGCAATTCATGTGACATGTAGATACGGCTCCCCCCCATGCAGAGTTCTCAGGCGTTGGATCGCTTTCGAAAGCTGCTCAGCCAGGTCATACCGATCCTGTGTGCCATTGTCATTGTCGGACACCCGTCTCTGATCGCTCAGCAGGAAACCCGACCAGAACAGACCAATCCCGACGTGGACGTCATGGAGTGGCGTATGGTCATTCCCGGAGAGGAATACGCTGCCGGGACGCTGCACCGATTGTTTTTCGGCGACCTCTGGAGAGCACACTGGACCATCCCCATCCGCGTACCCGTTATCGACCTCTCCGCATTTGCAGGCGGACTCCGGGCATACCGTAAAGGCGGCGGGTTCCAGACCAGATCACTGCGTTTCAAAGCAGCGGACGGACTCGAGTACAAGTTCCGTTCGCTGAATAAGGATCCTTCCAAGATCCTGGAAGAAAATCTGAGGAACACGTTCGTATCAGATATCATGCAGGATCTGATCAGCACGGCAAATCCGTTCGGGGCACTCGTTGCCAGTCCGATACTTGAAAGCACGGGAACGCTCAATGCCGCGCCCACGGTCGTCATTCTGCCCGATAGCCCTGAACTGGGGGAATTCCGCGCCTCCTTCGCGGGTCTCCTGGGTATGCTCGAAGTGCATCCGGACGAACGTGAGGACAGCGACGATGGTTTCGGTGGATCGGACAAAGTCGTGGGAACATTCACGATGTTCGAAAAACTGGAAAAAAACACCGACGAGAGGGTCGATGCCCGGGAATACCTGAAAGCGCGCATCGTCGACATGTTCATGGGAGACTGGGACCGACACACCGATCAGTGGCGCTGGGCGCGCTTCGAAAAGGATGGCATCAGGTGGTGGCACCCCATTCCGCGAGACCGCGACCAGGCCTTCTGCCGGTACGACGGACTGATCCCGTGGCTGTCAACCGTGGTGGTACCTCAAATCGAAAGCTGCGACAACGACTATCCCGGCATCAAATACCTCACCTACAGTGGACGACACCTCGATCGTCGGTACCTCCCGGCCCTCTCACGTGGCGCGTACGATTCGCTGGCACTGCATGTGCAGTCGGTACTCACCGACGACCTGCTGGCGGATGCCGTGAACAGGCTTCCGGCTGCGCTGCATGGTGAGGAAAGCGATCATCTGCTCTCCACCCTTCTCAACCGGCGGGACAAACTCCCGGAGGCTGTGCGTGTTTTTTACGAGGAACTGGCCCGAGAAGTGAACATTCACGGCAGCAAGGAAGATGAGCTCGTGGAGATCATGCGCAGACCGGACGGCAGCGTCGCCGTCGCCGGACGATCAATGGAGGATCCGGAACTGCCGCCCTTTCACGAACGCGTTTACCTGGCAGATGAAACGAACGAAATCAGGATATATCTGGAAGGCGGCGACGATGTGGCGATTCTGCGCGGTGAAAGCGATTACGGTCCGACCATCCGCGTTCTCGGCGGTTCGGGACGCGACCGACTGATCGACAGCTCCGTGGTCCACGGCTGCCTGTGGGGACTCCTCCCGTTTATCCCCAGCGCGGAGACAAAAACGTATTTCTACGATCATGGGAAGCGCACAGCGATTACAAGCGGAGCATCAACCGCTGTTGACAGAAATGAATATCCCAGTCCCGAAACGCCGCAGCAGATCTATGAACCTGACCTGCGCGACTGGGGGTGGGACCTGCTTCCTGGAATCTCGGGCGCATACAACGGCGATCTCGGCATCCTGCTGGGAGGCGGCCCCGTATACACTCGGTACGGCTTCAAATGCGATCCCTATGCGTACCGGATGAGTCTGACAGGCGGATTCGCCCCGACCAGCCTGCTGGGAGAAGTGGAATTCAACCTGGATACGAGGGCATTGCTGCGGAGACACAGCGTGACGCTCACCGCCGGCTTCTCCGACTTCAAGGTCCTGCACTATTTCGGAGCCGGAAATCACTCGGTCAAGCTCGAGGATCCGGGCTATGAGTATACCGTCAAACAAAGTCAGATCTACCTGAATTCTGCGCTCCACCTGTTTCTGAGTGAGACGGTTACCCTCTCCACCGACATTTCCCTGCGGCATGTCCGTAATGACACCGATGATGAAGCCCTGTATCTCATGACGATTCAACCCTACGGATACGATCCGATGATACTCGGGAGTGTCGGACTCGATCTGACCATCGATCAACGCAGCAGCGCGACATGGCCGACATCCGGATATTACCTCAGTCTCGGAGCTCGTCACTATCCCGAGCTGTTTGATCTCATTTCCCGTTTTGAGACGTTTGACGCCGATCTACGGACCTACCTTTCGGCCAGGCTGCTGACGGACTGGACACTGGCACTCCGCGCAGGTGGCCAGTATAACCGCGGCAATTATCCCTTTTTCGAATCCGCATTTCTCGGTGGAATCGAATCCGCCAGGGGATACGACCTCAACCGCTATGCCGGAGACGCCGCAGTTTATGGCGGTGCGGAATGGAGGGGCTTTCTCGCGAACGTGCGTTGGATCATCCCATCCGAACTCGGAATACTGGCATTCGCCGAAAGCGGGCGCGTTTATCTTGAGGATGAGGAATCAGATCAGTGGCATGCGACATACGGAGCGGGGCTCTGGCTCGCCCCTGTATCACGTGACTTCACGATCAGCGCGTCACTCGGCAACTCCCGCGATGGAATGCGAGTGGACGTTTCCGCGGGCTTCGCCTTCTGATCTACAGCTGGAAATGCAGCTTGTACGTCAGTCGGAGATTTCTCCCAGCCTCGGGCAGAATAACCTTCACGCGTGACAGATGATTCCGATACGGCTGGTCAAACAGATTTTCAGCTGTAACGGAAATATTGTGCACCTGTCCCTGCGTGGTGAACGAATACTGCACGTACCCGCTTACGATAGCATAGCCCGCTGTTTCCTCTTCGAATTCGTCCACACGATCCTGCCGCGCAGCGAACTCGCTCTCCGCTCCGATTCGCCAGGCCTTTTCCTTCCAGCTCACTCCCAGACGTCCCTTCATGGGCGGAATCTGCGGCAGCGCCTCTCCACTTCCGGTAAACGACCCGCGGCTGAAACTCAGCGCAGCGTTGAGTGACAGTTTTTCTGTCACGAGCAATTCAGCCTGCGCCTCCGCACCATAGATCAATGCATCAACCCCCGTCGTGGCATAGATCGGAAGAAATGTCGCGTAATTGACCTCCCCGGTATTGCGCGGGAGGATATACGAATACATCTGATTCCTGAAAAAGTTGATGTTGAAATACAGCCGGCTGAATCTGTGGTAGAGAAACAGTTCGCTCCCGTACCCGTGCTCAGCCTCGAGGTCGGGATTACCCACTTCGTAAGAGTACGCTGCGAGATGCGGTCCTTCGGAGAACAACTCCTCAATCGTCGGCACCCGGCTGGAACGGCTGAGGTTCATTCCGATATGCACAATGTCGGTCAGTTCGAACAACAGTGTTGTGGAAGCGGACCAGGTATGGAAGGTTCGCTGTCGGATATGGCCGGTGCGGGCATCAGGGTTTTCCCGCAGTGGTGTAATGACATCATGGTTGTATCGCAGCGCCGCCTCCAGACTGAAAGGACCGGCGGCCCAGCGTTCGTACACGTAGGGAGCGACATTCAACGATGTGCTCGGTGAAGTAAACACAAACCCGCCCACATTGAAATCGCGGTACTCGAAGTTCACCCCTGCGCTTCCTTCGGTGAACGGACCAAGAGAATGGTGGCTGAGCGCTATACGACCGGGATAACTCACGATGCTGAACTCGGAGCCGATCGCCCCCGTCGCTTCAAACTCCTTGTGCCGGTAATACGCCCGGCTCAGCTGGAGGGTCACGTCATGGACGAGTGTTGCGTCGAACACCAGTGCGGCGCGCGCATTAACCTGTCGGCGCTCGAGAGCGATGGTCACGCCGTCTGGATGCGCGCCGACGAAACCGCCGGGAATTCCGTACTCCAGGTCGAAGTGGCGATAGGCTGCTCCAGCATAGCTGTCACGGTCGATGTAGCTGCCGCCGAAGGAAAGACTTGTCGTCCGGCTGTCGGAATTCGACAGCACTCCTTCGGGCGTGCGGAGGTCACCGGTCTGCCGGTGACTGAATTCACCACGGGTCATGAACTGGTGCACAGGGATCTCAGCCGTGGCAGCGCCGAGCAATCCACCGTTCGCCGTCTCACCGTACATCCCCATTGTTCCGATGATATTGCCATGCATATCCTGCGGAATCTCGTGGCGCACAACGTTGACCACCCCTCCGATCGTAACCGGGGACTGCATGAGAACTTTCGGCCCGCGCAGCACCTCGATCCGCTCCACGGCAAATGGTTCTATGGTCACGGCGTGATCAGGCGAAGAAGCCGATAAGTCCGTGGTCTTGTTCCCATCTTCACTCAAGTGGACGCGGTCTCCGCCCAGTCCGCGGATGACCGGACGGGCTGGAGCCGGTCCCATGGTTCGCATCGCGATGCCGGTCTCATTCTTCAGAGTCGCTGCGAGTGTCAATCCGAGCTCACGATCCAGCTCCTTACCCCGCAGCACATGAGAGATTTCGTCAACGTTTTCGACGCGAGAATGCATATGCGTCCCCGTCACGACCACGGGTTCAGTCTGATATACATGCGGCTGCAGATACAGCAGGACATTGCTCTCCTCCTTTTCGCCCACATCCAATTCCATCATGGAAGTGTTGTATCCCGCGCGGCTGACCTGCAGCACGTATCTCCCTGCGGAGAGCTTCTGGAAAGCGAAACTTCCGTCCTCTGCGCTGGATAGATCACGGCCCGCTCCGGGCTGTCCGGCAGGATGAAGAAACAGGTACGCGGCGGGGACCGCGATCCCGCTCTCAGCGTCGACCGTTGCACCTCGTACCGTTCCCTGCTGCGCGGTCGCGTCACTCGAGACGAGAAACAGCAGTATTGCCAACACTCTCACTACCCTCTTCCGCATCCCGCCCGGGAACGCAAATGGATACCGTTGTCCCGTGGATGGCAACAGGGGCGTGTGGCGGAAGCAGTTCCGAACCGTCGTGGACATGATGCTACTTCACCACGACAGGAATCGGGCCGGAGCGGAAGTCGGAGTGTCCCGCATGCATGATGAACAACTCGATCGTCGTCTCCCCGGATTTGAGTCCGCGAAAGTGAAACTCGAATTCTCCGTCATGCCCCTCATCCTGATGTACTTCGAGCAGCTCAGGATTTGCGATTTCCCATCCCAACGTTTTTTCGGTGTCCTCGGGAGCACTGACGACCTGCTCATCCTCGTTGAAGAAAGAGACAGTGATGTGGTCGCCGGTTGTCCCGACTTCCGCGTGCAGGGTGTCGTCAGTGACACCACGCAGGATGGATACAAGCTGAATCCCGGAGGTGGATAACACCACGCCGATTGCCTCGAAATGCTCTTCCTGCGGTGCCACCGGATCGTCTTCATCGCAACCGGTCACAAGCACGACTGCTACTAACAACACCATGAAAAACTGTACGCTGCGCATAATCAAACCTTTCATTACAATGACTGTAAAAGAAACCAATAATCCCGCCGTAGGTCTCCGCGGGTTACTTCATGGATATGATTATGTCAGAGGGGGACCGCGTGAATCGTTCGCGCCGATGCACGAGGTGCAGCGATGTGCAGGTGGGTGGGTAAACTGCGTCGAGCCCTGATCGTCTCTCGTGTCCTCCCCTGCGCTGCCTGGCAGAGCAAGGAACGCCTGCGCGGCATACTGGGCGAGCGGACAGTATCCTTCCGCATGCATCGCGTGCCCCTCATGCGCATGCGGATTGCAGTATTCCGTGGCGTTCGCGGATAGCGGTGAATGGACATGGAATGCAACGAGGATTGTCAGTACGAGGTACGACGTGCCCACAATCAGTCCGATTCCCTTCCTGAAACGCATTATGGATTTAACGACAGACAACAGACTCCCTTGTCAAAGATAGAGCATACAGGTCGAACATCCCGTGGAAACAGATCGTTCCTTCCGCTTCCGGAAGGTACGTGCTGTCGGTCGCTGCTCACGCATCGCGGAGACTATTTCCCTGTGCTGGGGAGAAGCGACAGCCATAACTCAGCGATCTGTACCGCGTTCGTTGCAGCCCCCTTGCGAAGCGAGTCAGAGACCACCCACATGATGAGCCCATGTTCCACCGAAGGATCTCTCCGAAGACGGCCGACGAATACGTCGTCCTTCTCCGCCGCATTCCGCGCCAGTGGATACTCCATACGGGCGGGGTTGTCTATCACGGTAATACCTGGAAAGGCGGAGAGCATGGATCGCACGTCTTCGAGTTCGAAGGAGGAGCGCATCTCGATATGCAGGGCCTCGCTGTGGCTGGAACGCACAGGAATGCGGACGCAGGTCGGTGAAACGTTCAACTGCGCGTCACCGAGTATTTTCCGTGTCTCGTTGATCATTTTTTCCTCTTCGACGGTGAACCCGCTCTCATTGAAAGCGGCAATGTGTGGAATCGCATTCTCCACGATAGGATGCGGAAAAGCAGGATTCTCCGCGACTCCTCCGTCGAGCTCAGCCTGCAGCTGATCGACACCACGCTTCCCCGCCCCGCTGACGGACTGATAGGTTGTCACGACTACCCTGTGCAGACCATAGCGGTCGTGCAGGGGCTTGAGCGCTACGACCATCTGAATCGTGGAACAGTTGGGATTCGCGATGATACGGGGCCCGGCATCAGGGAGGTCGCCGGAATTGACTTCAGGCACGATGAGCGGCACGCCATCGGTCATGCGATACGCGCTGCTGTTGTCAATCACCACCGCGCCGGCGTTCACGGCGACCGGAGCCCATTGCCTGCTCGCATCACTCCCTGCAGAGAACAACGCTATATCCACGTCCGCGAAGGCGCGTGCGGAAACTTCTTCCGTCCGATACGACTTCCCGCGAAAAGTCAGCTCGATCCCGGCGGAACGTGCGGAGGTCAGGAGCCGGAGGTCCTTGACGGGGAAATCCCGTTCTTCGAGAACCTGCAGCATTTTCCTTCCTACGAGTCCGCTAGCTCCGACGACGGCAATTGTATAGGTATCCATGGTGCTCCAATAAAAAAAAATCGCCCTGTCAACTTCGTAAACAGGGCGATGAATGACAACCTCGGGAATATCAGAAATCCGCGCCCAGCGAGAAATAATAGATGGGCGTCGAGAAGCCGGCTCCGTTGTAAGACCAACCCACATCGAATTTCAGCGGGAAGCCGAGGAACCACATCCTCGCTCCGATACCGGTACCGATCAGCAGGTCCTGGTTCATCAGGTTACCGTTTTCATCTCGGGTAAACGCACGGTATGCATCGATTTCGTCAAAGGCCGTTCCCACGTCGAGGAAGATTGCGCCGTTGACCGTCTGCAGGATGTATGGAAGCACGCCGCCGAGGAAATACTTGACGACCGGGAAACGGATCTCAGCGTTGCCGAGTCCGTAACGGCTTGCAAGACGCGCGTTGTAGTTATAACCGCGCAGCGGCAGCGCCGCTGTCAGGAACGCGAAGTCCTCTTCACTGTCGATGGGAATGCGACCATTTTCGAACGTGCGGTTGATCCAGTTTTCGGTACCGCCGATGAAGAAGCGCTGCGGATTGCGTCCGAAACTGCCGCCGCCAGAACCGCGCAGAACGATGGAGAAATCTCCCCAGAACTTATAGTACTTTCTGTAATCGAAAGTCAGGGAGAAAAACGAAAGCGGCCTGCTGCCGATTCCCGGACTGCCAAAAGCGCGCATCTCGTAGCGCGATCCACGGACAGGCGACCACATCCCCCAGAGCGTATTGTCATGCACGTACCCCACGTTGGGCACGATCACGGAAAATTCACTGATGGGAAGATCCGGGCGATCGAGATTCTCCTGCGAGAGGCTCATCCATGTCAGCGATCCTTCGATACGATTGAACTTGTCGAATGGATACGCTGCGGATAGCCCGAAGCCGAACTGCCGATATCGCACGAGGTCCTCGTACAGTCCGCCGGTGTAAGCCAGGAGGAAACGTGCGCTGTGGAAGCCGTTGATACCCCAGTCAATCCGGTCGGGCAGATAATAATACCCGAGCGCGTAATCACTGTTTTTCAGATCACCGATCAGGTTGGTGAGGAAAAGGATCTGATGGTTCCCGAGCATGTCGCTGAACGCCATCTGCGTCGTCCCGAGCACGCCGTAGAACGTACTGTACCCTGCGTTGCCGTAGACCAGATCCGCCGAGAAGCTCAGCTTGTATTTGTTGATGACGAAATCGCCTTCCTCGTTGACGAAGTTCTGCAGCGAAAAAGCCTGCGCTCTGGCGTTCTCACGCGAACCTCCGAGATCGCTGCCGAAAAGCATACGGTCGCCTGTTCTCGATGGCCGGCCGGTGCTATCGGCGACGCCAGTTTCCTGAGCTCCGAGCTGGACGACAACCTCATCGCTGTGCTGCAGCGACTCGGTCGGATCCGCCGAACCGTCGAGGCCCACCGACGATGTACTGGCAAGCTCACCCCCGGCGGGTAGCGGCATCTCCAGGGATTCCAGTTGCTGTTCGACATACAGCGTCGGCAGCAGATCGACGACGGCTTCGTCCTCGAACGGAGACTTCATGAGAAAGATGTCGAACCCTGCTTCGTACATGGATGAAAACACGAGTTTGTTTCCATCGGCGGAGATCGATGCCTGGTACACACCCGACAGCGAATTGGTGATGGGGTATTCCCTGCCGCTTTCAAGATCGTGCACGAACAGGTTCTTGATACCGTTCCGGTCTGAGATGAACATGAGACGCTTTCCATCTCGGGCTGCGAGGGGATTCGATTCGCTGGCTTTCGGAGTATTGGTGATCCGGGTGATTTCTCCCGACTCCACGTCCAGGGAATACAGGTCCATCTGAGAATAATCATGGTCGAAAATATCGAAGCCTTCGGGGATATCTTCGGGACGGAGGAACGCCTTGCGGTCGGAGGTGAAATAGATGGACTTGCTGTCTGGCGACCATATGGGATCAGCGTCGGAAAACACATCGTTTGTCATTTTCACCGTGGACTTGCTTTCCAGGTCGTACACCCAGATGTCCGATTGCGCGACGGTATTCCCCACGTATGCGAGGCTGCGTCCATCGGGTGACCATTGCACTGAAAATATTCCGTCCTTCGATACCGGCAGCACCTCATAGTCGCCGCTTTCGGCATCCACGATACTGATGGCGTCATTGGCACCGGCCTTCGAAGCAATCGCGATGTACTTTCCATCGGGCGACCACGACAATCCGGGCGTCAGCAGATGCAGTTCCTCGAAATCGTTGGTATTCGTTCCTTCTATCAGCTTGCGAACCGATCCACCGTCGATCGCTGACATGACATACACCGAGAAAAAATCATCCCGGTTCGAAATGAAAGCCACGCGGTCGCCCGAGGGCGAAATGGCCGGACTGGTATTGTAAAAACTTCCCGACTTCTTGTGATCGGTCAGCCGTTTCGCAAAATCCACCGGAGATTCTCGCGTCGCAACGTCCGGATAATAAATGCGTTTCTGCTCTCTCAGCCAGCGTTCGGAAAGTTCTTCGAGGGTCAGACCGAGGGACTTCTTCAATCCCTTGTCGATGCCCCGGGAAGACCGGATGCTGTTGATCACCTCTCCCACCTTCTGTTCACCGTAGGTCTGCGAGATGTACCACCACACGGACTGTCCACCACGGTATGCGAAATAGCCGTAGAGGTAGGGAATCGGAGGCAGGTAGTTGCTCGTCGCGGCATCGCGAATGAACATGTCGGAATCGGTATCCCACCCGCCGAGCGCCTCATATTCCGCAAGTCCCTCATTCATCCACAGCGGCAGTATCAACTGGATACGGTTGGTCACGGCCGCCTGCAGCGAACCGCCATAGAACATCTCGTTGATGACGGCGTGAACCAGCTCATGATGTATCACATGCCGAAACTGGCTGTAATTACCCTCGAACGGAATGATGACCCGGTTCTTGAACAGCTCCGTCACTCCACCGATGCCTTCTTCCAGATACGATCCCACGACGTTGGTCTGCTGAAAATCATTGTGCGAGTTGTAGACGATGAACGGAATACGCGCACTGATCTGAAAATTCAGTGTTTTCTGAATACTGATAAGGGCTTCCTCAGCAGCCTTGGCCGTGAACGCAGCGAGATCGTACCCGTCGTTGGAGTAATACACGTCGAAATGCTGCGATTGAATGTAGTACCATTCAAAATCCGTGTACTGCACCTTGTTCTTGCCGAAATACTGCGCCTGTCCGCTCAATGGGGCGAGCAGCATCAGAATGAGAAATACCACGAAAGAAAAGCGTAAGGATGAAGGCATGAGTGTACCTGCGGTGCAAACGATGTATGTCATGATTCATTACTGTAAATCAACTCAATAATAGCGTCATATGACCGGCGAGTCAAGCCAAAAGGTCGCATGCGGGAAATGGGCGTCACGAGTATGACACAGCTTTCGTATATTGGGTTACTTCATCACCAGCATTTTTTGATTTCATGAGAATTCATATCACTATTATCGCACTAACGGGATTCTTCATGACCATGTGTGCCCCCAAGGACAATTGCGATCGCATTTTCTTCAACGGTGCCATCCAATCGATGGATGAGTACAGCAGCATACATTCCGCCATGGCGGTGCGTGAGGGACGCATCTGCGCCCTCGGCTCGGATGAGGCCATCCTCGCCGCATGGTCGGCAGAGGAGCAGATCGATCTCCAGGGAGCATTTGTGTATCCGGGACTCATCGATGCGCATGCGCATCTGTACGGCCTGGGTGAGGAAGCCGTGATCCTCGCGGTGCACGGCACCGGGGACAAGGAAGCAATCATCAGCATGCTGAGCGCGCGCGCCGCGAATACCGCACAGAATCAGTGGATCCGCGGACGAGGCTGGGATCAAAACGACTGGCCGGAAAAAACCTTTCCGAATAACAATGATCTGGACAGGGCGACAACGGCGCATCCTGTGTTTCTGAGCCGCATTGATGGTCATGCCGCGTGGGTGAACTCCCTCGCGCTCGAGCTCAGCGGCATCACTGCGGATACTCCCGATCCCGAAGGAGGACGTATTGTCCGCCTTGAAGATGGCTCACCAACAGGAATTCTCCTCGATAATGCCATCGAACTGGTCCGCGCTCATATTCCCCCTCCCACCCGGGAGGAACTGAAAGTCGGCTATCAGGCAGCGATAGATCGCTGCATTGCTGTCGGAATGACAGGAATGCATGACATGGGTATGGACGCTGAAGACATCGAAGCCGTGCGCTCGCTTATTGATGAAGGAAAGTTTCCCTTTCGCATCGTCGCATACATCGATGGTCGCGGTGACACCTGGGAACAATACTTGAAAGCAGGACGGCAATCCTATGGGAACCAACAGCTTACGGTCGCCGGCCTCAAGCTGTACGCCGATGGTGCACTGGGTTCGCGCGGAGCATGGATGCTGGAACCATACAGCGACGATCCCGGGAATTCAGGCATTCCTATCATTGACGAAGACACTATTGCCTTCGAAGCAGCACGCGCAGTCGAGGCTGGAATGCAGGTCTGCGTCCACGCAATCGGTGACGCCGCGGTGCGAAGAGTGCTCAACGGTTATGCCCGGGCCCTCGAACAGAACGCTTCTCCACCCTATCCTCTGCGCGTGGAACATGCGCAAGTGATTTCGGATATCGATATTCCCCGCTTCGCCGCACTCGGAGTGCTTCCTTCCATGCAGCCGACGCATTGTACGAGCGACATGTACTGGGCGGAGGCACGTCTCGGAGCGATTCGCGTACGAAATGCCTACGCCTGGGCCCGACTCATCGGCACAGGCACGTATATCCCGGGAGGCAGCGATTTCCCCGTCGAACGCCCCGATCCCCTGGCGGGAATTCATGCGGCGGCCTTTCGAAAGGACGCGCTGGGCCGTCCGGCCTCTGCGAAAGACATCGAGGAGCATTTTCAGGTGGATCCGTTACATCCGGAAGAACGCGACCGCTGGTCGGAAGGATGGTACGGCTCGCAGCGCATGTCTCGTGAACATGCCGTACGTGCGTTTACCAGTTGGGCGGCACAGGCAGCCGGTATGCAAACCTCCGTCGGTGTCCTCTCCGAGAGGAGCTGGGCCGATTTTGTCATCCTCTCGCGAGACCTCCTCACAGTGCCGGAGGAGGAATTTCTCGAGACAACGGTGCGTGAGACCTGGCACGGCGGTGAGCTGATATACACGGCTGAATAGGATTACCGAGGCATTTCAGCGGATTACGTGAAACATTTCATGGCCGGATGCTGTAAGAAAGAGCATGGACGCGCCTCCGTCCGCAGTGCTGCATTTCTCCCTGTGTCAGCAGATCTTTCTTTCGTATTTTAGAGGTTGTTCGATTGTATTCAGTATGGTTGCGAGGCTGATGAGACTCTCCTTTATTCTTCCCGTGTGTTTCCTGATCACGTCTGTCACTGTCAGCGCCCAGTCGGTGCTGCTGAAGTACGATTTGCCCACAGGCCTCGCTCTCAAATACAAGCAGGTCGAGCAAACCAGCGCACTTGCGCAGAGCAATGACGGTCGCAGTACGGAAATCGACCGACAGGTGACGCGCTATTTCACGATCACCGCAGAGAACACAACCGCGGACGCCATCACCTACATCACGGTACAGGATACCGCGATTGTAGACGAAAACAGCGAGGATCCGCGCATCCAACGTCAGAATCGACTGATGCAGAATCTTCTGACGCGAAAGCCTGTACAGGTGCGACAATCCACTGAAGGCCGTGTCGAGGCAACACAGCCCCTGAAACCGCTCGAGGCTGAGAAGTTGCTGGGCCCCGGGGCCACCGATGCGATATTCGCTCAGCGGGCCGCCATCCTGCCTGTTCTCCCTGACCGACCGATCGCGCTCGGGATGAGCTGGAAAGATTCGCGCGCAGACACACTGCAGCCGAACAAGACTCTCCCCCAGTTCGGAAAGGGCCGCGGGATCCGCTATCTGGCTGGAAGCACCGAATACACGGTCGCCGGCGAAGAGACTGTGGACGGAACAGAGTGCTGGTGGATCAGATGGGAAAGCATAACGACGATGGAAGAACAGATTCTATTCGATCGTCTCGAAGAATACACCGAAGATGAAACCATCAGTACCGGCGAAATGTACATCGCCAAGGAAAACGCCCTGCCGGTAAAAGTAGACGTCACGACGAGCCGTGAATCGATGCGGGCCGTCTTCGGCGCGCAGACAAGTGTCATCCCGACATCCGTCAGCACAAAAACGACATTGGAACGTATTTCTCAATAACGACAACCGGAGAATTTAATGCGTACAACCATTACCACGATTGTACTGTTACTCATCGCTGCAGGACTCAGCGCACAGGAAGCGACATACCGCTATGACCAGGGACAGGAATACAATTACCTGGTCGAAGGAACAAGCATGCGAATCCAGGAAGTCCAGGGACGGAGCATCAGTATCAATTCCGAGACAACCATCAGCACGGTTCTCACTTCCATTGAACCGCTGGAGAACGGCCACCAGCGGCTGCAGTTGACGGTGAACAACGCATTGATCATCGCCGAAACCCCGGAAGGATCACAGACCCGTGGAGCCGACGTCGGCGGAAAAAGCGTCCAGTTCGAAATCGACCACAAGGGAGATGTCATCGACGTCGATACGTCGATCAACGCGTACGACGACGAATCTGCAGGTATCCTTCGCAGCATGCTCAATTTCTTCCCCACAATTGAGAAGGATCAGCTCTCCACCGGATCCAGCTGGGAAGTCAACGGTGTAGATACGAGCGGATCGGGTGAAAGTCAGACCATTATCGAGTACGAACGTTCCTACGCCGTCACTGGCGAGAAGGAAGTCGAAGGCATCCAGAGCTATGAAGTGACGATCACCACAGAGAGTGATCTGGAAGGAAAGCTCGTTCGCGGCGACAATGAGATGATGATTTCCGGGACGATCGAAGTGAAGGCGAAAGCCTATCTCGCAGTGGAGAACGGGGTTCTCGTCAACATGGAAGCCGAGATCAACACCGACCAGGTGTACATGTTCCCGTCCAACAACATGCGCGTGCCCGTGACGGAGAATTCCGTCCGGAAGATCACCCTCATGCCCTGAATCAGCATATTGGACCGAAGAGGGGCAGTTGCTGCCCCTCTTCTTTTTCCGCTATCCAGCGAACATTTTCGCCTCTTCTGCGTATACGAGCTTAGTTCATTTATCAATTTGTTCGAGAGTATTTCATGAAAGCTGGTGCCACATTACGCATATGCCTCATCCTGATGCTCGCCCTCCCCGTGTTCTCGCAATACGCCTGGAGCCAGACTGATCCCGTCATGGATGACAGTCTGCGAGCACTCGAGAAAATTCAACTTGAACAGAAAAAACTGACCGAAGAGCTGGACCGCCTCAAAGCGGAAATGACACGTCTGAAAAACAGTGACGTATCGGACGCTGAAAAGCAGAGTACAATCGAAACGCTCGAACAGCGCATCTCGAAAGCGGAGGCGCGTCTCGAAGCACTCGAGTATCAGGTGAATCCCTCTGCCGCCGGTGGAGATGAATGGGCGGATGACGAAGAGGAATGGGAACAATGGGAAGAAGGCTGGGAAGAAGAAGATGACGAATGGTCATGGTGGCAGAGTGATGACACTGAAGGAGACCAATTCAATTTCGAGGAAAACTTTTTCAAGAAGTATCCCGGGAATTTCCCGTGGATGTTCCCCGTCACCACGCGCCTGCAGGAATCCTTTCTCAGGTATAATCGCGTCGAGGGACTCTACCTCGGTTTCGCGCAACCGAAGCGCCTGTACTGGCACAGTAAACCGCGTATCGTGAGCACCGCCTCACTGGGGTACGGCTTCGCGAACCACACCTGGCGCTACAGCCTGGGCCTCGGCATCCCCTTCTACCTCAAGGATATGATCATCGAGATCAGCGGTGAGGGCTACAGCTTTACCGACTCCAAAGATCAGTGGTCGTTCGATCGTGACGAAAACACCATCACATCTATCCTTGCGCGTGAAGATTTCCTCGACTATTTCGAGCGCCGCGGCTTCAATGTCACGGCGGCGTGGTACTATCGCGGAGAGGACGAACTGAACATCCGTGCAAGTGCGGCCTACGTACACGATACCTACGGGAATATGAATCGTGCCACCAACTGGTCGATCTTCGGTGGAGACAAGGTCTTCCGTCCGAACCCGCACATCAACGACGGCAACGTGAACAGTGTCGTGCTGTCTGCCGGGCTCACCACTCTTGCCAGTCTCGACACCAGGACGGATGGCTGGGAGGCACAGCTGCAGTACGAAATGGCAGGTGGGTTTGCCGCCGGCGACTTCGAATTCACACAGTTGATTGCCGATATTCGCCGGTATCAGCCGCTGGGTTCGCATTTCAATTTCAATACTCGGTTCAGGGGCGGCTTCAGTGACGGACTCATTCCGCAGCAGCGCGCGTTCGAGCTCGGCGGACCAGGTACCCTGCCTGGCTACCGTTACAAGGAATTCGCGGGCAGCCACGTAATGCTTCTCAGTGCAGAACTCATCATCCGCAGTACTCTGGTCCATGAAGCCCGCGGCTGGGCAAAGAATGTACTCCGCAGCACGAACATCATCTTCTTCGCCAACGCCGGATCGACCAACGGAGCGATGCCGCTCACCGCACGAGACGTGACGAACGGCGCACTCGATGTTGCGATGACCGACGACGCAGTATTCAATAACTGGAAAAGTGATATCGGTGTTGCGCTGGGCAGTGAAGACGGAAACTTCCGTATCGGTGCGGCATGGCGCCTCGACCGCTCCGAATCCCCCAGCCTTGTCCTGCGATTCTCTCGCCCCTTTTAAACGCGGAAAGCGTATCGACAATTGTTGGGAGGCCGGTCCGGCCTCCCTTTTTTATTGTTCGTTCATCGCCTGACCGGTGTGTAATTCCTCATCCTGGTGCAGGATGGCATCCGAAACCACGCCTGTGAGCTCCTCTATCGTCACGTCGTCAAGCACGTCAAGGATTCGGGAATCGGCACGGCGGTTCAGACACCAGCTGGCGATAATGCGCATTTCATCGATGTCTTCCTGTCGGCCGGTGAACAGTTCCGCCTGCCGTGAGGAAAACACGTCCTCGAGACTTCTGAACAGCTGATCACGGGAGAAACCTTTTTGGTCCACAAGGAACTGCGCTGCAAGCATGCCGGCCTTGATCAGGTGAACTTCTACGTTGCTGCGACGGGCCAGTGTGATGATGACCAGATTCTGCCGACGAACCGAATGGACCATCAGCTGCTGCTGGCGAATGATTTTTTCCACGGCTTCTATGCGATCGCGCAGAACAGCAGCGCCCTCAAAGTAGAGCTGCTCCGCTCTCTTCTCCATGCGCAGACGCAGCCGGTCCAGCACACTGTCTTGCTCACCCTGCAGAAACAGAACGATGTCATCGACTTCACGCCGGTATTCTTCACCGCTGGTGAGTGCGGCACATGGCGCACCACAGCGCTTGATATCGTGATAGAGGCAGGGAGTGTTCTTCGGATCAGGGTGGAGTGTGCCTTCACATTCACGAAGCATGAACAGTTTGTTGATGCCGTCGAGCGCCTCCTCGACCGCAAAACGTGACCGGAAAGGCCCGAAGTATTCAGCACCGTCGTCCACAAGATCGTAGCACCAGCCGATGGTGGGCCAGTCGTCCTGCATATCGATGCGAATGAAAGGGTATTTGCGGTAGCGTTTGAGCTGCGTGTTGTATGACGGCTGATGCTGCTTGATCAGACGCGATTCCGTGAGCAGTGCCGAGAGCTCCGTCTCCGTCGTTTTCCAGGTGATGCCATGCACACCGCGGACAAGCCGCCTGATTTTCTCGGTATGGCCGATGTTGTGGTAAAAATATGATGACACGCGCTCCTTCAGATCGCGCGCCTTTCCGATGTACAGAATGTCGCCACGTTTATCGTGAAAGAAGTAGACACCAGCGGCGTGTGGCAGTTCTGAAAGATTGCTCTGCAGACGCGTGAAGTATTTTGGGGCGCCGGTGATGCGATAGATCTGTCGGTTCTGGAAACTGAGCAGCTCCCCCGCTTCGTGGATATCGAATTCCTCTTCGAGAATGGTGAGGAAATGTGTCAGGATGCGCGCTGTCGCCTCGGCATCCCCCGTTGCGCGATGGCGTCCGCGGATGCGGATGTTGAAATGACGTGCAATAGCACCGAGGTTCTTCTTCCCCTTGTTCGGTATGAGACGGCGGGCGAGACGCGCAGTACAGAGACTTGGTCCCTGCAGTGCCTTCATGCAGCAGCGTGCCAGCGTCGCGTCCACGAACGACCTGTCGAAGCGTACGTTGTGCCCCACGAACACCGCCTCGCCAATGAAGTCCTTCACCTTCGGCATCACTTCTTCGACGTCAGGTGCCGTGTACACCATTTCGTTGGAAATGCCGGTGAGTCGCTGTACTTCAGGTGGGATGAACTGCCGGGGATTCACCAGCGAGTCGAAACGCTCGACAACCTGATTTCCACGCATACGCAGCAGCGCGATTTCTGTCAGGCGGTTACGGTCCGGACTCAGTCCCGTGGTTTCGACGTCACAGACGATGAACTCCGTGTCTGCGATCTGAAGCTGATGTATGGAGAGTTCAGCGCTCAAGAGATGTGCCCGTTTTCGAAACTGCTAATCGTATCAGACGACATCGTAGAAGTTTCGGTTCTGAATTTTGATCACGCGTCCGGGTCGCTGAGCGAGCAGACTGTAATCGTGTGTCGCCATGATCACCGCCGTCCCGCGCTTGTTCACGCGATCGAAGATGGTCAGGATGTCTCGCGACGCGGTTGGGTCAAGATTCCCGGTGGGTTCGTCCGCGAGCAGAATTACCGGATCATTTACCAGCGCACGCGCGATTGCCACGCGTTGTTTTTCACCACCGGAAAGATCATCCGGCATGGCAAACTCCTTCGAGGAAAGCCCCACCTCCGTCAGCAGCCGATGCACTTTCGATGCGATGACCTGCCGTCGCGCCCCGGTCACGTGCAGGGCGAAAGCCACATTCTCGAAGACGCTCCGGTCTTCGAGCAGTCTGTAGTCCTGAAACACGATTCCGATGGTACGCCTGAGAAACGGGATTTGATGCTTTGTGATGCTCGACGAGTCATAGCCGCCGATGCGAACCCGGCCGAAAGTTGGGATTGTATCCATGTACAGCAAGCGGAGAAAACTGCTCTTGCCGATCCCCGTCTCACCGATGACGTAAACGAACTCCCCTTCCGCTATCATCAGGTTGGCGCGATCGAAGATGTCCTGATTGCCAAAACTCAGACGGACATTGTGAAATTCGATCATCGAACGCGTCTCCTGCGAATGGGTTTACGACAATCTATTCAAAGCGATGGTATGGGCAAAATGTACGGCCTCCTTCATGCTCTCCGGACTCGCCAGTCCATGTGAGGCGATATTGTACGCTGTACCGTGATCCGGCGAAGTTCGGACGATGGGCAGCCCGGCGGTCACATTGACGCCACGCCCCTTGGCCTGCATTTTGAACGGTACGAGTCCCTGGTCATGATACATGGCGATGATCAGGTCGTACATCTGCTTTGTGTGCGCGGAAAAGAATCCGTCCGCCGGAAATGGACCATCGACCAGCCACCCTTCGGCCTGAGCATCCTCGACGGCAGGAAGAACATGCTTCTCATCTTCATCACCCAGCACACCGCCGTCACCGCCATGCGGATTGAGTCCGAGCACAGCGATACGTGGTTCCGAAATACCAAAATCCTGCACCATGGCGTGATACCCGCGTCGAATCGTGTCAAGCACCTGCTCCCTGCTGATGAGATCCGCCACCTCGCGCAGCGGAACGTGAACGGTCACCAGTCCCACGTTCATCGTATTGCTGCTGAGGATCATCAGTCCGTCGTGCTCTGCTTTGCAGAGTGATGCCAGCATGTCTGTATGACCGTGAAACGGGCTGCCGGCGAGGGCGATCGCTTCCTTTGAGATGGGCGCTGTCACCATGGCGGATGCCTGGCCGGACAGCGCGGCTGCGAAAGCAGCTTCTATCGCGAGAATACTGCCACGACCCGACTCGGCGGACGGCGCGCCGATGGCACTTGCCTCAAAGCTGCCCTCAACGGAAATCACATTGATGCTGCCTTCACGCGCGTCATTCTCCGATGCACAGAGATTGACATCGAGCTGCAGACCCAGCTGGGCGTTGTAATACTCGACGACGCCGCCGGGACCATACACGACAGGACGGCACATGTCGAACAGGTCGGAACGCAAAAAGGATTTGAGCGTCACTTCCGGTCCGATGCCGTTCACATCTCCGATGGAAATGGCAATGACGGGCAGTTCCCTGTTATTCTTCATAGAGTCTGAGATCTCCGTTTCTGTTTCGATCGATGAAACGAAAGGTTTTATTCAATGAGGGGTAAGACCAGATCTCCTCCGCCGGATCATCGCTGTTGAGAACACGCTGTGTTTCCTCTGGTGGACCAAAAAGGATATAGATCTTCCCCCGGTCGGTCATGGCGCCGTTGCGCTCGTACAGGGTCTGGAAACGGTCCACCGCCGCATCGACGCGCCGGAAGTACTCGACCATCCGCTCATTGTACTCAGTTTCAGGGGTAGGGTCCTCTTCCTTCCAGTAACGACGGAAGCGAATATGCATTTCGCGTTCACTCCCGCTGCGCATGCGGTCGTATTCCTGCAGCGTCAGGATGTAACGCATCGCATCGATGGCGAACTCGATATCACGCAGCGAATAAGGCATGCCGCGCCAGTAGATCCGCGTATCCAGTGTGACGGAGTCGGATTTTTCCGAGCCGACAGACCGCACCGTGAGACGATACCGGCCGACATCATGTCGAGCGATGGGCAGTGACAGGACGACGATACTGCCCTCAGTCGAAGCGCCCGGCATGCAGCGAAAATCAGGGACCAGGCCAGACAACGCCATCGGATACGTGTTCTGCAGTTCCTCAACAGGCTGAAGCGTTTCGTCAAACACTACTTCGCCATCCGGATCTCCATCTTCGTCGAGAGGGAGCAACCGCACCGACCATTCGCCCTGCCAGGATTCCGGCACGGGGACACCGAGAATAGTGCCGGATGCAAACGGCAAGGTCCCACCGAATCCGTAGATGGAGTAGGTTCCGTCTGTGGACCCCTCCATGCTCTGCATGGAGATCGGAAGGCCAATTCGCGTACCAGTCTTTGAGAGATCGACAGCATGAATAGAACGCCGCAGTATTCGATTACGCGTCGATCCCTGGTCCGATACGGTGATCACCGCTTCGTACTGATCGGGCTGAAGATAAAACGTTTGACGCAGGAGGAGATACCGATCTCGCAGTGTAGTCGATTGATAATCGCCGGTGTACACAGCCGCAGAATGATTTACCGAATGCATGGTCATCCCATCATGCTGCATGTCGATACTTACTTCCAGCCCGGCGACGTACAATGAATCCGGATGGACATTTCCAGATTTAGCAAAGATCACATAATCGTAGGCGACACGCACGAAGGCATCCACACGCGTGGCTCCTGCCGAATCCGAAGGGAACTGCAGCACCTCCGCATAGAGATGATTGCCGTATTGAGGAACGCCTCCCCCTCCACGTGGCTGTGCGTTGGCACACAACACAATCAGTGCGGTAAGCAGCAGCGAAAAAAGGGAAAAGCGAATCAGCATGATATCCTCAATTGTTACACATCGAGATTCCGCACGTAGCGTGCATTGCGTTCAATGAACTGCCGGCGTGGTTCCACGTCGTCGCCCATGAGAATCTGGAACAGACGGTCGGCTTCCGCGGCATTTTCCATAGTGACGAGGAGCAGCGTCCGCGTCTCAGGATTCATCGTGGTATCCCACAGCTGTTCAGGATTCATCTCACCGAGACCTTTAAAGCGTGAGACCGTCATGCCGCCTTTCTTAATGACCTCGTTCTCGTCAACCGGTCCGTCAATCGCATCGGCGACCTTGGCGCCGCCGAGAGTCCGGATGATTTCATCACGCTCGTCATCATCGAAGGCATAGCGTTCGGTCTTACCTTTCTTGATCTTATACAACGGTGGCTGTGCGATGTACACATTCTTGTTCTCGAGCAGCGGCTTCATATAGCGGAAGAAGAATGTGAGCAGCAGCGTCCTGATATGACTGCCATCGACGTCGGCATCGGTCATGATAATGATTTTCCCATATCGCAAACTAGACAAATCCATGTCCTCTTCGCCACCAATGCCCGCGCCGAAAGCCGATACCATGGCATTGATTTCGTTGTTTTCGAGGATTTTGTGCAGTCGTGCTTTCTCGACGTTGAGGATCTTTCCACGCAACGGCAGAATAGCCTGGAAACGACGGTCGCGTCCCTGCTTCGCGGAGCCACCTGCGGAATCGCCCTCAACCAGGTAGATTTCGCAATGTTCGGGATCAGTGATTGAACAATCCGCGAGCTTCCCGGGAAGAGAAAGCGAATCCATGGCGTTCTTACGTCGGGTGAGATCACGGGCGCGGCGAGCAGCGTTTCGCGCCTCGGCGGCACGCACAGCCTTTTCGATGATGCGTTTGGCTACGGGAGGATTCTGCTCGAGAAACAGTGTGAGCTGTTCACCGACCAGCGTCTCCACGATGCTTTTGGTCTCGCTGTTGCCCAGCTTGGTCTTGGTCTGTCCTTCGAACTGCGGCTCGGCGACCTTGACGCTCAACACGGCTGTCAGGCCCTCGCGGAAATCGTCACCGGAGATACTGATCTTCCCTTCTTTCACCAGGCCGTTCTTGTAGGCGTAGTTGTTCAGGGCGCGCGTCAATGCCGTCTTGAAGCCCACGAGATGCGTACCGCCCTCGTGGGTGTTGATGTTGTTGACGTAGGTGAAAATGTTTTCGCTGTATGAATCGTTGTACTGAAACGCCAGTTCAACGGGCGTGTTATCACGCATCCCCTCGATATAGATCGGTTTCTTGATCAACGGCTGGCGATTGGTATCGATGTACTCAACGAAATCCTTCAAACCGCCCTTGAAGAAGAAAATCACTTCTTCGTCATTGCGCTCATCCTTGAGCGATATCTTGATCGTCTTGTTGAGGTAGGCGAGTTCGCGAAGGCGTTCTTCGAGCACTTCGAAACGAAAATCAATCGTTTTGAAAATCTCCGCATCGGGATAAAACGTCGTCTTCGTCCCGCTTTTCTTGCTCTTGCCCAATTTCTTGATCTTGTAGTCCGGCGCACCACGCGTGTAGCGCTGCTGATGCACCTCACCGTCACGTGTTACCTGCACCTCACACCATTCGGACAATGCGTTGACGACGGAGACACCGACGCCGTGCAGTCCACCAGAGACCTGGTAGGTTTGCTTATCGAACTTGCCTCCTGCATGCAGAGTGCACATCACCACTTCAAGGGTGCTGATTTTCTTGACGGGATGCGGACCAACCGGGATGCCTCGGCCGTTGTCCTCAACAGTGACGGACTGATCCTTGTGGATGGTCACAGAGATCGTATCACAGAAGCCGGCCAGGGCTTCATCGATGGAGTTATCCACGACTTCACTCACGAGGTGATGAAGCCCGCGAACGCCCACATCTCCGATATACATGGCCGGGCGCTTGCGCACGGCTTCCAGCCCTTCGAGAACCTTGATACTGGTTTCCGAGTATTGCCGGGCCTGTTGTTCTTGTTCTTTTGTCATGGTCTGATCTGATTATGTGATAGAATTACTTTCCAATGCAGAATCGTGCGAAAATGCTGTTGAGGAGGTCCTCCGT
Organism: Ignavibacteria bacterium; assembly: GCA_002869275.1. Taxonomy (GTDB): domain Bacteria; phylum Bacteroidota; class Ignavibacteria; order SZUA-365; family SZUA-365; genus BM516. The sequence continues at coordinate 36,430 of PKTF01000131.1, read as the reverse complement.
GGTCACTTCGCCGATGATTTCACTGAGGGCGTCTATGGCTTGCCGGACTTCGTATGCGAGAAACTCTTCGGTCTGCCCTCGCTCTCCTGCCTGCTTCGCGTTAACGAGTGCGGCGAGCGCACGTCGCAGACATTCGGCATGCCGTGCGTTTGTCACGAGCACCATTCCTTTTTCCGATGCGCCGCGCATGCTGCGCGCACGGGCGACCAGCGTATTTTTCAGACTGTCGATGCCATCGCCATCAAGTGCCGAGATCACTTCGCCTTCCCGGGACAGCGCGTCGCACTCTTCGTCGCTGACAAGGTCGGCCTTGTTAAACACGGTGAGCAATGGCAATTCCTCGATGCTGCTCTCCAGGCGAAGCCGCATACCGGTTCCAGCCGCCACGCCCTCGCGCGCATCGCTGAGCAGGCAAACGATATCCGCTTCCTGCATGATGCGACGACTGATCGCCATCCCTTCGAGTTCAATACTGTCGCTGCTGTCGCGAAGTCCTGCCGTATCGATGAGACGGAAGTATTCACCCTGCAGCAGCACTTGTTCTTCCAGGTAATCGCGCGTTGTTCCCGGAATGTCCGTGACAATGGCGCGCTGCCTGCTGAGCAGCCGGTTGAGCAGGCTGGATTTGCCGACATTTGGAGGACCGAGCAGTGCAACACGCACGCCGTCACGGATGAGACGACCGCTAGCGTATGTCGAAAGCGCCTGCTCTATGCGTTGCGCGGCATCAGCGATCGATGCTGTGAGTTCTGCCGCGGAGAGAAAACTCACATCCTCTTCCACGAAATCGAGACTGAGTTCCATCATGGATGCGGCGTTCATCAGACTCTCGCGCACTTCTCCGATGTAGGCACTCAGTACACCTTCCAGTTGATCCACCGATGCGCGTCTCGCTTCCTCTGATTGCGCATGGATCAGGTCTGCAACGGCTTCGGCCTGCGACAGGTCCATTTTACCGTTCAGGAAAGCTCGACGAGTGTACTCGCCCGCTTCCGCGTGTACGGCACCGACTTCGAGAAGACGCCTGAGGACGCTCTGAGCGATAATCGCTCCACCATGACAGCTGATCTCGACACTGTTCTCTCCTGTGTAGGATCGAGGAGCATGAAACACTGTCAGCAGTACATCGTCGATGACATCTCCGGCAGCGTCCTGGATCCTGCCGTGGTGTGCGGTGTGCGAGTCAACAGTTTCGATATCGGTGCCGACGAACACCCGCGAAGCCACGGAGATCGCCTGGTCGCCCGAAACACGGATCACGGCGATGCCGCCCGTTCCAGGAGGTGTCGCCACCGCGGCGATCGTCGGCTGTTCGGCCGTTGTGTTCGGCGCAGTTCCTGTCATCGCAGCCGAATCTCCTTCACGACCTCGTCCTGCACCGCCGCATTGATTTTCTCGACCAGTTCAAGGCGCATTAAACTGAGCTCCTGTCTCCACGCAGCATCCTGAACCGTAATCCAGAGCACACCGTGATGGAGTCGCAAGGGACGCGCCTGTCGAGCGATCGCGAGACCTACGATTTCGTCCCACCGTACAAGAACATCCTGTTCTCGCACGGAACGTTCGATCCCCTGCCTGCGCAGCGCATCCCGCAACGCAGCACCGAAACGGGTCGTTCCCCAGTGCGGTGTCATGCAACCTCCGCGAGATCGCTAACGACACCCTCATCAATACGCAATGTGAGATTGTCACTGTCGTCCCGTGAAAAGAAACGAAGCGTATTCGTATTCGCAGTTGTGATGAACGTCTGACCAAGACCCTGCACTAGCTTCAGGACGCGCTCGAGACGATCGTCATCGAGCTCGCTGAACACATCATCGAGAAGCAGGATCGGGGCTTCGTCGAGATGTGAATCGAGAAAGCGATACTCGCCTAGTTTGAGCGAGATAAGCACAGATTTATGCTGTCCCTGCGAAGCCTGGGCTCGCACGTCGAGTCCATTGAGAAGGATTTCCATGTCGTCGCGGTGTGGTCCGAGTGACGTTGTACCGCGTCGGACATCCTGCATGAATCGCTTCCGGAGCGCTTCGAGATATCGTGGCACAGCATCCTCCGCAGCCGGATCGATTTCCACAGAGCTGCGATATGTGAGCGCCACGATCTCACGGTCACCGATCACCCCGTGCATCGCATCCTGAAAATACGGTGTGAATTCATCGATGAAACGCACGCGCCGATTCAGGATCCTGATCGCCGTCGCGGCCAGGGACTGATCCCACGCCTCGATTGTATGCCTGATGTCGTCGGGACTCCTGCCAGACTCAGAGAGCAGCGCGTTGCGCTGCCGCAGGGTGCGCCTGTAGTCAATCAGGTCCATCAGGTAGGCATGGTGTACCTGGGAGATGATGAAATCAATGAAGCTGCGTCGCTCGCCCGGTCCCCCGGCGGTGATCGGACGGTGCTGTGGCGAGAGCGCAACAACGGGAAATTGTCCGATGAGATCCGAGGCGCTGTTCAACGGCGAGTGATCCAGTTCGATCTGCTTTTTCGCTGGATCGATGCTGTATGCAAGCGTGACTTCACGCTTCGTGCCGCCCGCAGCCGTGAAGCTGCCTTCAAGACGGAAGAAGTCGGTGTTTGCCTGCAGGATACCCTTGTCCTGCCGCGTGACAAAACTTCGCGAAGTGCACAGCATGGCAATGGCTTCAAGGACTGTCGTCTTTCCGGCTCCGTTTTCACCCAGCAGGAGAAGCGTCCCATCAGGACACGTAATGTCAGTGTGTCCGTGATTGCGAAGCTGGGAAATACGCAGACGGTTCAGAATCATGATCAGGCGTTGAGACGAAGAGGCATGACCAGCATGAGGATCTCCAGGTCATCTTTCTGCTCTTTGGGTTGAATCAGCCCGGCCCGGGTCGGTGCGCTGAAATAGAAATCCACTTCTTCGGAGGACAGATGCTGCAGTGCTTCATTGACGTATCGTGCATTGAATCCGATCTCGAGGTCATCGTCAGCCGAGAACGCTCCCGGCACGGCCTCGCGGGCTTCCCCGCCGAAATCGACGTCTTCCGCAGAAACACGCAGCTCTTCCTTGCTCACGGAGAAACGAATCTGATTGGTAATGGCATTGGAAAAGATGGAACAGCGCTGCACTGCAGAGATCAGCGCAAGCCGGCTGACGGTGAGCTGCTTGTCGTTGTCCAGCGGAATGACGCTTTCATAGTTCGGATAGCGCTCGTCGATAATGCGACTGAGCAGCGACATCTCACCGAACGTGAAGCGGACGTTCGTGCGACCAAAAACAACATTGACTTCACCGTCACCGAGGGACTTTGAAACAATATTCAGGGCCTTTGCGGGGATGATGACATCGCGGTTCCCTTCTGTATTCGCCTCTGCCAGCACGCCGGCGTGTTTGATTCGTACGAGTCGATGTCCATCGGTTGCGACAGCGAAAAACTCTTCGCCCTTCCACTGAAACAGCACACCCATCATCGAAGGACGCAAATCGTCTGTGCTGACCGCGTACACTGTGCGCGCGATAATACCTCGCAGAAGGTCCGGATCGAGCTGCAGAGAAAATTCTTCCTGCACCGCCTCGGCCTCCGGGAAATTTGAGGCGCTCTCTCCCGCCATCTTGTACTCGCCCTGATCGGTTTTCAGCGTAATACGGTTTGAGGCATCATCCGCAGTGAAGGTCATATCTCTCGTTGTGAGGGCACGCAGCGTTTCATTCAGTTTCTTGGCCGGCACGGCCACCTTGCCGTCGGCTTCACCCTCTACCTGCATGCTGACCGCCATGGATATTTCGAGATCGCTGGCGGTGAGTCGAAGGTCATTGCCGGTGAGTTCGAACAGAATGTTCTCCAACACGGGCAGTGTCGATTTCGACGGAACGACGCTGATGATCTTCGAAAGCGCCTTGTGCAGATCGCTGCTCACTGCGGTAAATTTCATGAAGTCCTCCGATGCAAAACGCGTTGTGTGGTGCGGAATAATTGAAGAGTCGCTATCATTGAAATATACAAAAAAAGCCGGTGGAAATCCACCGGCCTTGTCATCCGGAAAGCCTTTGTTTTCAGCAAGTTACAGCCGCGTCCCCTGCTGGAAATCCTGGGATGGTCACAGACCGTACTCCTTGGTGATATCCTTGTTCCGACGACGTGAAATCATACGGAACTCATCCACCGCGAGCGTATGGTCAGAGACCACCTTCACACGGACAAAATATTTGAGCATCATACGGGAGATGTGTGAAATCGTCCCGTCGGTGAGATACTGCGCCATGGTAGGATGTACCTCCAGCGTGAGCCGAAGATCCTTGCTCTGTATTCTAAAGCGGCGCATCCAGCGTTCGATCTGCGTCAACAGCGAGGTCTTCGACAGCACACGACCGGTACCCTGGCATGTGGGACAGCTGTCGCTTACCGACATCTGAACGCTATCGCGAATACGCTGCCGTGTGATCTGCATGAGCCCGAAATCCGTCAGTGGCAGAATTGTATACTTGGCCCGGTCACGCCGCATCTCACGCCGCATCTCGTCATAGAGCTTACGCTTGTTCTCCTCGGAGTCCATGTCGATATAATCGATGACGATAATTCCACCCAGGTCCCGCAAACGAATCTGCCGGGCAATCTCACGTGCTGCTTCGGAGTTTGTGCGGAAGGAATTCAGTTCCTGTTCGCGTTTCGCAGCATAGCGCCCACTGTTCACATCGATGACTTTCATTGCCTCAGTGTGCTCGATGATCAGATAGCCACCGCTCTTCAGCCAGACCCGTCGGCTCATCGACTGCTGGATCTGTTTTTCAATCTCGTACTTGTCATAGATGGGAACGCGATCGTTGTGCAGCTCGAGCACGTCCACTTTGTGCGGCGCCACCAGGTTCAGATAGCCACGAATTTCCCGGTACATTTTTCGGGAATCAACGGCGACACGGCGTACATCTTCTGAAAACAGATCACGCATCGTGCTGGATGAAGTATTCATGTCCTTGTACAGCTGCGCCGGCGGACGCGACTTGCGCATGTTCCGCTCGATTTCACGCCAGGACTGTATCAGTCCTTCAAGGTCCGCACGAAGTATATCCTCGGCTTTGCCTTCCGCCACGGTACGGATAATGACACCGAAACCCGTGGGCAGAATCGAACGCACAAGCCGGCGCAGACGTCGTTTCTCTTTGAAGTTCTGGATCTTTCGCGAAACGCCGATTTTATTGTCGAAGGGCATCAGTACGAGAAACCGTCCGGGCAGAGCCACTTCGGTTGTCACGCGGACGCCCTTGTTTCCCACCGGTTCCTTGAAGATCTGGACGACGATTTCCTGCCCCTTCGCCAGCTGCACCTGCGATGGCGGCCGACGGTACCTGCGACCGCGCTTCTGCTCTTTTTCCTTCTCGCCGTTATCTTCGTTGTCGTCATCCTTCAGCTCTACAATCACATCGTCGTCGCCGGTCAGTGCAGCGTATTCCCGAAAGGCATCGCCAACATCCGAAAAGTGGAGGAACGCGTCCTGCCCCAATCCGATGTTGAGGAATGACGCCTGTATTCCGGGCATCACCTTGGCCACCGTGCCAAGATAGATATCGCCGACCATCCGTTCCTTTTCCTCGCTCTCGATGAACAGTTCGGCAAGCTTGCCATCTTCGACGATCGCAATTCGTTGCAGATCGTCAGTGGCATTAATAATAATTTCCTTTTGCATCGTTTCTCTATATGTCTAATCCGGCGAAGCCGGACGCGTCGTTGCGTCCGGCATTACCGATGTCGTACTTGATAATACTCAATTAATTCTGATCACAGTTGCGACAGCAGCGAAATCCTCACTCCATCGAAGGGTAGAATCTCGCGGCAGATGCCGCTGGTGCAGATCAATCCACCACGCTCGGTACCGTAACTGATCGTTGCGAGGTGGTCATTTCCGAGACGGTACGCAAGCTCAACACTGCGCCAGAAGTCCTTTCCGGTCTGGTCGGCTTCGTCCGTCGTGTATTCCATACGCAGCGTGGCAGACCATGCTGCCGCCTTTGCGAATGTCAATGAGACAAACTCGTTAAAATAGTCAGGCTTCGCCAGGAACGAGTCGTGGTAGAACTGCTGCTCGAAGGCGGCCCCGATGCTGTACTCATCATCGAGCATGTACTCGATACGAATGGGGAACGTCCAACTCGACTGCTCATGCGCCTGATTGGCCTCGTAGGGTGCATCGTAACGCCGGTTGGCTGCTGCGCGCACATACGAGTGCTCTGTGAAATACCATTCCACCTCGCCGTACAGCTCGTAGAATGGTGAGAATTTCTCATCCAGTGTCGGCATGAACTCCACATCCCTCTCATGGGTTACGAGGAAGCCGTTGCTGGATGTATACCCGTCATGCCGGCTGGCCACAGCACCGTTGAGGTTGATCGTCATACTCGGAGAAACCGAATAAAACACGTCCATTTGCATACCGATTTCATCGTTAAAATCGACGACATGCGGATTACGCGAGAGCAGAGTAAAGTAATGCTCCTTGTGCACGATGGGTGGGTTCTGCATCGGCAGCATGCGCCCCGGACGATTTGGATCACGCTCTTCTTCACCGACAACATCGAAGCGGTAATCCTTGTATTCGAATGTCATGCCGAGTCCGAAATCCGCGGTGTACGACACGCTTCCGTACCAGGCGTCACCATCACGTTCGTAGGAGGTGAATGCACCGTCCGCAGTCGGACTGTAGATACTCGAGCGCTTCCATGCACGCTGCACGAAGACGTCAAAGCCCATTCCCCGTAACGACATCATGAATTCAGGGATATCGGCATGGACTTCGTCCATCCCGAACGCCATCGGCAGGTCACCATCCGCACTGACGATACTACCGCCGATTCGCATGAAACGAAATGGCCTGACTTCCATATGTCCGGATTTCACCGAATACTGCTCGATGCGATCGGAATTGAGCAAGTCATAATATTTCAGCGTACCCATTGCGAAAATGGCATTCATATGCCTGTTGCGGTATGTCCCCCGGATACCGTCAAGTCTGGTATCGTAATTGATCCCGCGATTCTCGAAGAGATTCATCGCGAGTCCCTTGCCATACAGAGTATAGAAATCACCGGCGCGGAGTTCGAGCCCTTTCTTTGCAAACTCCACATAGCGTTTGCGAATACCCTGAAACCGGGGACCGAACTCAGGGGGATCGTCATACAGGTATTCGAAGCCGACAGTGAAATTATCCCAGAACAGTCGGACGTTGGTCTGATTCTCGATGTATTCCTTCGCACGCGGCGTGCCCCCGACGGTCTGTTCACCGTTGCCGTACCGCATGAAATTACCGACGGAATACTGTACCTGCGCCCATGCTGAAGCGGAGCAGAGCATCGTCAGCACCGCTGTAAAAAGTACAAGACGTTTCATGCATCACTCCAGGATTTTCTTGATGTCTTCCTCGATCTCCTTTTCGTCACCGGCAATGTACCCGGTGCGTTTCGCAATCAGTTCGCCATTCTGATTGACGATCAGCGAATACGGCATGCCCTGACCGTTCAGCTTCTTGAAAACTTCGCTGTTCGGATCAAGCCAGAAATCGTAAGGCAGTTTCTGAGCCTTTACATAGGCCTTGACCTTGGCCAGGCTGCGCGGGTTATCGAGGTTGATGGCGAGATAATGCAGGTTCTTGTCCTTGTATTTCTTATACGTCTTGACAAGAGCTTTCATCTCCTGTTTACATGGTTCGCACCACATGGCCCAGAAGCTGATGATGACGGCGCCTTTGTCGCCGGCGTCACGGACATCTGCGAGATAGTCCTGGAACGAATGCTCGTCTCCGTCGATATCGCGAAGGTACAGGTCAACCGAGGACAGATCCTGGGCAATCGCCTGAGATCCGATACTGATGAACACTGCGAGCAGTACAACAAACTTTTTCATGCACACAATCCTTGCTAATTGATGCAAAGTGAATCTTTGTTACTCCGGTAGCGTAACGGGCACATCGTACATCTGCAGCACGTCACGCACCCCCTGGACAGACACGTATTGATGACCGTGCATACCGAGGGAGTTGGCCGCCTCAACATAGGCGGAAATATCATCGAAATAGAGCGTTTCGTCTGGTGTGACGGCCGCACGTTCGAGAGCGGCCCTGTAGATGACGGCATCGGGCTTGCCGCTACCGATCTCGTAAGAGTAGACGGTATCGGGAAAGGCCTCGAACACCTCAGGAAATCGTTCGCGTGCGAAATCGATGTGCAGCGGATTCGTATTCGAAAGCATCACGAGCTTCAACGAATCCCGCAGTTCCTGCATCAGAGACAGGTACTCGTCATTCAACCAGAAAATATCGCCCCAGAGTATGCGGAAGTGATCGACATCCAGCGGACCATCGGAGCCGAGCAATGTGCCCGTTTCGCGGAGAAACACCTCTGTGTCCACCACACCTGATTCGAAATTGCGAACAAGAGTCCAAAAACTCTGTTCCTGCTCAGGCGTCCATTGTGCTTCGGGAAAATCATGCTTCAGACGCGCCGCGATGATGCGGTGGTCAAAATGGAGCAGGACATTGCCGAGGTCACTGATAAGGGCGTGAATCATTTTTTTTGTTCCTCCGGCAGTCTTGCCGGACTTAATAGGGCAAAATACTCAAAGGGGGAGGCGGAAACAACTTCATTGGAATCAAGGACAAAGTCGCCCGGGCCATAAGAATTATACCATCGCGCGTGCATCTCTGTTCCAGCCGAGGAAACGCTTGAGGCATACAGTGTGTTGTGTTTCTCGAAATAGATATTCAACGACGGAGTCAGCACATGGCCACGAAGTACTGGTTATTCAAAAGTGAACCCGGGGCGTACAGCATCGACGACCTCGAGAGGGACGGTCGCACATTCTGGGACGGGGTACGGAACTATCAGGCCCGCAACATGCTGCGTGACGACATCAAAACCGGTGACCACGTCCTGTTCTATCACAGTAATGCGGACCCTCCGGCAGTCGTGGGCACGGCAGTTGTGGTCGCGGATGGATATCCGGATCATACGCAATTCGAACAGGGCCACCCCAAATTCGACCCCAAGGCGAAGGAAGATGCGCCACGCTGGTTCATGGTGGATATCGCTTTTGAAAGAAAGTTCGCCACTCCCCTGTCCCTCGAGTCTCTCCGGACGCAGTCGAAACTTGCCGACATGGAACTGCTGCGCAAAGGCAGCCGTCTGTCGGTGCAGCCCGTATCACGGCAGGAATTCAACACGATTCTGAAACTGGCCGATTAGCCTGCCTGAGGACTATTTGAGCAATTTCATGCGCTGCATGCGTACCTGCGTGGGTGTATGGAGCACGCTGATATACATACCCGACGGCAGTCTCCCGGCGTCGAAGGCAACCTGGTAACGACCGGCTTCGACCTCACCCGCAACCAGCGTCGCCACCCTCCTGCCGAGCATGTCCATCACGTACAGCTCGGTGTGGCCGCGTTCGATGATCTCGTATGTGATGATCGTCATCGCATTGAACGGATTGGGGTGATTCGGCTCGAGCGTGAGCTGCCCCGTGGCATCGAACAGCCTGTCGCCGCCTTCACGACAGATTCCCAGCGAAAACTCTCCGGCAATGGTTGTGATCTCCACATCGGGTTGATTCCAGAAGAACTGCCTGATGAGAAGCGGTGTCGACTCGGCATTTCCCAGGGTGGCCAGGAATTGCATGCGGGAGAGAAACTGCCTGGTGCTGTCGTATTCCCCCTCAACCGGAATGATGCGAAATCCATTTTCAAGTCTGCCCTGCGGTGTGCTTCCGGTCGGAACCAGGAGACTGCCATTGAATGCCACCTCCGCCTCGAACGAATGCACATCCATTAGCGACAGGTACTGCTGTTCCACCAGACGCAGATCGATGGTCACGATGTCTCCCGGGTATGCCTCGAGCGAAGGAAGCAAAACCGTGGAGGTGGCCAGAATCTCCTCAGTCCATCGGTACGGCAGGGATATGGCTGTGCAGCCATATCTGTCCTTGATTTCAACGATATATCGTCGGTTGGAAACCGCAGTGAACTCCTGACCCTGCGCTCCGGGAATCCGGATGAAACGTCCGTCGATCTCATGGTACCACTGGTACTCCGCCGCAGGCGTGGAGGTCAGGATGCTGCCGTCACGTGTGATGACCGGAAGCGGCGGGAGGTCGTACACCGTCACTGTCAGCTCGTTCGAAAGCCCATCGCATCCGTCTGCCGTCCAGACGCGAACCGCATAATCTCCACTGCTGCGCACCACGATCGATGAGGTCGTATCGCCGGTGTTCCAGAGGTAGCGAACAAACAGCTCGGTCGCGAAGAGGCGTACCGAATCGCCCTGGCAGAACGACAATGGTCCGTCTGGCGCAATCTCCGGATCGGGCAAGGGGGCGAATTCAACAAACACTGAATCCGACCACGCCGAGCAGCCGTCATCGTTCGTGACATGTACGCGGTAGTACCCCGCGCTGGTGACGGCGATGCTGCTCTGGTCTGATCCGGTCGACCACGCGTATGCCGCGTAAGACTCCGTCAATCCGAGAATGATCTCTCCGCCGTCGCACACAGGCAACGGCGTGAGGATGGCGATCACGGGTTCAGGCGGAGGAAGAATCGTCACCTCTACCGGAGGCGAGACCCCTTCACAACCCTCGGCGCTGACAACGCGCACCGAATACGATCCGCTGCCTACGACCGTGATCTGACGCGTGCTGTCGCCGGTCGACCACTCATACCGGGCGAACCCGGCCGGTGCAAGCAGCATGACGCTCTCCCCTTCACAGAATGCGAGAGGTCCGTTTGCGCTGATCACGGGTTCGGGGTTCGGATGCACCGTAACGGTAATCAGCGTGTCGCCACGGCAGGACGCCGAACCGAACACCTGTTCAATTCTGATGGGATAGCTGCCGGGGTCCTCGAACAGCACCGTAATACTGGAAGTGCCATGCCCTTCCGTGATAAACCCGCCGGTTACAGTCCAGTTGTAGGTGGAGCCCGGAACCTCAGGCACGGAGTACACGCCTTTCTCATTCTCACAAAGCGAAAGCGGACCGGTAATCCGAGGCGAGGGTCGTTCGCTGACGATGACTTCCATACTGTCGGAGACGGCCGAACAGCCATCCGCTGAGGTGACGGCGACCTGGTACCATCCGGGGTCACGTACGGTGATGCTGCGCGTTGTCTCGCCCGTCGACCAGCGATAACTGGCAAATCCCGATCCCGCATCAAGTCGAACGCTGTCGCCGAGGCAGAATACGGGTGAACCGAGTGGAGTGATTTCCACGGTCGGCAGAGGCCAGACTGTCACGAGCACTGAGTCGGTGGCCGCGCATCCGGCTCCGTCGATCACGGTCAGGCGATACCAGGTGCTCATGGCGGGACGTGCGAAGGGATTGTTGATATCCGTTGCACTGAGGCTCGATGCAGCGTCCCAGCGGAAAACATAGGGAGTACTCCCGCTGAGCACTGCCGCAGCGAGCTGCACGCTGTCTCCCGGACAAATGGCATGCGGTCCGCCGGCATCGATTTCCAGATCGTTCACTTCCACGTACACCGTATCGCGCATGACGCAACCGTAACGATTTGTGGCAACCACGGTGTATGTCGTGCTCACGGTGGGAGAAGCGGTCGGCGTCGGGATAAACCTGCTGTCGAGCCCTACTTCCGGTTCCCAGACATAGCTGACAGGCGCATGCGTGGTCCAGGCGGTATCACCGATCACCCTGGCCTCCCCGGCGCAGAGCCGAAGGTCCGGACCGGCATCCAGCGCAATGTCAGAAACGGTGATCGTCACACTGTCGACGGCAATACAGTTATTGCTGCTGCGCACGGTGAGCCGGTACGTCGTTGTCGCAGTCGGAGCTGCGGTGGTATACGGCAATGAAGGATTACCCACCTCCGCCGCCGGCTCCCACTGGTACGTGTATGGCGGAACCCCGCCTCCCGCAACTCCCCCGATGGTCAGTCCTGATCCATTGCATATCGTGGTATCAGTACCTGCGTCGATCACAACTGCGGAGACGCGCACAACAACCGTGTCGCGCGCTACACAGCCCGTTGCACTCGTCACTGTCAGAATATATGTCGTCGTCGTTGACGGAGACGCTTCCGGCATGAGCATGCCCGGATTGCTGAGGGCCGTCATGGGAGTCCATACGATCTGAAACGGTGGTGTTCCACCGACGACCTCTCCTTCGAGAATCGCACTGCCTCCCGGACAGATCACTTTGTCGGGTCCGGCGCTGACAGCAGGCGGTTTCTCCACCTTCACATGCACCGTATCCGTCAACCGGCAGCCGGTGAGGGAATCGAATACGGAGAAGGCGAAGGGACGGGAAATCTGCGGTATGATCGTCAGTTCCGGTGAATCTCCCAACCCGTTCCAGTCGAGTGTGAGAAAATTACTCCCGCCGGCCACCTGCGCGCGCAACGTGATTTCAGAGCCGATGCAGATGACCGTATCGCCGCTCAGCTCCAGTTCCATATCCGGTATCTCGAGGATCTTAATGGAGTCACGGACGAGTCCCGTTCCGCAGATATCCTCGATGTAGATGGTGACCCATTCGCCACCGTCCTTCACCGAGTCGCGGAGAGCATTAATCGGGATCTGGATGGCTGACTGTCCGGCAGAAAATGTTATCGAGTCCGGAATGGTCGTGTAGTCATCACCGTTGGTGGCATCACCCTGCACGTAATACTTCAGAGTGAGCGGATTGTCGACGTTCCCCAGACGCTGAACTTCGATGATACCGGGGACACATCCTCCTTCTGGAGCATCCTGGATTGCGACGACCTCGAAGAGGTTTCCGGCGTCGAAACTGCCGGACTTCAGAAAAACCCCGGAATCGAGCAGGTTGTCTGAAACATCGGCGATCGCCAGTTTCAGATGATAGCTCTGACAGGGGATGACCTTCGCCGAAGCCTTGAGTACGGTTGTGAAGCCGTCGTACTCAACTGTCGCGCCACCGTAATTATTGATGTAATACTGCACCTGCTCGAGATGGTTCACCGAGTTGATCGCTACCGGCGTAGTCGTACCCGGGATGAGAGCGATATTCTGCTTGCCGACGATGCCGGGTCCGCTGATGAAAAAGGCAAACACGTCATTGTAGACCGAACCCACGAACTCGGTATACTCCTCCGATGCGAACACGTATTCGAAATGCACGCTGTCCTGGTAGGGAACAAAATCAAATTCCAGCACTGCGGCATCCAGCGTGAAGAAGTGTACGAGGTTGGCCAGGTCCGGATCGCCCGGCATGAACGATGGATAGGTGATATCGTCCATCGTATTAGGACCGATTGCATAGAAGATGCTGCCGCTGGTCAGCAGCACACCTTCGTCGATCCCGATGTTCGAGCGTACACCGTTGAAGTAGCCGATGCTTACAGCGTTGCCCTGGTAAGTGATATTGCTCACCTGGGCTCCGCCGCCGATGAAATGGTTTCGCACGAGCGTCTCGAGGGGAATACTCCCGTTAATGCTGAGTTGCGCCTGCGCCTCGCCGACGATGAACGCAACGGTCAATGCCGCAGCGTATATCAGGATGGTCCGTAAAAAGCGAATGTGTTTTTTCATGAATCGTGTACTTCGAGGCCGGGTTGATTCCAGGAGGGTGTGTCAATGAAACAGACACACAGCCACACAGGAAGTTACGCTTTTGTCGGCAGTACTTCCACTGCCAGACATTTCCGGACATGGAGATGCGGGACCGCCTCAATAAAAAACAGAAAAAGTTTCACTTCGGACATAAAAAAAGCGGTGCAAAAATAAATCCCTCATCAATGCTGAAACCGCGTGCAACTCTGCGTACAGGCGGCCGTACACGTAAGTGTTGTAACCACAAAATTCTTATATAGATCTCGAATGGAGGCCGTTATGAAAAAGTCAATGATTACTCTGGTGACACTGTTGGTCATCTGCGCCGTTCCCGCTTCGCTGTTCGCAACGGAAACGAATCCCCCGCTCTCTCAGGAACGACAGGAACTTATTGAAACGAACGTGACCGCAGGTCTGCAGCATGCATCCGCCGAAGTTCAGGCCGACTATGTGCAGCTGGTGATCGATCTGAAGCGCGCCTACCCTGAGTACGACTTCAATTACGCCATCATCCCGCTGATGGATAAGCTGAAAAACGAATCTGATGCCGGTATCCGCATCCTGGCCGCTCTCGCCCTCTATGAATACAAGGACTCACGCATGAGCAGGTTCGCGATCAGCCAGACGGCACAGCTTGACGGTTCCGAACGTGTCGCGCGCCACTGCCAGACGCTGGTCCGCAAGTGGGACAACCGCACCGAGCGCCCGATTTATACCGCACAGGTAGTTTACCCCTTCTGAGGATCCACGATCCACATACGCATAGACTGATGACAGAAAACCCCTCCGCCACGGCGGAGGGGTTTTCGTATATAATAAGTCCGTTCTCAAACTAAAACCTGGCGGCCGGTCAACGGCAGAAAGACCTCACGACGTCATTCCCCGCCGGTCAGATCAATTCGAACAACCGCAGCATATTCCGGATCATAAGCGCGGTCGCTCCCCAGATGGTTTCCCCGTCAAAATCATAGAAATGCACTTCACGCGCGCGGCCTTCGTACTCAATCCGCTGCACAATGGCATTCGCGTCATCAGCGAAAAATGAAAGCGGTACATGGAAGATGCGCGCAACTTCCGACGGATTCGCTTTCAGGCCTTCAGCCGAGTCAAGAATCCCGATGACAGGCGAGATGATGAAACCCGTTGGAGTCCGTATGTCGTCGTGGCATCCGAGAATGTTTACGCGCGCGGACTCAAGACCGACTTCTTCCTGCGCCTCGCGCAATGCTGTCATTTCACAGTTTTCACCGCCATCGACACTCCCTCCCGGGAACGCGATCTGTCCGCGGTGATGCGGCAGTTCGGAAGTGCGTCGCGTGAGGAGCAAATCCCAGTCACCGTCACGCGGAATCAGTGGTATAAGAACCGCCGCTCGGCGATACCCCTGCTGAGACTCCGTTTTCCGCTCATGTTCCTCAAGACACGTTCTCAGGAATTTCACGTCGGGATATGGCCCCGCACTTCCTCCCGTAGTCATCAGCTGCGTTCGCTGATATTGAAAGAAATATCGAGCGCATGCACGGAGTGCGTCAGCGCCCCGACCGAGATCATGTCGACGCCGGTTTCCGCAATTGTGCGGACGGTCTGTTCGTTCACATTCCCCGATGCTTCAATCTGCACATCGCTGCGTCGGCCGCGGATCAGTTTGACAGCTGTCGCCATTTCATCCAGTGTAAAATTGTCCAGCATGATGATATGCACCCGTTCGCAGCCCAGCGCCTCTATCACCTGGTTGAGATCCGCCGCCTCGACTTCGATCTTGATCCGGCTTTCCGCCGGTAATCGGGCAGCTACCAGTTCCACGGCTTCTTTCAGTCCTCCGGCGGAGGCAATGTGATTGTCCTTGATGAGCACCATATCGTCGAGACCGAATCGGTGGTTGGTTCCGCGCCCATGGGCAACCGCAAGTTTATCGAACGCGCGCAGACAAGGGGCGGTTTTTCGCGTATCGAGAATCTTGACGTCCAGGCCCTCGATGAGCTTGACGTAGGATGCGGCAGCTGTGGCGATGCCCGACATGCGCTGCAGAAAATTCAGTGCAATCCGCTCGGCCGTCAGCATCGAGGCAAGCTTCCCCCGAACCACTGCTATCTCCACACCGCGGAGAACAGGCATGCCATCGGTAACCCGCGCATCGATCACCAGATCGCGGTCCACAAGATGAAACACCGTCGCCGCGACTTCCAGCCCTGAGAGCACGCCATTGGCTTTCGCAAGAAACACACCTTCGCCTTCGAGGTCGGTGGGAACAGTGCATTCCGTGGTGATGTCTCCCGTGCCCACATCTTCGCGCAGCGCCATTTCGATCCGCTGCAGCATCGTACTGTCGTGAAGAATACTCAAGGTCATATACGTCCGCTCTTCTGATATTCGAGATATGAATGAAAATCGAGTCCGCGATCGAGGTCTTTGCTCTTGCGATATTCCTCGACGTAATGGAGGTAATTGCGCGCGGAGGAACGGATATGTTCGCGCTCCTCATCGGTGAGATTCCGGATGATTTTTGCAGGAACTCCAGCGGCGAGAGTGCCCGCAGGCACTTCGAATCCTTCACGCACCACGGCGCCGGCGGCGACCAGCGACTCGCTGTGTACCACCGCCCGGTCGAGCACCATGGCGCCCATACCGATCAGGCTGCTGTCTTCAATCGTACATCCATGAAGCACAGCTCCATGGCCAACGGTTACATCCGGACCGATGATGAGCGGGTACTTTTTCCATGTTTCGTGCAATGTACAGTTGTCCTGGATATTCGTCCGGGCACCGATTTCCACGGTATTGACATCACCGCGGATCACGCTGCCGAACCAGAGATTGGCATCTTCATCGATGCGTACATCGCCAATAATCATGACGTCATCAGTCATGAACACGCTGGGATGAATCTGGGGATACACTCCCCGGTAAGGATAAATCATGTCTCTCCTCAAAGAATCGTGATTTCTCGCGTCTAATCATCAGCGAGCGGCGGTTTCCAATGCCGTCTCTTCCACCTCAGCAATTCGATGCGTACGCTTCCGATGAGAACATGCATTTTCGCGCTGATGGGCACCGCCGCCACATCATCACTGAACCAACCCTCGAAACCTCCCGTAAGGCCGAAAATTCCCGTGAATCCGGTTTCTCCTTCAAGTTTGATGGTGCGCACGTCTTCATCGAAGGCATCGATATCCTCGTCCTCGCGCTCGACACCAAAACGAATCGTGGTCGTCGCCTTATCGCGGTACATGAGCACAGGCACCCTGTGCGTTCCACGTGTATGTGCAAAAGCCCGCGCATAAAATAACAATGACAGACCATCCTGCCACAGTTTTCCTTCCAGGTCGAGAGTATCACTGCGTTTCCAGCCGGGACGGTCGTTGAGCGTTTCACTGATATAGACGGCGTCATCGCGCGTTGAATACCGGTATTCGATGAGCTTGAACACCGTATCGTTGCGTATGTATTCACGGTTGCGAAATGCCACGGATTGAAGGGAATCACCGAGGACGCTGCGAAACAGCGTGTTCAATGTAACGAAAGGAACTCCGGAGTAGGTGCGTACGAATCCCTCGAGACCGATTCTCAGCTTTCCACGTGTCGAATCCACGGAAACAACTCGGGAGCGGATCGTCCCCAGTTCGATCCCGAGATAACTCACTTCGTACACCAGTTCCTCACCTTTCTGAAATACGGCGAGGTTGGGTGCGGAGGAATGAGAGGAACGCCTGGAACCTCCCTGCTGTGCCGGTGCGCTCGCTACCGTAACGCACAGCAGCAGTATCAGTGCTGAGAAAAAAGAAACGTGGTTCCATGCGAAACCACGTTTCAGACGGGATATCATTCGCTTTGCGTCCTGTGGATTAATGCAGGCCTGCGATTTTCTTTGCTTCCGGAAAGAGTGAGATAGCCTTTTCAAACTGCGGATCGACGGCCAGCATGGCACGGAACTGTCCTTCGTTACCGAAGAGGGTTCGTCCGATCTGCGCCTTGAGAGAAGCCCGCATCCACTGGTTGTCGACCTCGTATTCCTCGGCGTTGAATTTGACGTCCTTGGATTCGCCGAAGGCAATGAAATCCTTCATCATGGCGTCGGTGACGTCAAAGTCACGGATAAACTGGGCTGCATCGGAATTCTCGTACTTGGCCCGGAGCGCGGCTCCGTGTTTGCTGATGTATGATGCGCCGAATTCGAAAATATGAATGCGCATATGTGCGGCATAGGGCTTCAGGTTTTCGTAGGTGACGATGTAGTCCGGCGTGATGCCGCCACCACCGTACACGGTGCGACCGGCGTCGGTCGAGTACTTGGGCCGGGTGCTGTCGGCTTCCTCGCTGTGATCGATATTCTCACCGCTGCTTTCATCACGCAGATAGGCGCCACGGTAGTAATCTTCGTCCGAACCGTCGTAGGCACGCTGTATCATGCGTCCGCTCGGAGTGTAGTAACGAGCCGTCGTAAGGCGGAAGGCGGATCCGTCGGCGAGTTCGAACTGCCGCTGAACAAGGCCTTTTCCAAACGATGTTTCACCGACGATGAGACCACGGTCATGGTCCTGCACGGCACCCGCCACGATTTCACTCGCGGACGCGCTGCCATTGCTGAGCATGATAATGAGAGGTAGGTCCTGAAATTCACCGCTGCCGGTGGCCACGAAATTCTCATCGAAATCGGTGCGGCGTCCCTTGGTATACACGATTTTTTCGCCGCGATTGAGGAATTCATTCGCCATGCGGAAGGACTGCTCGAGATAGCCGCCGGGATTTCCGCGGAGGTCGAGTACGAGCTTCTTCATGCCCTTGGTCTTCATGTCGCGAAGCCCGGTAAGAAATTCCTCGTAGGTCGTCGACGAGAAGCGGTTGATCGCCATGTAACCGGTGCCGTCATCCATGAGGAAGCTCGCGGTCACACTGTAGAGCGGGATCTTGTCTCGGATGATCGTGAAGGCGATCGGTTCGGTAAGTCCCGAACGGATGATGCCCACGACAACTTCTGTACCTTTCTCACCGCGCAGACGTTTCTGCACGTCGCTGTTTTCGAATTTGACAGCCGATTCATCGTCTATTGCGACGATCTTGTCGCCCGAGAGCAGACCCGCCTTTTCGCTGGGACCGCCGTAGATCACATTGGCGACGTTGATCGTGTCATTGATGATGCGGAACTCTATACCGATTCCTTCGAAGCTCCCCTTGAAATCCTCCTGCACTTTTTCAAGCTGCTTCGGGCTGATGTACACCGAATGAGGATCGAGTGATTTGAGCATCCCTTCCACTGCCGACGTGACGAGATCCGAAACCTTGACGTCGTCGACGTAATACTTTTGCGTGTAATTGAGGACATCCTTGAACTTGTTGAACTGCTCGTAGATGTTATCCTCTGAAATCGCACGAATCTGCGTCCCCATCAGTATACTGAACAGGAGGAGCACAAAAACGCTGGCAAGGGAAATTTTCTGCTTAAACATATGGCTGCTCTATCTGAGGTGTAATATTTCCGATCAAGGTATGACGCGCACGATTGTCAATGGTAGTGAAACTCTGTGTGTGAATCAATGCGCTTCGATGTGCATTCCAACCGCCTGCACATACAAATTCAACCACCCCTGGTAAAAGATGGTTCCGCAGGCAATAGGAATGGGACACTCCTCGTCTGCAGAGCGAGAATTGGCCCTGCTGCACTACAGCGCGCTGCGTACCAGTCTGATACCGATATCGCGGGACTTGTACTGCGGCGCCAGCATGGACCGGAACGTCGACCGGCAGCCGTATTCGAACACGAAGTACGATCCACCACGGCAGACGCGTTCCTCTCCGCTTTCCGGGCCCAGAGGATTATTGTTCACTCCCTGCTGGTAGTAGTCCGCGGCATACCTGTCCCAGCACCACTCGAACACATTGCCGTGCATGTCGTAGAGGTCGTGGCTGTTTGCCTGCAGTCCGCGCACGTCATGAGTAGTACCATTGGCGTTTCCGGAATACCATCCGGCTTTTTCGAGATCCGCCTTGGACGGCCCGGTATAATACGCTGTAGATGTGCCGGCGCGGCAGGCATACTCCCATTCCGCCTCTGTCGGCAGACGGTAGCCATCGGCCGTGAAATCGGCGTTCAGGTTGCCGGTAATGTCGGTGTACACTTCCGTATACCCATCGCGACGCGAGAGGGCGTTGCAGAATTCGAGCGCCTCGTACCATGTGATGTTTTCTACCGGACGGCTGTCGCCTTTTGTGTGAGACGGATTCTCGCCCATGACGCTCTGGTACAATTCCTGTGAGACCTCGGTCTTACCCATGTAAAACGGGCTGAGGGAGACTGTGCGAGAGGGACGCTCGTTCGGCTCATTGCTGGCGGCTGCATCACCCATCTCGAAATTGCCCGCTGGGATGAGGGCCATGGTGGATCCCGCGGGACCATCGCCGTCATCGTCATCGCTGCAGGCGGTGAATAACACGGTGCCGGTAAACAGCAGCAAGGCAAGCAGAAATCGCATTCGCATAATCATTGTTCCTGTACATCTGAATAGAACACGTCAATAACAAGATAGTATGGGTACCGGAAAAAACCGTCCCTAGCGTACGGCCTCCCATTCCTCACTGGAGGACGAGTTGCGAAAAATGACGGCGAGCGCGTTGCGCGTCCACCCCCAGAGGATATGCAGATATCCGTACTTCCGAAAACGCCGCGGTGACTCGTAAATCACCACTCCGGGCAACATCACAATGCGGCCGTGCTTACGTGTACGCCTAAAAAGGTCGTAATCCTCGCCTGCGACCATGCCCGCGTTATACCCGCCGATACGTCGGAAGAGGTCAGCGGAGATCACCTGGCATTCGCCGCGGCCCATGCCTTCCCCGATCAGGTTGAGGAAACGCACGTACTGATTATGCCAGAGATGAAACAGACGGTCTGATAGTTTCTCCTCCTCAGGAAACACATGAACCACCGCTGTAGCACCACTGACGACAGGTCCGCCTAAGATCGACGCACAGGCACTGAGAAAATGGTCTGTGTCGTTGATCCGGATGTCGGCGTTGATAAAAACGAGCACATCACCGTTGGCCACCTCCGCACCCCTGTTCCTTCCTTCCGCGATGGTCTGGCGGTGCTCGGCATCATGCTCGACGACTACTGCGCCGCGCATGCGTGCCAGTTCGACGGTCGCATCGGAACTCCCCCCGTCACTGATGATCAGCTCCACTTCATGTCGAGTGCACAGGTCTTTGGGGAACTGCTCGAGAATCTGCGGCAGCAGCTTTTCTTCATTGAGAGTTGGGATGACGACGCTGATCAAATACTGCTTCCCTTCTAGAAGTAAAGTCCGTAAGCGATATAATTCGGAGAGATACGAATGGCGGGCGCGGGAAAGTGGATGTAGTTCAGTGCCTCTTTCAGCGCGTTGAGCAGCCAGCTGTCTCCCGGGATGATTTTGGTCATATCATAGTCGAGGGCGATGATCAGGTTCCTTTCCGTGGCAGTCGTGTGCTCCTGATCGAAATGCGGCATGTTTCGTACCGACACCCCGACGGCCAGTCCCAGCCATTCCGGCCAGTACCCCTGCCAGGAGCGCGGCAGGAGGCCATGCACGTGAACGCCCATCCAGTAGGTCTGGCCTTCGTAATCATCGATGGCATTGCCTTTGTGGATGCCATCTCGGTACGACTTCGACGGGAAATAAGAGAATTTCGGCTGCAGATGAGATGCAGCGGGCACGTAATGCTGGACCACCGGCCAGGCTGCGCCGATCACATCAGCATACGCATCGCCCGGACTGAATCCCCAGTCACGAGCGTAACCGTCTTCGAATTCCACGTACAGTTCGAAGAGTGCGCCCATGGCGAATCCGCCCCAGACGGCCGTCTCGCGTGACGCACCGGACCATTCGA
This sequence comes from Ignavibacteria bacterium, assembly GCA_002869275.1. Lineage (GTDB taxonomy): Bacteria > Bacteroidota > Ignavibacteria > SZUA-365 > SZUA-365 > BM516. The sequence continues at coordinate 15,042 of PKTF01000131.1, read as the reverse complement.
GCGACTTCTGGCCGAGAAACGAGCCAAAGGCGCCTCCAAAGAAATGGCCGGCTTTGTCCACGTTCAACGCATAGTCAGGATCGTCCTGGAAATGAAAACTGGTTCGCTGGTCCTGCCACCAGGCGTTACGCTGATAAATATGCAGGCCCACCACTGTCGCGCCCAGCACGCCACCGACAATGGCCGCACGGTCCCACTGCCAGTGTGAGACGTTCGGATCATACCCCTCGAATGGCGGCGCCGAGTCGAGAGAATCGTCGTCGCTGGTCACAGCAACCGGCACCGATCCGAATACTCCCGTCTGGGATCCATCGACTCCGGCAGGCCTCGCGTCCGCGCGCTCAACGATATGTGCATTCTGCGCGCTGGCGGAGGTGTACCCGCCACACACGGCGAACCCCGCAACGATAAAGAGAACCGGCAATACACGAACTGACACAGTACAAAATCCTTGATTCTGCAAAACAGCCTGATCAGGCAAAATAGCACCCCTTGTGTGGTGGTACAAGTCACTCCACCACCCTCTCGCATTTGAATGAAAATCCCTAAGTTAGCGTTGGAGGAATATGATTCCAGAGCACACACAACATATCTACGGACTGTCGCGTCAGGAGCTGCAGGAGGAGATGATCTCTGCCGGATTTCCGCGTTACCGCGCGGACCAACTCTACACCTGGTTGTACGCGAAAGGCGTGACCTCCTTCGACGGGTGCAGGAATCTGCCGAAGGAATTGCGCAGTGAACTGCAGCACCGGTACCGGATCACGCGTCCCGTATGCAGCACCGAACAGGTAAGCAGCGACGGCACGAGGAAATTCCTCTTCGAACTCGAAGACGGCCGCAAGGTCGAAACCGTCCTGATTCCTGCCGAGTCCCTTGATGAGGGACAGCCAAAACGCCTGACCATCTGTGTGTCCACGCAGGTGGGGTGTCCGCTCGACTGCAAGTTCTGCGCGACGGCCTCGATGAAGCTGAAACGTAATCTTACCACGGGTGAAATTCTCGGTCAGTATGCTGAGGTGCAGCGCCGATCGGATCAGCGGATTTCAAACCTCGTCTTCATGGGCATGGGTGAACCGCTGCTGAATTACGACAACGTGCTGCGTACCGTGGATATCCTGACCGACGAAGCCGTCGGTGCGATCGCGGCGAGCCACATTACGCTGTCAACGGCGGGACTGGCGGAAGGGATCAGGAAACTCGCCGACGACGGCAGAAAAATCAAGCTCGCCCTATCGCTCCATGCGACTACGGACGACGTTCGCACGCGGCTGATGCCGATCAACAAGAAATATCCACTGCAGACGATCATCGATGCCGCGGAATACTACTATCGCAGCACGCGGCGAGCGGTGACGTACGAATACATTCTCTTTGATGGCATCAATGATGCGGATGATGATATCCGCCGCCTGGTGAAACTGACCCGACGATTTCCCAGCAAAGTGAACATCATCCCCTTCCATCCGATCGAGAACGCCTACCCAGATGGTCCCCCACTGCACCTTTCGCCGCCCGCGATGCATCATATCGAAGACTTTGCAGATAAACTGCGCAGAGAGGGTGTGACGGTGATGCTGCGCTCGAGTTCGGGCCGTGACATCGATGCAGCCTGCGGACAACTCGCCGTGAAACACGGACCAATCAGGACGGACAATATCTGATTTGTTCAGGAAAGGAAATTCCTTACTTTTTACGCATTCGCTCCATGCGCATTGAATTCGACAACACCCAACTTCGAGGACGATATGCGGATTTTGATCTTTGGCCCCCCAGGTGCAGGAAAGGGCACACAGGCACAGTTCATATCGAAACGCTATAACATACCGCACATTTCCACGGGAGACATTTTCCGGGAAAACATCCGTAACAACACACCACTCGGCATCGAGGCTAAACGCTATTCCGAGGCCGGTGAACTAGTACCTGACATGGTCACCAACGCCATGGTGCGCGAACGGCTGCTGCAAGAGGATACTGCTGATGGTTTTCTGCTGGATGGCTTCCCACGTACCCCCGCCCAGGCAGACGCCCTCGAGCACATGCTTCCCGAAGGGACGAAACTCAACACCGTGCTCAATATGATCGTCACCGAGGATGAAATCATCTCACGGTTGGGTAAGCGCGGGCGCTCCGATGATGAAGAGAGCACCATCCGTAAACGACTACGGATTTATCGCGATACGACCAAGCCCATCGCGGAGTACTACCGCGCCAAGGGTATCCTCACTGACATCCAGGGAATCGGAACCATCGAGGATATCACACGGTGTATTATCGAGGCCATCGAAAAGCACAAATGAGAAACATAGGTGTTGTCCGCATGCGTATTCTCACGATACTCGCATTCGTCCTGCTCTTCCCCCTCCCCCTCTCGGCGCAGGTGAACATTGACACGAAGGCTCTGCTCGAAGACTATTCACGCGAGCTGTTCGAGGCAAACGCCGAAGGCTTCATGAGTCCGCTGGTGATCGTATCAAACGTCGGCGCAAACGACGCCTTCTACAACCACGCCTACATCCCTCGCGACAACGAATTCTATTTTGAAATTTCCCTGCGCGCGATGGCGGCCTTCGTCGTGGATGAGGAGCGCATGTTCGAAGCGGTGCTTCCGCTTGACAACACCCCCAATCCGTATGATCCCATCTCTGAATTCGAGCAATGGAGCCGTGTACTCCAGCTGAACTACTTCAAAGCGCAGCTGCGCGAGGCCGAAGTTGACGGAGCCCTTAAGACACGAGTGAACACCGCAACGGTGTTCGGCGGAGAAGGCAGTGGATTTGTCATCCCTAAAGAATACTTGAGCGCGAACGTGCAGGGAATCGACAGCGCGACGCTCGCGAGTCTGCCGAGTCAGCTTGCATTAACCTCTGGTACAAATCAGAATTACGTTGCGGCCGCAGTTCCTCAGCTAACCATCGGCTCCCTCTGGAACAGCGAAATGCTCCTGCGATACATCCCGCCGGTCGTGTTCGACGTCAACGTGGGGCGTTTCAGTTTCTTCGGCATCGCGATCAAGCACGCGTTCACCAACTGGTTCGACGATCCCTATTTCGATGCCGCCGTTCAGGCAGGTTTCCAGCACAGTACCATCGACAATGAAGTTGGTCTCACCAAAGCCAAACTGGAAGCCGAGACGGATCTTTTCGCATTCAACATCCACGCGAGCAAGCGATTCGGCATGATTGAACCGTATGTGGGCGTGTCATACGAAACTCTCAACTCGGATGGCAGCTACACGTTCACGCTGCCGCAGAATATCAAGGACGAAATCGGCTACGACATCGATCCACAGACGGTGCCGGTAACGCTGAGTGATGACGCGCTGAAAGCGACGTTCGGCATCACGGCGCATGTTGGACCGCTGCAGTTTTTTGCCAGCACCGGCCTTACAAAACACCTGATTTTCAGTGGTGGACTGGTTTACCGATTCGAGCCCTGATCACTCCAACCCTTTTCTCCGCATTTCCTTCAGCAGCCTCGCCTTGACGCGCAGGTCGACATCGCTGTCGTGTTCGTCGACGATCTCACCGACGAGTTGTTCCAGGATATCCTCCAGCGTGATCACGCCCGCCATACCCCCGTGTTCGTCCACGACGATGGACAGGTGTTCACGATTTTTCTGAAAATCCGTAAGAAGCACGTTGAGGCGCGCCGTGTCAGGCACGAAGCTCACCTCCTCCGCAAAATCACGCAACAGCTTATGTCCCTTGCCTTTCGCCATTCCGGCGAGCAGCTCACGTATATGCGCAAGTCCGAGAATATCGTCCAGATCTTCGCCGTAAATCGGTATTCGGCTCACCGCCGCCTTGTAGAGGTCATTGGCTACGCTGTCGAGACGGTCGTTGCCGCGGAGCGCGAACACCACGGTCCGTGGTGTCATGATATCGCGGGCCATAAGGTCGTCGAGTTCGAATACCCGGCGGATGAGCTGATTTTCGGTTTCGAGTATATTTCCGTGATGGTGGCTCATCCTGGCGAGAATCGTTATTTCCTCTTCCGATAATCGATGCTCAACATCCGCCTGTCCGCCAAAAGGTCGGGCAAACACGTTGATGAGGACAATCATCGGTTTAAAAAATATGCGAAGGACGAAAACGAACTGTGCGGTGTATCGCGCGTAGACGGCGGCGTTCCGCTCGGCAATGGTCTTGGGGACCACCTCGCCGAATACGATGATTGCGAAGGTCAGGGCCGCTGAAAACACCCCAACCCACACATCATCGAACACATCGATGGCCAGCGCTCCGACGAGGATGGACCCGGCGATGTTCGAAAGATTGTTGAGGATGACGATGGCGACGATGGATTCCTGAATCGCCTTTTTGTTCCGACGCAACCGGGATGCCCCGGTGAGTCCGCGATCACACATCTGTTCGATCTGGATCGGTGTGACGGAAAAAAGCGCGGCTTCCATGCTCGATGCGAGAAAGGACAGAAGAAGGATAAGGAAACATAGAACAATGAGCAGAATCATGCGGGAATCTATCGGATACGCGTGATAAAGGCAACTGAAAGATAAAAGAGGAACGCAGAGTTACGCAGCGTCGACTCAGAGTAGCGCGGAGTGACAATTCAGGAAAGCACTCTGAGAAACTCAGCGTAAACTCTGAGGAACTCGGCGTTCCTCTTTGCAGTATCCGCTAGTGTATTGCGTGCACCTATGATGTTTCGTAGGTTGTTTTCTTGAATCTGATTCACTGAAAAGACGCGAGGCCCCCGCAATGGCGGATGACAAAGGACATATTCTCTGGGTGGACGACGAGGTCGAACTTCTCCGTCCGCACATCATGCATCTCGAACAGAAAGGCTACCGTCTCAGTACGGTCACGAACGGTGAGGATGCGCTCGACTTCGTCACTCGCGAAAGCATCGATCTGATCCTTCTCGATGAATCCATGCCGGGCATGGGGGGACTCGAAACGCTCTCCGCGATCAAGGAAGTTCGGCCGAATGTACCGGTGGTCATGGTGACCAAAAACGAGGAAGAAGCACTCATGGAAGAGGCTATCGGTGAGAAAATCGCTGATTACCTCACCAAACCGGTAAATCCCAGCCAGATATTGCTCGTCGCGAAAAAGGTTTTGCAGGGAAAGCGCATCGTCGGCGACCGTACGGCGCAGGATTATATCCGCGAATTCAACCAGGTCACGATGAAGCTGCAGGGTCCGCTGGATCTCGATGAGTGGGTGGAGATTTACAAAAAGCTGGTGGAGTGGGAACTGGAACTCGACCAGCATCCACAGCTCGGGTTGCAGCAAACCATGGCCGATCAGCGCAAGGAGTGCAACCAGGAATTCTGCAAATTTGTCGAGCGCAATTATCGCGACTGGCTCGACGACGACGACGTCACCCTCTCTCCGCAGGTCGTGGACCGTTTCCTTCTGCCACATCTCGACTCCAAGGGTCCGGTGTTCTTTTTCGTCATCGATTGCATGCGCTATGACCAGTGGCTCGTGATGGAACAGCACCTGCGCGGGCTGTACACCATCGAGAAGGAATTCTACATGGGCATCCTGCCATCGGCGACGCCCTACGCGCGGAATGCCATTTTCAGCGGATACTACCCGAGTGAAATCGAACGTGTCTTCCCCGACCTCTGGGCAAACAAGGACGATGACGACTATTCGATGAACAAACACGAGAAGGAATTCCTCGAAAAGCTGCTCGAACGCCGCCGCATAAAGCTCCGTAATGACTTGAAATACATCAAGATCATCGATCCGGAATTCGGGAAACAGATGGTCGGCAACATTTCCGCGTTCGTGAAGAACCATCTCACGGCCATCGTCGTCAATTTTGTCGACATGCTGGCGCACAGCCGTTCCGACTTTCCCATCCTCAAGGAAATCGCTCCGGATGAATCCGCTTACCGCTCCCTGACAAATACCTGGTTCACACACTCGCATCTGTACAGCATGTTCCAGCAGATCGCGCGGACCCCCAACGCCACCATCGTCGTGACGACCGACCACGGGAGTGTGCGCTGCATGCGCGGCAGCAAGGTGCTCGGAGATCGCGAGACGTCGACAAACCTCCGGTACAAATACGGGCGCAATGTTAAAGCCGACAGCAAACACGCGATGTACATCAAGAATCCTGAAGAGTACAAGCTGCCCCGGCGCGGGGTAACAGTGAATTACATCATCGCGAAGGAAGACCATTACTTCGTGTATCCGACGGAGTACAACAAGTACCTCTCCTACTATCGAGACAGTTTCCAGCATGGCGGAATGTCTCTCGAGGAACTGATCTTGCCGGTGATCACGATGAGATCGAAGGTCTGATCCTGCCCGTGAGACTTGAACTCAACACATACGGCGAAGCAGAGACACGCGCGGCAGGACGGCAGCTCGGTGAGGCCCTGCCGCCCGAAGCGGTGGTCGCCATGAGCGGCGATCTGGGTGCCGGAAAAACGGCATTCATTCGCGGACTCTGTGAGCATTTCGAGTGCGCCGATCAGGTGAGCAGTCCGACCTTTACCATCGTCAACGAATACAGCGGCACGAGCCCGATCGCACACTGCGACCTCTACCGACTTTCGACACAGGAAGAAATGCTGCAGATCGGACTGCATGAACTCTTCCGTGAAGAGCGCATTATTCTCATCGAATGGGCTGAACGAGCCCGCAAACTGCTGCCCTGTCCGCGCTACGAAGTCGCCATTCGGCACTCCGCCGATCCTTCCTCGCGCGAAATCACCATCGCGCTGCTTGATAACGAGGCTGATGACTCCATCCTCTTCGAACCGCAGGAACTGTTTCGGAGAAGCCGATGATTCTTGGAATTGAAACCGCCACCTCTGCCCTGAGTGTGGCGCTGGTAGAAAAAGGCGGTATCCTGCGCTCGATGCGCCATGATGCCACGAACGCGCACGACGAACTGCTTGCACCTCTCTGCCGTGATATTTTGCAGGAACATGGAAGCACCGCCGGCGACCTGACAGGAATCGCGGTATCGGCAGGACCGGGGTCCTTCACCGGACTCCGAATCGGGCTGGCTGTCGCCAAAGGCATGGCACTGGCGCTCGATATACCCCTGGCATTGGTGCCAACACTCGATTCCCTGGCTTTCGCTGCGTCGCGTGCGGTCTCAGTGGAAATGCATGAAGAGCTGCTGGTGCTACTCCCTTCGAGAAAGAATGAGATGTACGCCGCGGCCTATGAGTTCGCGAGGAACTCCTGGACTACCCGTTCCCCGGTTTCTGTCCTGCACACGGAGGAAATTGAAGCAGCAATCAAGAAATGTGCGTACATTGCAGGATACGCTTCAGCCGATATCCTCGACGTTGCGCAACGCGAACACGTGACGCCGCTCGAGAATATCACGGCGGATGCCACGTACATCGCATTGCTCGGAGAAGAAATGCTTTCTCGTGGAGAAGCCGCGGACACCGACACCTGCGAACCGCTGTACGTGCAGCAGTTCGAAGTCAAGCAGGCGAAGCACACACTGTTCAGACGAAAGGAAACGGACGGAGATTGATAAATGGCATGGTTCAAACGCAGTAAAAGCAACATCGATGCCCCGGTTCAGAAACGCGAAGTGGCTGACGGCTCATGGGTAAAATGTCCGGCGTGCAGCGAAATGATGCACCAGACACAGCTCGAGGCATCACTCTACACCTGTATCCATTGCGGAGCATCCTTCCGTATCGGCAGTGCGCAGTATCTCGACATCCTTCTGGACAGTGGAAGTTTTCGGGAGCATGACAAGAAAATGCATTCGACCGACCCTCTCGCTTTTACCGATACCAAGCCGTACGACAAGCGCATCGAGGCTACGATCAAGAAAACCGGGATGAAAGATGCCATACGCAGCGGCATGGGAAAGATTCACGGTACTCCGGTTTCCATCGCCGTCATGGATTTTTCCTTCATCGGCGGCAGCATGGGTTCGGTGGTGGGTGAAAAAATAGCCCGTTCTGTTGACCGCGCGCTCAAACAGAAATGCGCGTTGATTGTTGTTGCGTCCAGCGGCGGCGCGAGAATGATGGAAGGCGCGTATTCTCTCATGCAGATGGCAAAGACAAGCGCACGCCTGGCACTGCTGCACGATGCGGGTCTCCCCTACATCTCCATCATGCTCGATCCGACCACAGGCGGCGTGACGGCAAGCTTCGCCATGCTCGGTGACGTAAATATCGCCGAACCTGGAGCGCTGATCGGTTTTGCGGGACCGCGCGTCATCAAGCAGACCATCGGCAAAGACCTCCCCGAAGGCTTCCAGCGCTCTGAATTCCTCCTCGAGAAAGGTTTTCTCGACCTTGTCGTCCCTCGGCAGGAAATGCGCGATACCGTCGGACGCCTTCTCACGCACATGTCACCCGATTGACCCGCCGGGCATGATCATCATCAGCGACATCAACGAGATGCAGCGCCTTGCCGATGAGCATCGCGCCGGAGGACGCCGTATAGGTTTCGTGCCCACGATGGGATTTCTGCATGAAGGACATCTCGATCTGCTGCGTCTGGCGCGCAGAGCATCCGACATCGTCGTGCTCTCCATTTTCGTCAATCCGACACAATTTGCCGCGGGCGAAGACCTCGATCGTTATCCGCGGGACTTCGAAAGGGATTGCACCCTGGCTGAATCGACCGGCTGTGATATCGTCTTTGCTCCCAAAGCGGCACAGATGTACCCGGAAGGTGACGCCAGCTGGGTTCACGTCGATCAGCTGGGCAGCAGTCTCGAAGGAGCCTCTCGACCGACGCATTTTCGAGGCGTCACGACCGTGGTGACAAAACTATTTCATATTGTCCGTCCTCATCTATCGGTTTTTGGACAGAAAGACGCCCAGCAGGCTGCCATCATCAGGAGGATGACACGGGACCTGCATTTCGGCATCGACATCGTCATCGCCCCAATCAGGCGGGAACCTGACGGACTGGCAATGAGTTCGAGAAACACGTATCTTTCGGATCAGGATCGTCGCGAGGCCCTGGCGCTTTCTCATGCCCTGCAATTGGCGAGGCAGAAGTACGACAACGGTGAGCGCCGGACCGCCGAGCTGCGAAGCACTCTGCTCGACGAACTGCAGCGCTCGGGTGCCGTGGACCTCGATTACGCAGCGATCGTGCACCCGGATACGTTCGAACCGGCGGGCGAAATGATCACCGGCCGGGTTCTCATTGCCATCGCGGCACGCGTCGGCAAGACAAGATTGATAGACAATATGACTCTCGGAGAGAAGGCGATAGATTCATGAAGCGCATCATGTTCAAGTCAAAGGTCCATCGGGCCCGCGTCACTCAGGCAGAGCTGTACTATGAAGGAAGCATCACCATAGACAGTTCGCTGATGGAAACTGCTGACATTCTGGAATATGAGAAAGTACAGGTTGTCAACGTCAACAACGGGCACCGCTTCGAAACGTATGCATTGCGCGGCGAAGCCGGATCAGGTACGATCTGCCTGAACGGTGCGGCAGCCCGGCTCGGACATGTTGGGGATGAAGTCATTATCATCACCTACGCCGAGTACGCAGAAGACGAGGTTGCAGGGCATAAGCCTAAGATCATCCTCGTCGATGAACACAACAAGATCAAGCAGATCCTGTGACCACCCGTACGACGTGTCAGTCCCCATTCAGTCCGGGCATGCCTCATCCACACATGCACACACCGAACATCCTTTCTGTACCTCACCCATGAACACACATTCTTTAGCTGCCGTCATCATGGCAGCCGGTCAGGGAAAACGCATGAAAAATCCCGACACGGCGAAGGTGATGCACACACTGGGCGGCATACCACTGATCGAACATGTTTACCGACTCGCTCGTGATATCGGCTGTGAGCGCACAATCGTCGTCGTCGGACATCAGCGACAGAGCGTCATCGATTACCTGTCGGAGGTGGATCCCGGCATACAGTTCGCCGTGCAGGAGAAGCAGCTCGGGACAGGTCACGCCGTACAGATGGCGGAACCCCCGCTGGAAAATTTCACGGGCGACGTGGTAATTCTCTCGGGCGATGCGCCGTTGACGCGCCGCGACACCATGCTGAACGCCCTGGAAACACATCGGTCCACCGGTGCGACGGTGACGGTGCTGACGGCCGTCCTTCCAGATCCCGGCGGTTATGGCCGCGTCATCCGTGATGAGAACGGAAACATCATCAAGATCGTGGAACACAAGGATGCCAATCCCGAAGAACTGACCGTCCGTGAAATCAACAGCGGAATCTATATTTTCCGCGCGACCGAACTGTTCGATGCCCTGCGTCGTATCGACAACGACAACGCCCAGGGTGAATACTATCTTCCGGACGTGTTTGAAATCTTCAGTCGGGAAGGCCGGACCATGGTTCCACAGATCGTCGAGGATTTCAACGAAATTCGCGGCGTCAACACCATCGAACAGCTGGCCTAGATGGAGACCTACTTCAACGACGTGTAAGACGCCGACGCAACCTCCGGCTCGGTATTCCGTACGAAAAACAGATCAGCTCCACCATCAGAATCTCTGTTTATCATGGCAACTCGCTACACCATCCACCCTGACAACCCACAGATGCGGCTCGTGGATGCCGTCGTCGATCAGCTGCATCGCGGCGCCATCATGCTGTACCCCACCGATACCGTCTACGCGATCGGATGCGATATCAACAACAAAGCCGGCCAGGAAAAAATCCGCCGCATCCGCAACCTGCCTACGGACCGGCCTCTGACCTTCGTTGCGGCCAACATTTCGCAGATATCAGACTACGCGAGGATCTCGGATTCCGCGTACCAGATCATCCGCCAGCTCGTTCCCGGGCCCTACACCTTCCTTCTGCCGGCGACCAAAATGGTCCCGAACCTCGTCCTGAATCCGAAACGGAAAACCACCGGCATCAGGGTGCCGGACCACGCGATGTGCCAGCTCCTCATCGCCGAACTGGGCAATCCCCTGATCTCCATGTCAGCGAAACTCCCCGAATGGAAAGAGCCCGATACCAACGAAGGGCTGTTCGAAATGTTCGATCCGCTCGTGGATATGATCATCGAAGTGGACGCTGAATACCGCAGTCCCTACGACGACCTGCTGTCTACCATGATTGATTTTACGGGAGAAGTTCCGGAAATCACGCGCGAGGGCCTCGGAATCGATTTCGCCACACGGATCATCTGAGCAGCAACCCCATACCCCTGATGTAGTCTACCGTTCCTCCCAGTCCTCCCTGCACCTGTTCAGGCCGTGACGGCTTCCTTGTCACGCATTTTAACAAAATACGTGATATAGAGAATTGCCTCGAAGATGGTAACAAGAAGCAATGAGATTGTGTCGTTGTCGAGCCACGCCCCGAAACCATTTTCCGGAAAGAAGAAACGCACGATAAAGCCGGCCATCGTCCAGCCCACCGAGAAGATGATCGCCACAAAACCCAGTGACATGAAGGCGTCGACGAGCTTGTGCTCGACGTACCCCTTGCTGAAGGCGTATACCGCGCCGACGATGTGAATGTAGAAGATGATGATTGCAATCATATCAGTAGGCGTCTTTTCCGAATAAAATGGTGTACAGAGTTTTGAAGATGATTCGGAGATCAAGCTTCAGTGACCAGTTCTCAATATAATACAAGTCATACTTAGTCCGTTCCGCAATCGGTACTTCGCCTCGCAGTCCGTTGACCTGTGCCCAGCCGGTAAGACCGGTTTTCAAACGATGGCGTTCTAGGTATTTCGGGACGTACTGCTGGAACTGCTGGACGAACTCCGGTCGCTCGGGGCGCGGTCCGACCACACTCATTTCGCCTCGGAGTACATTGATGAATTGGGGAATTTCATCGAGGCTGAGACGTCGCAGCACGCGTCCCATGCGGGTGACGCGCGGATCTCCGCGTTTCGTCCAGGTCGGACCGGAAGCCTGCTCGGCATCCACGGTCATCGTGCGAAACTTCAGCAGTTCGAATTCCATGCCGTCCATACCAACACGCGTCTGGCGGTAAAAAATCGGTCGGCCCGACTCCAGGTAAATGAACAGCATAATCAGTGCAGCGAACGGAGCGAACAGTATCGCAACGCCAAGGCTGAACATGATGTCGAACGTACGCTTGGCGATACGTGACCAGGTGGTCATCGGCAGGTCCTTGACCCCGAGGAGATGATGACCGAAAAGCTCTCCCAGCCGCAGCCGCGTGGGCGTGATGCCCAGCACGTCGGGCTGAATCAGGATCTGCACGGTCCGCCCCTCCAGCAGATTGACGAGCCGTACCAGCTCATCCGTCTCATCCGAAGAAAGGCAGACGAGTATGGTTTCTATGCGATGCTCCGTGACGATGCCCACGATGTCGTCCACGCCTCCGAGGCGCGGCGAGACGACGCTTTCGATGCGTTCATCTTCGTGTGAAATATATCCCGCGAGACGGTAGCCCAGCACCGGCTGATGTGTGACACGGAGCGCGAGGTCCTGCGCCAGCTTGTTCGTCCCCACCAGCAGCAGGTTGCGCAGTTCCTTCCCTTTCCGATACAGATGCTTTTCATATGAGAGCACGAGAACGCGGCCGAGGAAAATGAACGTGACGGACAGCACCCAGATAAACACGAACACGATGCGCGAATAGGAAAACTCGCGGTAGAAAAACGTGAGGCTGAGTACGATCAGCATACCGAGGCTGACGATACGGAGGATCTGGAAAAACTCCAGACTGAGGTCGACATCCCGCCGGGAGCGGTAGACTTTCAGCCCGTTGAACAGCAGCAGCCATATCGGCAGGATCGCGAGACCTCCGAGAAGGTAGGCGCTGATCGGAGGATAGCCCTTCGTGACGGGAATAAACTCGACCAGCAGGCTCTCGAAACGGATGAAATAGGCCAGCAGAAATGAGGCGATAATCGCCGTCGCATCCGTGAGGACGGCGAGAAAAGGGATGAGAAAATCATTGCGGCGCGGCTTCGCCATCATGGGGCGTGCTCGGCTAGAATTCGACGCGGAGATTCACTGTCGGAAGTATGGGGAGCATGTCAATGCGCTCCCCGGTCGTACGATCGTAATAGAACATGTTGTTACGGTCGTAGACGTTCAGGACGCTCGCTTCAGCGACGAAGCGAACGGACTCGAAGTCGAAGGTCCTGGAAAGATTGACATCGAGCCGGTGATACGTAGGCAGGCGTCCGCTGTTCTTGGAGCCGAGCATGGTGTACGGTTCGCCGGTTTCATCAATGTACCCGCCACCCTCGAACAGGCCCGTGAAACGCAGCCTGTCGTAGAAGCCGATGATCTGCGAGAACGGCAATCCCGAGCCATATTCCCAGCGCACATTGAAGTCCCATCCCTCCGAGAATTTCCAGCCTGCAATCACGTTGAAGCTGTGCCGGCGATCGTAGCGTGGATTATAGACGAAATCGCCGATCGAACGCTCGGTATAACTCAGGGAATACGACAGCAGGCCATAGTATTTCGGATGCCTCTCTTCGAGGAAAAACTCGACGCCATAGGTTTCACCCTCGGCACGAGCGAAATCTGGATCGTCGGAATCCACCTTGTCGCGATTGTAATCCACCAGGTTGCTTAGATCCTTGTAGTACCCCTGCAGGTTGAAATTGAGTCCGGGTATCCAGGTGATGTCACCGTCGAAACCGATGATATAATGATCCGCCTCCTGCGAGGGTTCGTCGTTCGGCACGGGGATCCAGGTTTCAAAAAGCGAGACGACATCGTCTTCGTTGGTGATGGTGATCACGCGCTGATGGACTCGCGCATACGACGCTTTGAAAGAAAGCGACGGATTGATATCCCAGGCGAAACCGATACGGGGCTCGAAGGCATCTGCGCTGTTGGGCGACAGGACTGAAAAAATATCAGAGCGGAGTCCCAGTTCCAGCGCGAAGGGACGAAACTGCTTGATCTTGTACTTGAACCAGATACCGGTTTCACTGCTTTTCTTTACCTCGTCGCGCGCGAAATTGGCCGAGTTGACAAAGCTGTAGTGATACTCGGGCAGACGGAACATGAAACCTGCGCCATACATGTCGCCGTTATCGCGGAAATACGTGACGGAGCCATTGAAGTACACGTCGTTTATTTCAGAGAGTCGCGGCGTAATCTGGGAATTTGCCCGCGGACGCAGTTCCCCGAGGAAGTTGCTGAAGCTGAATGTGGTTTCAAGCAGGTACTTGTTTTCGAGCACCTGGAACCAGCTCATGCCGTAAGCAGCATTGCTCCACTGATACTCGGGATCGTATTCGGAACTGGGCTTGATGACGTCGCCGCTGAAGAGCGAATGCACCGAGAGCCTTCCGCTCTCACCCGTGGAGACATTCATGCGTCCGATGACATCGTAAAAATCGAAGGGCGTCTCCTGTCGCACGAAATTCTGCAGGACCTCATCGAAGAAGCTCTTGCGTACCGACAGCATCCATGAACCGTCCCAGGGTGTCGGTCCTTCGAGCAGGGCCTTTCCGCTGACCTGGCTCATGTTGAGCTTGCCGGAAAAGCGATTCTTGTTTCCTTCTCGCGTACGAATATTGATGACCGATGAGAGTCGGTTGCCCCATTGCGCGGGAAAACCGCCCTTGAGGATTTCCGCTTCCTTGATGGCGTCGGCATCGAAAATCGAAAAGATGCCGAGAGCATGGAAAGGATTGTAAATCGTCATCCCATCGAGGATGATGAGATTCTGGTCGCCGCCTCCGCCACGGACGTAGAACTGGCTGCTCATGTCGCTGGTCGCGACCACACCCGGCAGCACGGCGATCGTACGAAACAAATCGGCCTCAACCGCCTTGGGAACGACGGAGATTTCGGCGGCGGAAATCGGCATCGTACTGATTTCCGTGTCGTAGCGGATGCGGCGTTCAGCCGTGGTTTCCACGACGTCCATCTCCACAACCGACGGAGAGAGTTTAAGATCCCAGGTGATAATTTTCCCGGCCTCGATTTCCAGCTCACGAGTGACGGTGGCGTATCCGATGAGCGTCACGCGGAAGGCCTGCTTCCCATCGGGAATATTTCCGATGAAGTAGAAACCGTTCGCATCCGTCGCCGCCCCGATGCCCAGTTGCGGCAGGTACATGTTGACGAGGGACAGGCGTTCGCCGGTCAGAGAATCCGTGACGATT